>NZ_JBIDCA010000007.1:0-484980 GCF_043204345.1 Streptomyces sp. NPDC047917
AAACGCCCGGTTACATTCCGAACCCGGAAGCTAAGCCTTTCAGCGCCGATGGTACTGCAGGGGGGACCCTGTGGGAGAGTAGGACGCCGCCGAACTCCTTTTACGGGAAAGCCCCGTGTCCTTGTGGACACGGGGCTTTTCTGCGTTTACCCCCTTGATATCGTTTGCGCGGGTCCGGTGGCAGGGGCAGGATCGGCGGATGGAACATGTGATTCGAGCCGTGCGCGCCGATGAATGGCCCCTGGTCAAGGAGTTGCGGCTGGCCGCCCTGCAAGATCCGGCCGCGCCGGTGGCGTTTCTGGAGACGTACGAACAGGGCGTGGCCCACTCCGACGAGTTCTGGCAGGACCGGGCACTCGGCGCGTCCGCGGCCGGCGGCGGTGACGTCCGGCAGTTCGTCGCCGTCGCGCCGGACGGGCGGTGGGACGGCGGGGTCACCGTGCTGATCGAGCGACCGGACGCGGAAGTGCGGTTCGGGGAGGCGGTCGACGTACACCAGGCGCATGTGGTCGGTGTGTTCGTACGGCCCGGGGCGCGGGGCGCGGGTCTGGCCGAGGAGCTGTTCCGGGCCGGGACGGACTGGGCCTGGTCGCTGGCGGCGCCGCGGATCGAGCGCGTGCGGCTGTATGTGCACGAGGACAACCCGAGGGCCGCGGCGTTCTACCGGCGGATCGGATTCTCGGCGACCGGGCGTTCGGTGCCCGTGCCGGGAGACCCGTCCGCCCGGGAGATCGAGTACGCGGTGGAGCGGGAGGCGTAGACCCCGGGCCTGCGGCCGGGGCGCGCGGCGTGCGGTGTCGGCGTGTGCCGGGTGGGGCAGTGTGTCTCAGCGCGTTCCGGGGAAGGCGGCGCGCAGTTCGGGGCTTCTGGTGAGGAACGCGACCCGGACGACGGGCAGCATGCAGACGGTCTGCACCACGGCGTACCAGAGCGGGCAGACCCCCGGGATCAGGTCCACGCCGACGATCGCGATCGGCATGACGACGGAGACGGAGCGCACGCGCTCGAAGGCCCGCCGGGATCCCCGGGAGGCGGAGACGGTCATCCGGTGGAGGAGCACGGCGATCAGGGGCAGCAGCGCCGCCCGTACCCACATGAAGGTGTTGACCGGGTGGCCGCTGCCCGCCACCGCGGCGACCGCCAGGAGAGCGGTGGTACCGAGTGCGCCGTAGAGCTTGAAGCCGTTCCGCGCCGTGCCGAGGGCTGCCCGGGTGCGGGGGCCGTCGAAGAGGGCCGGTCCGGTCGTGGTGCCCCTGCCGGTTGCCGGGTCCGCCGTGAGCTTGTTGGTTTCCATGTTCAGCGACGCTACGAAGCGATCGGCCGGCCCGGTATGCGTCTGGGCCCACGGGTGGGTGGGGCCAGACCCACTCCTCGGCCGACCGGGGCGGTCGCGGGCTCCGCGCGGTGCACAGTGGGAACACCGAAGGGGAAGCGGAGGAGGAGCCATGACGCAGACGGGTTCGTGGCCGGTGCGCGCCGGGGTGGGTTTCGTACGGGCGTGTGCCGTGGCGGCCGTCAGCATGCTGGTGCCGGCGGGGTGGGCCGCCTCGGTGGCGCTGGGCATCCGGTGGGGGGCGTCGAACCCGTGGTCGTGGCTGTTGCCGGTGGTGCTGGTGTGCGTGGGGACGTTCACGCTCTCCCGCCCGGTCTGCCGTGCGGTCCGCTTCCTCGTCGAGAGGTGGACCGGCACCGTCGTTCCGGCCGGCTACCGGCAGGCCGGGACGGTGACGCAGCTGTCCACCGGGTACTGGTGGAACGGCTTCGGTTACGAGCGCAGCAGGCATGATGCTGTCATGGACCTGAAGTGGCGGGTCCGTTGGAAGGACCCCGCCAACTGGCGCGACCTGCGGTTCCTGGCCGTGGTGCCGTTCACCGCGGGTGTGGTCGCGTCGCTCCCGCCTGCCGGGCTGGCCGCCGCGGTCGTCGGGCTCGGCGGGCCCGGGGCCGTCGCACGTGTCGTCGGGGTGGCCGGCCTGGCCGTGGCGGTCGCCGGTGCCCCGTACGCCTGGCGGTGCGTGGAGCCGGTGGCCGTCCGCTTCCTGCGGGCATCGCCCGCGATGGTGCTGGCGGACCGGGTGGCGGAGCTGACGGCCCAGCGTGCCGATACGACGGTCGCGCAGGCCGCCGAGATCCGCCGGATCGAGCGGGATCTGCACGACGGGGCGCAGGCCCGGCTGGTCGCGCTCGGGCTCTCCCTGGCGACGGCGGAGAAGCTGATGGAAACCGATCCCGAGCAGGCCGGGGCACTGATGCGGGCGGCACGGGCGGGTGCCGCCACATCGCTGACCGAGCTCCGTGAACTGGTCCGGGGCATCAACCCGCCGGTGCTGAGCGACCGGGGGCTGGTCGAGGCCGTTCGCGCGTTCGCCCTGGACAGCCCGCTCGAAACCGATGTGACCGCCGACCTCCGGCTGCGCCCGGAGCCGCCGATCGAGTCCGCCCTCTACTTCGGGATCGCCGAGCTGATGACCAACGCGGTCAAGCACGCCCGAGCGGCCCGGGCCCGGATCTGCATGGTCCGGGACGGTGCCCGCCTGGTCGTCGATGTCGAGGACGACGGCCGGGGCGGGGCCGCCGTGGGCGACGGCGGCGGACTCGCGGGGTTGCGGCAACGCCTCGCGGTCTTCGACGGCACCCTGGAGATCACCAGCCCGGCAGGCGGTCCGACCCGCGCGAGGATAGTGGTGCCATGCGAATCGTTGTAGCCGAGGACCTCTACCTTCTGCGGGACGGAATGGTCCGCCTGATCGAGGCGTACGGGCACCAGGTGGTGGCGACGGCGACCACCGGGCCGGAGACGCTCGACGCGCTGCTGGAATGGCGGCCGGACGTGGCCGTCGTCGACATCCGTATGCCGCCGACCCAGTCGGACGAGGGCCTGCGGGCAGCCCTGGCCGCGCGCCGTGAACTGCCCGGACTTCCGGTCCTGATCCTCTCCCAGTACGTCGAACAGCTCTATGCCCGCGAGCTGTTGGCCGACGGCGCCGGGGGAATCGGCTACTTCCTCAAGGAGAGCGTGTTCGATGCCGACCAGTTCATCGACGCTCTGGAACGCGTCGCGGGTGGCGGGACCGCGATGGATCCGGCCGTCATCGCCAAGCTGCTCTCCAGCGGGTCCTCGAACCGGCGGCTGGAGGGGCTGACCGAACGCGAGCACTCCGTGCTCGGTCTCATGGCCGAGGGGCTGTCCAACCAGGCCATCGGCAGGCGGCTCTTCCTCAGCGAGAGCGCGATCGGGAAGTACACCACCTCCATGTTCGGCAAGCTCGGCATCACCGATGACGACGACGGCAACCGCCGCGTCCTCGCCGTACTCGCCTACCTGAACAACCCCTGACGGCGCGCCGGGTGGGTGGCTCCGCCCCGGCGCGGGCGGGTCATACCCCCTGGGGCCAGCGGGCGCGGGCCTGTTCCCGCGAGCGGAGGAGGGCCAGGGTCGGCAGGCCCGTGGCCCGGCCGTTCGCCAGCAGTTCCGGGAGGCGGGGGAGCGGGGCCACCGCGGCGATGTCGTCGAGCACCAGCGTCATCGGCGGGTCGAGCCGACCGTCGGCCGACCGTGCGGCCATGCGGCGGCCGTGCTCGACCACGTGTGCGGCTAGTGCCGTGAGCAGGGGCATTGCTCCCGGACCTGAGCGGGGGTCCTCGATCGGCTCACCCACCACATAGAGGGTGCCCCCCTCGTCCGCGAATGATTCCAGCGCGAGCGAATCGGCCCGGTTCGGTGTGCAGGCCTCGCGGATGTGCACCGACGAGAGTGCGCCGAAGGCCCGTACCGTCAGCTCCTGTGCCATTTCGCGGCGTTCGGGGTGTGCGGTCAGTGCCGATTCCAGCAGACCGGCCAGTCCGGAGGCCGCTTTGGGGTGGGTACGGAGCAGGCGTACCGGTTCGTGGGCGCTGCCGCCGAGGGCCCAGCGGTGGACCTGGCGGAAGGGGCGGCCGTCTGTGGCGGCGGCGTGCAGCCAGCACTGCAGGAGCGTTTCCGCCGTGTCGGCGGTCGCCGCGTCGATCCGGGCCTGCGGACGGACCGGGGCGAGGAGAGCGGCGGAGCGGGCGGCGGCCGTGTCGGGCTTTTCGCAGCCCGCGGTGGGGGACCAGTGCAGGCGGGCCGGGGTGTCGCAGAGGTGGCCCGGGTCGTAGACGAGGACCGGGCCGAGCTTGGCGCGGGCGTCCTTGGTCTCGGCCCAGACGGTGGGGTCGGAGGTGACGACGAGCGCGGGGCCGTCGGCTTCGTGGATGGCCTGGACGGCGGTGGGGCGGCGCGTGGTGGCGGAGCCGTAGACGACGGGGGCGCGGGGGGAGGGGAGCGGGGGGAGGGCGGGGTCGCTGAGGCCGGGGGCGGGGCCGGGTTCGGCGTGCGGGCCGGTGGTCGCTTCGGTTCCGGTGGGGGGTTCGGTTCCGGTTCCGGTGGTGGCCGTGGTGGCCGTGGTGGCCAAGGTGGCCGTGGTGGGTTCGGCTCGCGGTCCGGGGGCGGTTTCGATCACGGGGCCGGCTTCGGTCCTGGGGAGAGGGGCGGTCTCGGCCGGGGAGTGCTCCAAGGAGACGGCGGTGTCGTCCCGCCGGGCCCGGCGGCGGGGCCCCTGCCGTCGGCGGGCCCGTACGGGCCCGTCCTCGTACGCGTACTCGTCCGCCCCGTCCCCGTAGCGCTCGGCCCGCTGCCGGGCCCGTACCGCTCGCCAGCGGGCCACCACACCCAGCACGAACACCGTCAGCACCAGCAGCACCATCAGTTCGCCGATGAACAGGCCCCAGAAGAGCCCGTACCCGGAGAGTTCGCCCGCCGGGGTGTTCGGCCAGGCGGCCGGGAGGTCGTGCGGAGCGGTGACGAGCCGGCGCACCGACAGCGGCGACTCGGCGAGCGTGACCCCCTCCGGCCAGGCGCCGTGCGCGAACAGTCCGGCCAGGCCGGTGGCCGTCCACACCAGCAGCGTCAGCCCGAGCAGGAGGGCCAGCAGGCCGATGAGCATGCCGTCGGGGATGCCACCGCCGGTGCCGCCGCCGTTGCCGCCGGTACGTTGATCAGCGCGCCCCGCCATGTCATGCCACCGTTGACTCGGACGACTCGTTCAGCCGTTGCTGGTGCTCGATCCGGGCCGCGCGCTGCTCCGCCTCCAGGTCCGCGGCGCGTACGTCCTCGGGCAGGGGGTCGCCGGCGGAGGACTCGGTCATCGCGCGGTCGGTGAAGACCAGCGGGCGTTCCGCCTCGGTGATCAGGTGTTTGACCACCTGGACGTTGCCGTTGACGTCCCAGACCGCGATGCCTGGGGTGAGCGTCGGGATGATCTCGACCGCCCACCGGGGCAGGCCGAGCACGCGCCCCGTCGCTCTGGCCTCGTCGGCCTTCTGGGCGTAGATCGTGCGGGTCGACGCCATCTTGAGGATCGCCGCGGCCTCCCGCGCCGCCGCTCCGTCGACGACGTCACTGAGGTGGTGGACGACGGCCACGAACGACAGGCCGAGGCGGCGCCCGAACTTCAGCAGGCGCTGGAAGAGCTGGGCCACGAAGGGTGAGTTGATGATGTGCCAGGCCTCTTCCACCAGGAAGATGCGCTTCTTCCGGTCGGGCCTGATCCAGGTGTGCTCCAGCCAGACGCCGACGATCGCCATCAGGATCGGCATCGCGATCGAGTTCCGGTCGATGTGCGAGAGGTCGAAGACGATCAGCGGGGCGTCGAGGTCGATGCCGAAGCTGGTCGGCCCGTCGAACATGCCGCGCAGGTCACCGTCGACCAGCCGGTCCAGGACGAGGGCGACGTCCAGGCCCCAGGCCCGTACGTCGTCTATGTCGACGTTCATCGCCTCGGCGGACTCGGGCTCCGGGTGGCGGAGCTGGTCGACGATGTCGGTGAGGACCGGCTGCCGGTCGGTGATCGTCTCGTTGACGTAGGCGTGGGCGACCTTCAGCGCGAAGCCGGACCGCTCGTCCAGGCCGTGCCCCATCGCGACCTCGATGATCGTGCGGAGCAGGGCGAGCTGGCCGGTGGTGGTGATCGCGGGGTCGAGCGGGTTGAGCCGGATGCCGCCGTTGAGCGCGGAGGTCGGGTCGAGGCGGATCGGGGTGAGGCCGAGCTCCTGGGCGATGAGGTTCCATTCGCCGACGCCGTCCTCGCCCTGGGCGTCCAGCACGACGACCTGGCGGTCGCGGAAGCGGAGCTGGCGCAGCACGTACGTCTTCTCCAGCGCGGACTTGCCGTTGCCCGACTCGCCGAGCACCAGCCAGTGCGGGGCCGGCAGCTGCTGTCCGTACAGCTGGAAGGGGTCGTAGATGTAGCCCTTGCCGGAGTAGACCTCGCGGCCGATGATCACGCCGGAGTCGCCGAGGCCGGGGGCCGCGGTGGGCAGGTAGACGGCCTGGGCCTGTCCGGTCGACGTGCGGACGGGCAGCCTGGTCGTCTCCACCTTCCCGAAGAGGAAGGCGGTGAAGGCGTCCGACAGCGCGGACAGCGGGTCTCGCATGGCGTGACCGACCTCCCTTTCGGTTCTCTCGGTTCTCTTGGTTCTTGGTTCTCGGTTGCTGTGCTTGTGCTTGTGCTTGTGCCGCGCTGTGCTGTGCGGCTAGCGGCGGATGCCGGTGGCGAACGGCAGGGTGTTCACGAAGGCGCGGTGGTGCTCGCGGTCGCACCACTCCAGCTTGAGGTACGACTTGCCGGCCGAGGCCCGGATCGTCCGCTTGTCGCGGGCCAGTGCCTCCGGCGAGCGCGACGACACGGTGATGTACCCCACCAGGTTCACCCCGGCCGCGCCGCTCGCGAGGTCTTCACCCCGCTGGTCGAGACGGCCGTGGGCGGCGATGTCGCGCGGGTCGACGGTGCGGTTCATCTTGGCCTGACGGCTGGCTTCCGCCTCGTCGTTCGTCTTCTCGGTGAGCATCCGCTCGATGGCGACCTCGGTGGGTTCCAGGTCCATGCAGACCGCGACCGTACGGATCACATCGGGGGTGTGGACGAGGAGCGGGGCGAGGAAGTTGACGCCGACGGGGGTCATCGGCCACTCCTTCACCCAGGCCGTGGAGTGGCACCAGGGGGCGCGGGTGACCGACTCGCGGGTCTTGGCCTGGAGATATGTCGGCTCGACCGCGTCCAGCTCGGCCGGCCAGGCGTTGCGCTTGGTCATGGCCTGGATGTGGTCGATGGGGTGGTCGGGGTCGTACATCGAGTGGACGAGGGAGGCGAGGCGGCTCTGGCCGAGCGGCTGGCGGACCCGGATGTCGGCCTCGGCGAGGCGGGCGCAGATGTCGGTGAGCTCGCGCGCCATGACGACGGCGAGGCCGGCGTCCCGGTCGAGCCTGCGGCCGGACTCGGGGCGGGCGGCGCGGGCCATGGCGTTGGCTTCGGCGGCCAGCTCGCGGGTGTAGTGCATGCAGGCCACGAGGTAGGCGCGGTGCTGCTCGCTGGAGGTGGAGACCATGGACTGGAGCTGGTCGTAGGACTCCTGGAGCCAGCCGGGGGAGGCCTTGTCGCCGCGCTGGGCGACGTCCTTGGCGTGCGCGTCGGGGTCGGCGGGCAGGGTGCGGGCCAGCATCTGGATGCGGGTCACGAAGCCGTCGCCGTTGGCGACGTGCTTCAGCAACGTGCCGAACCGGTCGACGAGAGCTTCCTGGTCCTCGCTGTCGCGGAGACCGACGCCGGGGCCCTCGATCTCGATCGCGGCGGTGACGGTGCGCCGGTCGGCGTGCAGGAGTACGGCGATCTCGTCCGGGCCGAAGGGGGCGGCGAGCCAGTTGATCCGGCCGATGCCGGGGGGCGGGCCGATCTCGACCTCACGCCCGTCGACGCCGACGCCCGCCTCCATGGCGGCGGAACGGTAGGCCGTACCGCGGCGCAGGGAGCGCTTGTAGCTGCGGTTGATCTCAAACCATTTGTAGAAGGTGCGGTGCTTGTACGGGAGGTACACGATCGCCAGGGCGAGGATGGGGAAGCCCACGAGCAGCATGATCCGCGGGCCGAGGTAGGGGACGGCCAGTCCGCTCACCATGCCGAGGAACGCGCCGGCGATGATCAGCGCGATCTCGCCGGTCTCGCGGTTCTTGCCGACGATCGCGTTCGGCCGGGCCCGGCCGATGAGATACGTACGGCGGGGCGCGATCGTGTGGGACGGAGTCGTCAACGCCCTCCACCTCCCGTGCTGTTGTTACCTGAACTGCCTGATCCGCCACCTCGGTGGGAGCGGCTGCCGTGCGGGGTGCCGGACGTCGGCCCGGATCCGCTGCGCGGCGGAGGTGCGGCGGAGGGGACAGATCCGCCGCCTGCTCCGCTTCCACCGGAGTTGCGGGAGCTGTGCGCGGCGACTCCGCCGCTGATCGCGTTGGCGGGACGGCCGCCGCCGTTGCCTCCGTCGCCGCTGTTCTGGCCGCTGCGGCTGCTGTGGGTCTTGATGCCCTGGGAGACGAGGGCGGCGGGCGAGCTGATCAGCGCGGCGGCCTGGGAGCCGTCGGTGGCCGCCTTGCGGTTGGTGCGGGCGCCCTGGATCTCGTCGCCGAAGCCGGGGACGAAGCGGTAGATCATCGCGGAGGCGAAGATCGCCAGCAGGATGATGGCGAGGCCGGAGACGACGGCGGAGAACGCGTTCGGCCCGTCGTTCTGGGAGAGCGCGCCGGCCAGGCCGAGCACGACGACGATGACCGGCTTCACCATGATCACCGCGATCATGATGCCCGCCCAGCGTCGGACGTGGCCCCACATGTTCTTGTCGACGAGCCCGGCGTAGACGACGGTGCCGAGCAGGGCGCCCACGTAGAGCAGGGCGGCCCGGATGACGAGCTCCAGCCAGAGGACACCCGCGGCGAGGATCGAGACGAGCGAGACGACGATCAGCATGATCGGCCCGCCGCCGATGTCGGAGCCCTTCTTGAGGGCTTCGGCGAACGACCCGAAGAACACGTCGGTCTGCCCGCCGGAGGAGGAGGCGACGACCTCGGTGACGCCGTCGGTCGCGGAGACGATCGTGTAGAGGATCAGCGGGGTGAACGCGGAGGCGAGGACCGTCAGCCACAGGAACCCGATGGCCTCGGAGATCGCGGTGGTCAGCGGCACGCCGCGGATCGCCCGCTTGGCGACGGCGAGCAGCCACAGGAGGAGCGTCAGGACGGTGGAGGCGGCGAAGACGATTGCGTACTGCTGGAGGAACTTGGTGTTCGTGAAGTCGACGTTGGCGGTGCCCTTCACGGCCTCGCTGAGCTTTCCGACGATCCATGCGGCGGCGTCGGCGCAGCCGCGGGCGAGGGAGGAGAGGGGGTCGAGGGAGCTGTCGACGGAGGGGGAGATGTTGGTCTTGGGGGCTGCGTCGCCGTTTTCGCAGTAGTCCTTGGCGGGACCACGGATCAAGTCACACGCATTGTTGCTCTCGCTGGGCGTTGGGCTGGGAGAGGGCGCGGCGAACGCGCGGCCGGCCAGCAGCACGAGCGCGACCTGCAGGCCGGATGTCGCCGCAGCTACTGAAAGGGCTCGGCTGGATCGTTTAGCGGGCATAGGTGAACCCTCCGAACTGTTCCACGGCGTTGGCCATTTCTTCCGCGGGGGAAGCAGCCTGGTCACGGCCGACAGGTGTGGGGCCGTCCTTCTGCGTGAAATCGGTGATCTTCCAGTTCCCGTCGATCCAGACCAGTTCGAAGGTGTTGGTGTACCAGCTCTCGGAGACCGGGTTCTTGGAACCCTCGCCGGCCAGTCCGAACAGGGCTGAGTACCAAACGGCGATGCTCGCGGAGTCGCCGTTGAATTTCACGGTCTTGGTGCCGGCCGGGTTGGAGCGTGAGATGAAGGTCAGGCCCGTCGGTGCGCTGCCGTCAGCGTTCAGCCCGATGCTGGTGAGGAAGTCCTGGCCGGAGTACACCTTGTCCAGATCGCCCTGACGGGCAGCGGCGACCTCGGGCGCGTAGACGGCCGTGACGACCGTGCGACGGCGGGTCTTGTCGAACATGTCGGCCGAGCCGAGCGCCACAGCGTAGTTCGCCGCCGCGCTCTGCGCCCCCTGCTCGTCATGCGCGAACCCCGACGGAATCGTGCCGTTCTTCCCCGTCACCGGCTTCGTCCCGGTGGCAGCCGTGGACGCTGCCTCCGGCTTGCTCCCCGAGCTTCCCGAACCGTTGTCCTTGTCGTCTCCGCGCCCTCCGCCCATGTTGGCGAACGCGATGGCCGCGATCAGGAGGACGACCACGCCCGCCATCGTGAGGAGCGAGCGGGAAGCACGGGCCGGGCGGCGGGGGGCGTTGTAGCCGTCGCCGCCCTCGCCGTCGGGCAGGCGGGTACGGGTCTGGCGCGTCCCGCCGATGGTGCTGTATGCATCGTCCGTACGGCCCGAGTCGTTGCCGTAGCCCTTGTCGTCGCCGAGACTCATGCCGCGTACGCCCCCTCAACCGTTGCCTGAACCGGGTAGTACGACGGTAGCCGTGCGGGATGCCGCGCGGACGCGGTGTTATGACTCGACATCAGGGGACGCAACCTCTGCCGGTGGGCACGACGGACGGATGGTGTGGGGGTGGGCGGGACTGCCCCTGGCGTGGGATGACCGCCGGTCAGACGGCCATTCCATAGACGATGGTGAAGAGGGTTCCGAGCGATCCGATGATGAACACACCGGTCAGACCGGCAACGATCAGCCCCTTGCCCTGCTCGGCGCTGAACGTGTCGCGCAGTGCCGTCGCGCCGATGCGCTGCTTTGCCGCACCCCATACCGCGATGCCGAGGCAGAGCAGGATGGCGATGGCCATCACGACCTCGATCATTACGCGGGCCTCGTTGCCCAAGGTCCCGAACGGCCCCCAGTTCGGGGCGATTCCGCCGATGATGGTGGTGATGTCGCCCTTTTCAGCTGCCAGGATCATGTAAGTCACCGCCCCTGTTGGGTAGTTCAATGCCCCTGCCGCACGGCACGGGTCGCTCTCTATCTTCGCTGATGAAACTGCTCTCGCACGACGGCTTGACGGCTCTCTTTACCCGGATCCCGCACATGTGACCGGTCCGACCGCCCTGACCAGCGGATCGAATCGATGTATGACCGAATACGTATGGTTACTCTGTGTATCACGGGGTGTGACCCCGGGCAATGACTGCCATCCCGCCACCCTGGCCGAGAATTTTGAACATGCCCTGGTCAGCGCGCCGTACCCGGTCGGAGCAGGAGCCGGTCAGAGCAGCGGATGGCGTGGGACGGGCGGCCGGGGCGGTGTGGTCCAGGAGGGCGGTGGCCGGAAATCGCACCAGGTGCCGTCGAAGGGAAACGTTCCGGCCTCGGCGAGCCGGGCCACCGAGGCGCCCTCGTCCCGGATCGCCGAAGCCTCGTCAGCCGACCAGTAGACGGGGTGACCGGTCTTGTCGGCGAAGGACTGCTCGTCCTTCCACCGCCAGCTCCGGTCGGGTGCGACGTTGATGTCGAGTTCGTGGTCGGTGATGTCGATGTCGTCACCGCGATGGATCCGGCGCTCCAGGTTTACGTACCAGCCACGGAACTTCCGTCTGCGGCCGAAGAGCCAGAGCACCGAGTGCGCTGCGTCGGTCGGCTGGTAGAAGAGCGCGTTGCCCATCGGCCAGCGGTCGGCGACCACCGGGTAGCCGCCGGGCGGACGGTCGTCCGGCGCGATGTCCCTGAGGTGCGCCCCGTTCGGGAGTTCCGTACGCCACATAGGGGTGCCGGTCTCCATCCACACCAGCTGGCCCCGGTCGGTGCGTTCGACGAGGCGTACGGGGACCGACACACTCAGGTGGCCGCCGATGAAGAAGTTCCAGCGGAGGATCCGGCCCGGCTCGTCGTTCATGCCGTCGTTCATGTCGTTGATCATGCCCGCGCCACCGAGCCCGGACACTTCGTCCGATTACCTGACGTGGCACCGGCGGCGCCACGCCTGCCACAGCCGCGGCCGGCCGCCCTGCCGGTGACGCCGCCTCAGTCGGAAACGATGCCCCGGGCGGCGAGGATTTCTTCTTTGAACGGGACGCCCATCCCGCAGTCCCCGGCGCCGGTGACCCGGCGCAGGTTCGGCAGCAGGTCGAGGTCGTCGAGCGATTCCACGTCGAACAGTTCGTCCTCGCCGTCCCAGACCGGGGAGCACTCGTAGTAGACCTGGAGCCCTCCGTCGAGGACGAGGGTGTCCACGGTCGCGAGCAGCTCCTCGCTTATCTCCAGCGCCTCGAAGTGGGCGCGGGCCTCGTCGAGCACCGTGTACGCGAGATCGTTGTCGAACGCGTAGAGCTGCGGGTCGGTGATTCCCTTGGCCCGCAGGCACTCGTCGATGCTGAAGGCCGGGGTGAGCTTCTCGTCCTCGTACATGAGCTGTTCGATGACCAGGAGCTTGAAGTTGAAGTCGCGGAAGACAGGCATGCGGGGACCCTACACAGGCCTCATCCGGCCTCGCCCGGCCTCGCGCGACCTCGCGCGACCTCGCCCGGGCCTCCGGAGCGCGCCGGCCCGCTGTCAGTGCCGCCTGCCAGACTCGTACACATGACCAGCAGCACCGGAACTCCCGTTCCGCTCCCGGCCAATCACCGCATCTCCGAGACGTACGTCGACTGGGCGCGCGCCCGTGTTCCGGGCGCCGAGGACGACGCGCGTGACGCGTTGGAGCGGGCCGGCCGTGGTCGGCACCGGGCCTGGGAGAAGCCCGGACGGTTCATGGACGAGACGGAGCGTCTGGCCAGGGGCCTGCCCGCCGCCCATCTGCCATGGTTCTGGGACACCATCGGGCACTGGATGCTGGAGACGCACCGCCGCTCCGCCGCCCGCGCGTACGGGAACGCGCGCACCGCGGAGCGCACCCACGGGCTGCCCGTCGACCCCGACTGGCGGTCGGCGAACGTTCGGCTGTTCGCCCGGTTCGGCGCCCTGCCCGCCACCGAACTCAGCGGCGCCCCCGCCTGGCTGACCGAGGTTCACGGGCCGGTCGGCGCGCACCGCGAGTTCACACGGCTGCTGGCCGACTGGGCGGCGTCCCCCGGCGAGCTGCCCGCCGATCTGGCCCGCCGGGTCAGGGACTCCGCGCGGGCGGCCGGGCTCGGCACCGACGAGGAGGCGCGGGTGCTGGGCGAGGTGCTCGCGTCCGCTCCCGGCAAGGCCGTGCCGGACCGGCTGTTCGGCGCGGCGCTCGCCCCGCTCACCGCCCACCCGCCGGCCGACGACCGGGCCGCCGCCCTGCTCGACCTGTTCCCCGAGTCGAAGAACGACGCGGCCGCCTGGCTGCGGCTGCTCATCGGCTGCGGGGCCGCCGACGCCGCCGCGACCGGCCGGATCGCCCCCGAGGGCGGCCCCGGTGAGTGGCTGCGCCGGTACGCCACCCGGTACTCCCACCGCACCGTCGCCGGCGGCGGGGTGACCCGCCAGGCCATGCCGGTCGAGCTCTTCGAGCTGGTGGCCCGGTTCGCGCCGCTGCTGAAGGAGGACGGCACCCCGGTCCGGCTCCACGAGGACCGCTACCAGTGGCCGCATCTGGACGCCGATCTGCTCGATGTCTGCCTCGCCGAGGGGATCCCCGTCCACGACCCCGGAGCCACCGTCCCCCTGGAGTTCTGGGACAAGGAGGCGCGGCGCGACCTCAGGGCCCTCGCCGCCGACCCCGTGTTCGGATCCCGGCTCGAAGGCACGGTGCACGCCGGGCTCCGCTCCCGGGGTGGCACCGCCATCAGCCGCCTTCCGCACAATCCGGGTATCGCCGCCGAGGTGCACGGCCGGATCGAGAAGCTGCTCGACAGCCTGCGCGGTGGCGGGCTCGCGGCGGCCGACGAAGCGGTGGACGAGCTGCACGGCCTCCTCGACCGGCCCACCGCCATCGCTCTGGACGGCATCGAGGAGGCGCTCGACGCGCTGGACCTCACCGGCCCGCTGGCCCGCGCCCTGCGTGCCGGGCTGCCCGAGGAGCTGGGCTGGCCCGCCATGGAGGAGGCCCTCGCCGAATTCCGGCCGGACGAGACGGTGTACGTCACCAGCACCTGGCCGGTGCTCACCCTGTACGGGGAGACCCGCGCGTTCGCCGTCGACCACGCGGGCCGGCGCGGCGAGCACACCCTGGAGCTGCCGGATGGCGCCGGGCCGCCCACGGTGCACTGGGTCGGCGGCCAGTTCCTCGTCGCCTGGTCCGGAGCGGGCACGGGCGAGAGCAATGCACCCGACACGGCGGCGTACTGGTCGGGCAGCCCCGCCGACATCTTCATGCCGGAGGAGTCCTACGGGCTGCGCCCCTACGGCGGCAGTATCCGGGGCGGCCTCGGCTATCAGTTCCAGACCCCGGACGGCGGCGGCCGGTTCGACGGCGAGAAGATCCTGCGGCCCGGCGGCACCGGAGGGATCGGCCACCGCGACTACCAGATGTACGACGGTCAGTACCTCTGGAGCACCACGGTGTTCAGCGAGGACCGCGGCGGCGGGTGGCTCCGTGTGGACCCCGCCACCGGCGCACCCACCGCCGACCACCCGCTGCCCGGCTTCCACACCCCCGACTCGGGCCCGGACGGCACCAGGCCCTTCCCCGACCACCGGATCCTCGCCGAACTCCCGCCCGGCGCCCCGCCGTCCCCGCTCGGCCAGGACGGCCGGCTCACCGGCTGCCGGGTCGACCACCGCACCCCGTACGCCGGTCCCTCGCCCCGCGAGTTCGAGCTGGAGTCCGTCGACGGCCGCACCGCGTCCTACCGCACCACCACCTGGGGCCGCCGCCCGTGGGGCATCCTCGGCCTTCCGGCCGGCGGTGCGGACACCGTCGTGGTCGGCAGCACCACGGTCCGCTGCCACGCCGCCGAGGACAACTCGCTGCTCTGGCAGGTCCGGGGCTTCCCCGGCAGCCACCGCACCGGGCCGGTCCGGACCACCCTCGGTGAGCAGGCCGGGCCCGTGCCGCCACCCGCGTTCTGGCACTTCCTCACCCCGCGCGACGAGCCCTCCTCCGGCGTACTCCGCGCGGTCACCGACGGGGCCGTGCGCGAGCTGCTGTCGTGCGGCGCCGAGGACGCGCTGCCCGGGGTGACCGATCCCCGGATCCGGCAGGGCCTCGACCGCGCGGCCCGGCTCGCCGCCGATGTGCTGCGCCGCCGCCGCGAGCTGTCGCACCGGGTGGCCGTCATGCGCTCCGGACCGGTCGTCGAGCTGCCCGACCCGGAGCCCGACACCCGGCTCGTCCCGGCCCTGCACGGCCTGCTGCCCCAGCTGCGGGGGTACGAGGAGCGGCCGCCGCAGCCGCAGCCCGCCGTCCTCACCGCGGTCGCCGCCGACGGCCGGTATCTGCGCGGCGAGATCGACGACGAGGTACGGGTGCTGGCGCTGCCGGCCCCGCCCTCCGAATGGGCGGTGCTGACCGGCCGGATCGACGCCGTGGCCTGGCGCGCCGCCGTCGCCGCCACCCCGGATGAGCACCGGCGGGCGCTCACCGCGCTGCTCGGCGTGTGGAGCCGCCAGCCGTTCGCGGAGCCCGGCACCACCTGGCGCACCGGCCGCGCCCCGGAGCCCCGGATCGCCGAGCTCCGCTCGTCCGGTGTCCCGGTGGCCTCCGGCCCGGTCCGCAGCGACCTCGTCCCCTTCCTCCAGCGGGCCGCCGACCCGGCGCCCGCCGATGCCGAGGAGTGCGGGACCCGCACCGTCGAGGGCGACGACACGACAAGACTGCCCCGGCTGCTGGCCCTGCTCGCCGAGCGCGGTCCGCTGCCGGTGCCCGAGGAGGCCGTGGACCTGTTCCGGTGGCGTACGGGGGTGCCGCGCGCCATCGCCGCGCTGGTCCTCGACGGCTTCGCCGGCAGCGACGACTACGCGGTCCACCTCAAGCTGTGCCGCGCCAAGCCGTACAAGGCCGACCGGGACCTGATCCACCGGTACGACGTCGCGCGGACGGACCTCCGCCCCGAGGGCCGGCGCGCCGTGCTCGCCGCCGCCGTCCCCGCCGATCCGGCGGACCTCTGGGCCCCCGGCGGGATGACCGCCGCGGCGGGCCGGATGGCCGCCGAATGGTGCGCCCGGCTCGCGGTCACCCCGTACGCCGACGACGGCAGCCATGCCGCCGCGCTGGCCAGGGACCACGACCTGCCCACGGCCTGGGCCACCGCCCTGCTCACCGGACACCTGGCGGAACCCCCGCAGGACGCCGACGGCATACGGGCCGCCGTCACCGCCCTCATCTGGGCGTTCACCGAGCGGCCGGTGGGCGACCCGGTCGCGGAGGGCGCCCGCTCGCTGCTCGACCGGCTCACGGAGTCCGCCACCGAAGCCCGCGCCGGGGCCGCCGAGGCCCCCGCCACCGTCCCCGCCGACCTGCTGGCCGCCCTGCGCGCCCTGGCGGACCGCTCGGCAACCACCCCGGTCCCGCCGGGCCAGTACGAGTCCAACCCGCTCTTCAGCGTCCCGGCCCTGGTGGACGAGGTGGCGGCGGCCCTCGGCGTCGGCCGCGACGCGGCGGCCCTCCACCTCCAGCTGCACGCCCTCGACCGCCCGGCCGACCGCACCGTACGCCGCTGGAACACCTGGACCCTCGACCACCATCGCGCCGTCCGCAAGGAGCTCACCGCCGCGAAGGCACCCCGTCCTGCCCCGGCGGCTCCGGCCGCCGCCGCCGTTCCGCCGCCCGCTCACGAACGGTTCGCCCGCGCCTGGGCGGGGGCCGGCGCTCCTCCTCGGCGGTGAGGCCAGGCCCCGGCCGGCGGGTTCAGCCGGCGGGTTCAGGCGATCCTCGGGACGCCGTAGGCGCTGCCCGGCTCAATGTGGACCGGGCGTATACGCCGGGTGAGCCGGTCCCGGCGGGACCTCAGGGTTCCGCGCCCTGACGCTTGGGTGCCGCTAGCCGGGCGCGGTGCGCGCGGACCCGTCCGCGGCTGGCGCACGACGGGGAGGGGCACCACCGGCGACGGCCGGCGGGGTCGGTGAACACGCCACGGCAGTCGTCTTCGGGGCACACCTTGAGCCCGGCCCGGTCCGTGCCGGTCAAGTGGTCCGCGGCCTGCCGCGCGATGCGGACGAGGGCTTCGCCGACGGTCTCCGGCGAGCTGCGGCGCAGGCGGTCGCCGCCGGTGAGTTCCACCGGGTCGTCGGCGGCGAGGAAGTCACCCAGCTCCGCGACCGCTCCGTCCGGCGGGGTACGGTCCTGGGCGGTGGCGAGGGCCAGGGCACGCAGGCACTCCCGCAGCTGCCAAGTGCGTTCCAGGTCGGCGTGTGTGGGCCTGCGGTGCGGCGCCAGCTCGCTCGTCCCGAGCCATTCCGCCAGCCGCTCCGCCGAGTCGAGGCGTTCGATCGGGTGGCTGCTGAACGTGCGGCCCCGCGTGGCAAGCAGGTTGAGCCAGGTGGCGCCACAGTCGAAGCGGAAGCTGTGCGGGGAGTCGACCATGCCCCGAGTGTAACGCCTCAGACGTTACGTCTGTTAGCGTCGTAACGCCCTGCCCGTTACGTACTGACGAGGAGGCCGACCATGGCCGATCCCGGACCTGCCGACCCCGAGCCTCTCTCCCAGCGGCTGACCGCTGCCGTTCTCGACCGGGAGGAGGGCTATCGGACGCTCGACACCCTCCAGGACCCCGCGACCCAGTCGCTCTTCCCCTGGTTGGAGGATGTGGCTCCGGGCTTTCCCGACTGGCTGATCACCGTCCTCTTCGGCGGTACCTATCAGCGCCCCGGACTCTCTCCGCGCGAGCGGCAGTTGGCGAACCTGGCGGCGCTCACCGCGCTCGGCGGCGTCGATCCGCAGCTGGCCGGGCAGGCCGTCACCTCGCTGCGGGTGGGCCTGACGCCCGAGGAGGTGGTCGAAGTCTTCGTCCATCTGGCGCCGTACGTCGGCGTTCCCAAGGCGCTGGCCGGCCTGCGGGTCGCCGCCGCGGCGCTGGAGGACGCGGCCCCGCGCGAAGCGAACCGGAGCGACCTCCGGTGAGTGAAAGGACGGACCACATGACGGGGCAGACGGTCAGGACCGTACTCGGCGACATCGCCCCCGGCGACCTGGGCGTCTGCGACGCCCACGACCACCTGTTCCTGCGAAGCCCGCGCCTCCCGGGCGAGGAGCTCGACGACACCGCAGCGGCACGGTGGGAGCTGGACTCCTTCGCGCAGGCCGGGGGGCAGGCCCTGGTGCAGTGGACGCCCTGGGGCATGGGACGGCAGCTGTCCGTCCTTCCCGCGCTCTCCCGCGCCAGTGGTGTCCACCTGATCGCGGCGACCGGCCTTCATCAGGCGAAACACTACGAAGGTGACTGGTTCCCGCACGGCGTCGACGAGTTGGCGGACCTCTTCACCCGGGAACTCACCCAGGGCCCGGTGAGAGCGGGCCTGATCAAGGTGGCCGGCGCCTTCCACCGCCTGGACGGGCACGCCCGCCGGACGATGGCCGCGGCGGCGGCCGCCCACCACGCCACCGGCGCACCGATCGGCGTCCACCTGGAGGGCGGCACCGCGGCCCTGGAAACCCTCCAACTCCTCTGTGCGGACCATGGCGTACCCGCCCACCGGGTGATCCTCGGCCACCTGCTCCGTTACCCCGACTCCGCCGTCCACTTGCGCGCCGCAGAAGCCGGGGCGTACCTGGCGTTCGACGGGCCGTCCCGGGCCCATCACGCCGGTGACCACCGACTGATGGAATGCGTGGCGGCACTCGCCGACGCCGGGCACGCCGACCGCGTGCTGATCGGCGGCGACACCGTGGTGGCATCGGCCCGCTCGTCGGCGGACGGACCAGGGATGCGTCACCTCCTGGAAGGGGTCAACCCCCGGATCGCCCAGGAAATCGGAAGCGACGTGGCCCACGCGATCTTCGTCGAGAACCCCTCCCGGGCCTACGCGGCACGCTGGCGGACCGCCGTGCGAGCGGCGTCGTAGACATTTCCCTCGGGGTCCTCGCCGCCGGGCGCGCGAACGGGGCGCCCGGGTCTGGCGGGTATCGGCTCTCCACAGCGATGGGGCTCGGCGCTAGTCGGCGGGTTCGGCGAAGTGGTCGAACTCGCCCGCCACGACGCCCTTGGTGAAGGCCACCCATTTCGTCCGGGTGGTCGTGACGATGTTGGTGGGGTCGCCGGTCTCGCGGAGGTAGACCAGTTCGTCCGGACCGAAGGCGATCTCGATCCAGGGGCCCGGCCCCTCCTCGCCTTCGGGGGCGGCGCGGACCCAGGTGAGGTCGGTGGGGATGCCGGGGGCGGGAGTGTCAGTCACGTGTGCGGCTCTCCTTGATCGTGCGTACGAGGGCGGCCCAGGCGGTGGGGGCGGTGCGGAGTATCGCTCCGGTGGGGTCGCCGGATTCGGTGAGTTCGACCGTGCCGGGTCCGGCTGCCGCCACGTGTATGCATGCCTCGCCCTGTGCGCAGTAGGACGACTTCTGCCAGATGCACGAAGACATCTCGGCTCCTTTCACAGGCCTCGGGCGACCTTGTGGATGAGTTCTCGGGACCGACCGATGTCCAGAGCCGCGGCGTCGAGGCGTTCGAGCAGCAGGCGGTACTGGGTCAGTTGGGCCTCCGCGTCGATGAAAACGGGGCCGTGTGACTGGTCGAGTTGCGCGGTATCGAGCGCGGGCACCGGTCCCCGCATGTAGTAGACGGACTGTCCTGAGCCCGGGTAGCAGGTGGCCTCGAAAGGGATTACGCGAATGGTCGTGCAGGGCAGTTCGCTCACCTTGAGAAGGTGCTGGAGCTGGTGCCGCGCGATGTCCGAACCGCCGAACTTCATGCGCAGGGCAGCCTCGTGGATGACGGCCCGGTAGGGGACGGGGGTCGTCCGGTAGAGCACTTCCTGTCGTTTGATGCGGTACGAGACGCGGTGCTCGATCTCCGGCGGCGACAACTCGGGAACGGCTTGCCGATAGATCTCCCGGGCGTGGTCAACGGTCTGGAGCAGCCCGGGAATGTGGATGCTGTGCGCCGCGTGCAGGCCGGTGCCGTGGTGTTCGATCTCGGCCAGGTCGAGCAGCTTGGGCGGCAGGATTTCCCGGTACTCCTCCCACCAGCCGCGCTTGCGGTCACCTGTCATGGCGACGAGCGCATCGACCAGCGCTTGATCAGTGCAGGAGTAGGTGTGGGCCGCGACCCGCACACGATCTGCGCTCACGCCGAAGCGTGCCACTTCTATGTTGCTGAGCTGCCCCGAGCTCGTGCCGAGAAGGTCGGCTGCCTGCGTCGTGGTCATCCCGGCGCGTTCCCGCAGTTTTCGCAGCTCGGCACCGAGCCGGGTGCGTCGCGCGGTAGGGGCGGCCCTGCCTGCCATCTCGAACTCTCCCTGGAATACGGCTGAGACGGTCGGTCACTCACACGAGTGGTTCAGTTCAAGGATTCCGGTCGATCGGTGAAAACAATCCTTGCACGAGTCTAGTCTCGGTCTCAGGCCACCCGCCCGGAAGTACCCCGCTCGACGGAGCGGCCTCGTCACCGGGCATCTCGAAGCACACCCTCCAACGTCCCTCCGTGAACGGAGACTTCCATGGTCGCTTCCACGGTATCCCCGCCCTGGGCATACACCCTCCAACTCCCGCAGGATCCCCGTGCCCCCGGCGTCGCCCGCGCCACCCTCCGTAACGTCCTGCGCGTGCACGGCATGCCCGAACTCACCGAAGTGGCCGAGCTGCTGGCCAGTGAGCTGGTCACCAACGCGTACCTGTACTCCTCGGGGCCGTACTCGCTCCGGCTGCGCGATGCCGGGCGCAGCCGCGTACGGATGAGCGTGTGGGACAGCGATCCGCACATCCCGGCACCGTTCCGGTGGGGCGGCCCCCAGGCGCCGGAGGAACTGGCCGAACGCTGGCGCGGGCTGTATCTCGTCACGCTCTACGCGGAGTGCTGGGGTGCGTACCCCATGCGCGGCGGCGGGCTGCCCGGGCAGGGCGGGAAGCTGCTCTGGGCGGAGTGCGCGGCGAAGGCGTAGCGGGCGGAGGTGTGGCGGGCGAAGGCGGCATATGGCTCGGGGCGCCACCGTGGTGCTCGGTGACGCCCCGATGTGCCTGGTGAACCGGTGTGGCCGTTACGTGCGCGGCGCCCTGCGCGTCAGGGCTGGATGCCGTCGTACTGGAGGACTCGGTAGGGCGTCTTTCCGTGGTTCACGGACTGCCACTGCGAGGCGATCAGGGTCAGGGACGATGCGCTCGCGCTGCCCGGGTGGATGTATCCGCCGTACAGGAATGGGAGTTGGGGCTTGCCCCAGTGGTGGGGCGGGAGGCCGTCGCCGACGATCTGGGGCTTGGGGGCAGTCCATACGGCGTCGGGGCGGGCGGCGGTGCGGGTGCAGATCGAGTAGTCGTCGACGTCGAAGTAGCTCATGCAGTACGTGCTACCGATCCGCTTCACGGAGAACTCCCCGATCTTGTTCCCGGACAGCATGATCGACGGGCCGACCGCCGTGGTCCACTGCCAACGGCCGTCCAGGAAGGCCCAGTTCTCCTGGGCGCCGAAGTTGCCCGCGCGGAACTCCTCTGGCCGGATGCGGAACAGCTGGATCGCCCCGCCGTCGGCGGTGTTCGCATGCGTGCCGTTCCAGCGCTTGGAGAAGATGTACAGCCAGCCGTCGGGGTCGATGCCCGCGAACGACCACATCCCGTACATGGACTGGTTCGAGCCCTGGGTGTCGCCGGCCCAGTGGTACGGGTAGTCCTGCCAGGTGACGCCGTAGTCGTCCGAGTACGCGACGCCCGACATCAGCGAACCGTCGTAACCGGCCGGGATGTTCTCCCACAGGGCCACGGACGTGTACTGGATGTAGGTCCGGCCGCCGAACTCGATGCAGTCGTTGGGGATGCGGGAGATCTCGAAGCCGTGCCCGTTGTCCGCCCAGTGCGCGTAGTCGAAGCACTGGTTGGCGGCGCCGCCGGTCGGCATCGCCCAGGAGAACGAGATCGGCGACGCGCCGGAGGCGTCGAAGCCCGCCTGGTTCAGGATCACCGGGGAGCCCAGGTACGGGTCGGCCTGGGCGATTCCGCCGAAGGCGTCGCCGAACACATAGCCCCAGGTGTTGTCGTGCTCCCGGTAGTACGGGATCGCCAGGTCCCCGGAGCCGAGCCCCTGCGCGCTCGCCGAGTCACCGGGCTGCTCGCACAGCGGGGCGCCGGTCTGGAGCAGCCGCGCGGACGGTTTCCCGGCTGCGTCGGCCGGTACGGACCGGTCGCTCGCGGCCGCCACGCCGGGGGCGGCCCCCAGCAGGCCGGCGCCCAGGGCGAAGCCCATGCCTGCCTTGAGCGCCGACCGGCGGGTGGCGGATCGATGCTCAGGCTGCGAGGGGGTGGGCATGTTCGGTCCTCCGTGTGGGTGGGATGAGAGCGGCGGGGAAGAGCGGCGGTCCGTGTCAGGCCTTGCGGAGGCGTCCGATGATGCCGTCCAGGTCGCGGAGGAACAGCGGTACGCGGAACTCGTGACTGCCGGGCTCCTCGTGCGCCTCGTACGGGATGCCGGCCCCGTCGAGGAGGCCGCGGAACTCCCGCTGGCCCTGGAGCACGTTGTCCTCGCTGACCTGGCTGAACCAGGGCACGGGCCGGCCGCCGGTGCCGGCGACCAGGAAGATCCGCTTGTTGCGGTAGCTCTCGATGCGCTCGACCGGGTTGTCGGCGCTGACCCGGGCCTCGTCCCACAGCGGAGCGCCGTAGACCGTGCCGCCCGCCAGGTCCGCGGCGGCGGAGGACACATTGGCCCAGTGCACGACCGCGCCGAGGTTGCGGCGCAGGCTGGCCGGGCCGGAGTGGGCGCTGACCGAGGCGAAGTGGCCGTAGTACTTCGCGGCGTACTTCAGCGCGCCGAAGCCGCCCATGGAGAACCCGGCGACGGCGCGGCCGTCGTATTCGGCGTACGTACGGAAGTTCGCGTCGATCCACGGGAGCAGCTGGGCGATGTGGAAGGTCTCCCAGTTCCGGGCACCCGTGTTGGAGGCGACCGGGTTGGAGTACCAGCCGGCATGGCCGCCGTCGGGCATCACGACGATGATCGGTTTCCCGGCGGTCCAGTCGCGGACACCCGCACGGTCGAACTCGATGAAGTCCGAGGTGAGACCGCCGCCGTGGAAGAGGTAGAGCACGGGGTAGGTGCGGCCGCTGGTGGCGTAGTCCTCGGGGAGCAGGACGTTGACGCCCGGGTTCCAGCCGATCGCGTCGGTCCGGAAGCGGTAGTACTTCAGGCGGCGGTCGCTCTCGTCACGGTCCACGATGCGCAGCCCGAAGCCGTCACCGGCCGCGCTCGCCGACGTGGCCGCCGCGAGGACGCCCCCGGTGCCGAGTGCCAGCGCGGCGGAGAGACCGCCCGCGGTCCTCAGGACGTTCCTACGGGTGGGGTGGTGCTGGCTCAACGCGGTCTCCTAGTTCTGGGTGATCCAGGTGCCCTTTTCGGCGGTCCAGTGGATGGTGGCCTTCTGGAATTTCTGTGCCTTGCCGCCGCCTGCTTCGTCGGTTTCGTCGGTGAGGGGGTAGCCGAGTGTGCCTTCGTGTCCGGCGGCGTGGAAGGCGTCGTAGATGGCGCCGTGGACGGTGTGTGCGCCGGTCTGGGGTGACCAGAGGAAGAGTCCTCGTTCGAAGAACTGGTAGCGGCCCTTGGTGCCGTCGGGTGCTTGTGCGGCGTCGGCCTCGTCGGTGGTGGGGAAGCCCCAGCGGCGTTCGGCGTCGGTGTCCCAGAACTTGGTCAGGATGTCCCCGTAGACGGCGTGGGCCTCGTCCGGGTGCCAGATGATGATCCCGTTCTGGAATTGCTGGAAGCGCCCGCCGAGCGAGGAGTCCCGTTCACCCGTGATCGGGCTGCCCAGCGGGCCGCCGGGGCCGCCCGTACTGTCGTACTTCGCCGCGATGGTGCCGTACGGGACCAGGTCGTCCAGGTTGTTGTAGCGGCGGGGCGTGAAGCCCCTGAGCCCGTCGCTCCAAACCCGCTCCTCGGCGACATGCCCGAAGTCGTACTCCTCGCGCACCACCGGCTGGGTGTGGGCGGGGTCCGCCCAGCGGAGGAACAGCGCCACGTGGTCCGTGCCGCCCGAGTCGCGCAGCAGGGCGTCACCCGGTTGCAGGTCGTTGGCGGGAACGTCGAAGGTGACGTCCCACAGGCCCCAGGTCGTCAGGGACGTACCGAGGTTCCAGGCCATCGACACATAGCCCGAGCAGTCCGGCCGGTAGCAGCCGAACTGGTTCTGATGGCAGCCGCTCTGGCTGTACGGGACCTGCTCGGCGATCCACGACCACGCCCGGTCCATCGCCTCGCCGCGGCCGATCGGCCCGCCCGGCTCCGAAGCACTGGCGGCCGGCGCCGTGCCGAACATGACGGCGAGGGCCGCCAGGGCCAGCGTCACCGCCCCGATCATGCGCCGAAGACTCAGTGGTGCGCGTGAGTTCATGACTGCCTCCCCCGTCAGCTCTCGGTGATCCAGGTGCCCTTTTCGGCGGTCCAGTGGATGGTGGCTTTCTGGAATTTCTGTGCCTTGCCGCCGCCTGCTTCGTCGGTTTCGTCGGTGAGGGGGTAGCCGAGTGTGCCTTCGTGTCCGGCGGCGTGGAAGGCGTCGTAGATGGCGCCGTGGACGGTGTGTGCGCCGGTCTGGGGTGACCAGAGGAAGAGTCCTCGTTCGAAGAACTGGTAGCGGCCCTTGGTGCCGTCGGGTGCTTGTGCGGCGTCGGCTTCGTCGGTGGTGGGGAAGCCCCAGCGGCGTTCGGCGTCGGTGTCCCAGAACTTGGTCAGGATGTCCCCGTAGACGGCGTGGGCCTCGTCCGGGTGCCAGATGACGATCCCGTTCTGGAAGAGCTGGAAGCGCCCGCCGAGTGAGGAGTCCTCCTCGGCGCGGACGGGCCATCCGAGCGGCCCGTCGTGGCCGCCCAGACCGGCGTACTTCGCGCCGATCGTGCCGTACGGCTGGAACGCCTCGCCCATCAGCTCCCGGGCGTAGCCCTCCGCCTGCGGGTAGCGCTCGGGGTACGCGGAACGCTGGACGGCCTGGGCCAGTTCGCCCGCGGTGTCCCAGTCGGGCTCCATCTGCTGGGCCACCTCGAAGAACTTGTTGGCCGCGAAGCCGACGTCGAGGCACTGGGCGGGTTCGCACCAGCCCATCGACGGGCGCTGCTGGAAGACGCCGAGCGAATCCCGGTCCCCGCACGCCAGGTTGTTCATCCGGGACTCGACCCAGCCCGTCTCGAAGCCGGCGAGCATCACCTTGTCGGACACGCCGCGGCGCTGCCCGACCTCGTACACCTTGCGGGTCACCGCGATGTCCCGGTCCGCCGGGATGTCGCAGAACAGCGCGGCCGGGGCGGAGTTGTCGAGGGGGCCCGGAACCTCGCCCGCGTTCTGCGCGAGGGCCGGGTTGCCGAGGCCGGTCGCGGCCACCATGGCCAGCAGGACCGCTGATCTCCACATCGCGCGTCGTCGTTCGGTCGAGCCACGCATCCGACTGCTCCTTCGCTTCGGAATGGCCGTGCGGGAAAGGGGAGTTGGGGGAGAGTGCGTTGCAGGTGCGCCGGTGTCAGAACCAGCTCTGGTACGGGGTGTCGTTGCACGGCCAGGTGCGGAAGCCCAGGGAGCTGTCGTCGATGCACCGCAGGGTCGCCTGGTTCTGGAAGCGGACGGTGCCGTCGGACCAGACCTTGATCCACCAGCTCTGCTCCGGGGTGGAGCCGCACGTGCCGACGGTGCGGAACCCGTTGTCGCTGTCCTCGATGCAGCGCCCCGTGTTCACGTTGCGCAGCTGGCGCGTTCCGTCCTCCCAGACCTTCACGTCCCACAGCTGCGGGTTGCTCCCGTTGCAGCTCCACGTGCGGAACCCGTCGTCGGTGTCGTCCATGCAACGGCCCGTGGCCTGATTGCGGAAGCTCTGGGTGGCGTCGGCGGCCCGCGCGGGGGACGCGGAGCCGTTCCCGGCGGCCAGGGCCGTGCCCGTCGGCACGGTCACGGACAGGGAGGCGAGGGCGAGGACCCCGCCGATCAGGAGCGAACGCGTGCCGCGCATGGGCTGTTTCCTCTTCCTTCCGGTGACTGTCGGGACCGCAAACTAGCCCTCGGGCTGCCGGGTACGACATCCGGAACGATCCGGAGTGACACCCCGCGACGCGAACGCCGACACTCAACGGACAGGCAGGGACGCGGGCACGGAGGTGGGCACGGAGGCGGGTACGGGGACGGGTGCGGGCGTGGGTACGGACGTGGATACGGGCTTGCCCGTGGGACGCGGGCAGTCGGGAACCCGGGGGTGATCCGCCGTACGCACGGCCGGCAGCCAGGCGGAGGCATCGGCGGCCGAGGGGGTGGACGCGGAGGCAGAAGCGGCGGACGCGGTGGTGGAGCGGGCCGGCAGGCGGACCCGGTACCACTCGGTGGAGCTGGCGTCCGACTCGTCGATGATGGGGATGCCCCGGGGGAGGCGGCAGTCGACCGCGAGGACGTCGCCGTGCCACACCCGTACCGGTACAACGTTGTCGACGGTGTACGGCTTGAGTGGGTCGATCGCCAGGCCGAGGCTGCACTGCGGGTTCCGGTCCGTACGTTCCCGGCACCCGTCGTCGGCGTTGAACACCCGCAGCCGTGCCGGTGGTTCGCCCTTCGCGCCCGAAGCGGCGTCGCCGACGGCGTGCGACCAGATCGTCGCGGCCACCGAGCACAACGCGACGGTCACCAGAGCGGTGCGGGATCTCCACCGCCGGCCTACCGGGCGGGGTGCCGTCGACCGTGCGGCGACGCGTGCCAGCAGGCTCTCGGCGCTGTGCGCGGCGCGCTCGGCGTGGGTCGGCGCGAGGCAGTCGGCGGCCAGCGCGCGCCAGAACGGTGGCAGCGCACTGTCGATCCGCAGCGGTGCGCGCCCGTCGGCGTACTCCTGTACCGCCGCGCCGCGTGCCACCGGGGTGGCGCCGGGGAACGGCGAGGCGCCGGACGCGAACGCCTCGTGGACCATGATGCCCAGGGCCCAGATGTCGGCGCTGGGCCGGACCTCCACGCCGTGCTCGCCCAGTGGGGCCTGCCAGCGCTCGGGCGGGAGGTAGTCCAGGGTGCCCATCGGTGGCGCGTACCCGTGGGTGCCGTGGGTGCCGGTCAGTTCGGTGGCGAGCCCGAAGTCCGACAGCTTGAGCGCGCCGTCGGCCATCAGCAGGATGTTCTCCGGCTTGAGGTCGCCGTGCACCCAGCCGCTGCCGTGCAGATGGGCCAGCCCTTCGCAGATCTCGGCGAACAGCCGGGCGACGTCCGCCTCCACGGCCCCTGCGGGCCCCGCGCCCCGTGCGGTTCCTGCGCCCCGTGCGGTCCCTGCGCCCCGTGTGGTCCCTGCGGCCGCTGCGGCCTTTGCGTCCCGTGCGGTCCCTGCGGCTCCCGCGCCCCGTGCGGTCCCCGTGACCCCGGCGGCCCCCGCGACCCGTGCGGCTCCTTCCGCGATCCCGGCGTCGAACAGGTCCCGCAGACTGCGCTCGGCCCGCTCCATCACCAGCACGATCGCACCGTCCAGGAACGCCCGGTCCGGATCACTGATCACGACGGAGTCCAGCAGGCGGATCAGCCTCGGATGGCCGGCCCGGCGGCCGAGCTCGACCTCCCGCCGGGCGGTCTCCGCGACCTTGCGGGCCTGGCGCGGCGCGAGCCCCGCGGTCGGCAGGAACTTGAGCGCGACCTCCACGGGTTGAGGTCCCGTCTCGGGTTGACGTGGTGGGCCGTCGACCGGGCGGCCCGCGTACACCGTCGCCCAGCCGCCGGAGGCGATCGGCTCGGTGACCTCCCAGCCGCCGACCCGGTAGCCGGGCGGGAGCAGTTCCGTACGGTCGTCGTCCACCTGCGGACTGTCGCCCATCCGCGGACTGTCGCCCACCTGCGGGCCGTCGCCCGTCCGCGGGCCGTCGCGCTCGGTGGGCTCCCGGCTCAACGGCCCGTCTCCCGCCCGTGGTTGCGTGCGGCGGCCCGGGGCGGCAGCAGCGCCAGATGCTCCTCCCGTACGAGTCCGAACCGCAACGCGATCCCGACCAGGGCCTCCCGCTTACCGTTGCGGCGCGCTCCGCCGGACCCCTGCTCGGGCGGGACGCTGATCCGCATCTTCTCCTCGGCGAGGTAGTCGATGTGCGAGCTGACCGCCCGCGCCTTCAGCCGGCCGCACGCGGCGTGCCCCTTGAGCCGTTCGACGATCTGCGGAGTGGTCGGCACGGCGACCGGCGACTCGTCGCGCAGCCGGGGTTCGCAGAGCGCGACCAGGATCAGGAAGTAGAGGGCCGTCTCGTCCAGCGAGTACGCCATGACGGTGCGGCTGCCCCACTGGCCCGCCGCGACGGCGGGGTCCGGGCAGGGGTCCAGATAGACGTGGTCGGGCGCGAAGACCTGGAAGGAGACGGTGGCGTCGCGGCGGGTGGGCAGCACGACCCGGGAGAACTCGAAGGGGATGGGCGCGCCGGCCCGCCGGGGCGGAACCCGCAGGTACTCTCCCGCGCCCTCCGGGTTCTCCACCAGGTAGCTCTGGGTCGTGCTGTGGTTGCTGAGCTGCCAGTGGTCGTCCGTCACCCGGATCTCGCCGGCCAGCCGGGAGATGGCCTCGTCGTCCAGGCGCAGTTCGACCGGGGTCGTCGTGGAGCCCCGTCCGAAGCGTGCTGTCTGTCCCGGGCCGAGCCGCAACGTCACGGGGTCACCGGACGGTGCCCCTCCGATGTCGTCGCTCCGCCGCGGCAGATAGACCACGATCCCGCTCAGTGCACCCACCTCGCCCCCGTGCCGGTGAACTTCCACACCGGCCGAACGTTACCCATCGAGGGGGGCCGTTCCCGTCCGGATTCTGGTCGTTTTCTGTCTGCCGCCGGACCGCCGCCCGACCGCCGCCGGCCATCGGCCGTGGCGCGGTGCCGCCCCCGGAGCGAGGGGCGTCGCGGCCCGCGCCGGGCGTCCAGCTTCGGGTTCTCGCGCCGGGAGAAGAGGGCGGGCCGGACGGGCTCCGCGGTCGGTCCGGCGCCGGGGAAGAAGTGTTCGATATGGGGCGAGACTTTGCCCGCTTTGGCGAACTGGCTCGATTTGGTGCATCGGCTGCCGCGTTGTTTACGGAGCGTCCAACACGTGGGGCCCGGATCGCATGGATCCGGGCCCTGTGTGTCGGGTGCGGCGGGAGGTGCGTCGCTTCCCGGGGGCTCGTCGTACGGCCCGTCCGATCAGGTCAGTTGCCGGCCTGCTTCATGGAGTTCACCGCGTCGGCGACCGAGCCCTGGTACAGGCCGAGCTTCGGGCTGCCCACCTTGACGTCCGGGCCGAGGTCGAAGTTCTGGGTGTCGGCGTTGGCCATGTGGTCGCCGTCGGCGAGCACGTTCATCTCGTTGACCCAGGTGACGCCGTTCTTGCCGCTCGGGTTGAGGTCGATCACCGCGATGGCGGCCGTCTTCGGCTTGACCGGGTACGCGGGCGCGCCGCCCAGGCCGCCCGGAACCGACGGCTTGATGTCCCCGCTGTGGTCCGAGGCCTTCGAGGCGCCCAGGCTGACCTGCGGGAAGTAGCTCAGGCCGCAGGAGTTGGCACCGGTGTTGTTGACCTCGATCACCTGCTGGGTGGACGAGCCCTCACGCGGGTAGACGCGCACCGACAGGTCCGAGCTCTTGCACGGGTGCTTGTAGGCGTAGCTGTCGCTGGTGTTGCCACCCGTCGCGCTGCTGCCACCGGTCGACCCGGACTTCGAGCTGTCCGTCTTCGTGGCGCCGGCGTTCTGCGCGGTGCCGCCGGTCTTCTTGGTGTCCGTGGTCGTCGCGTCGGTGGAGGGCTGGGAGGCGTCGGTCGAGGCGCCGGCCGAGGTGCTGTTGTCCGCCTTGCCGGCGGACTTCGTGCCGGTGTCGTCCCCGCCGCAGGCGGTGAGCGACAGGGCGAGCACGGCGGTGACGGTGGCGAGAGCGGCGGTGTGCTTGCGGCTGCGGAACGTACGCATGGAATTCTCCCAGGATGAGCATGAGGCAAGGCCCGGATCCTGCGGCGAACCGCTCTCTCTGACCTCTTGACAACATAAGCATCCTGTGGATCGCTCACGTTCCGCTGACGCCTCACTGACGTCCGGCTGACGTCCCCGAAGTGGCCTACGGGGAAATCGGCTGGTGCGTGGTCGGGCCGCCTGCGAGACTCCGCGCATGACTCATGGAATCGAGACCCACCCCGCCCGTTGAGCGCCCCGGAAGAGCGCACCGCGCTCCCTCCCGCCTCCCTGTACTCCCAGGCGCTGCGGCTTCTTCGCGCCGAGCCCGACGGCAGGCTCCCCGAAGGGGGATACGCGCTGCCGGGCCCGCCGGAGCGCCGCCCCCGGACCGGAACGTCCTGGAAATCGGCCTGCGCGGCGTTGACGGCGGTGCTGACCCCGCTTGTGTCCCGTACCGGTGCCAGCTCCGATGCCGACCCCGATGCCGTTGCCGATCCCGGCAACGATCCCGGCACCGACAACGATCCCGGCACCGGCACCGATCCCCGCTCCGATGCGCCCGGTGTGGCACAGGCCGCCGAAGAGATTCATCTCCGCCTCGTCGGACTGAGCATCCGGGGCGGACACGTCCGGTCCGTGGTGGCCCGGCTGCCGCTGCCGGACGAGGGCCGGGCGCGGGCGCTCGGCCGGTGCCTGACCCGTACGGGAACCAGCCCCATGGCGGTCTGCGTCGGCCTCGCCCTCCTGACCCGTCTCGGCGAACCGGAGGACGTCCCGTATCTCAGGGTCCTCGGCGGGCTCCGGGACCTCGCCGACCATGCCGTGCAGACGCTCGACCCCCTCGACGGCCCGGCCGCGGCTCTGGTGTGGCTCGGGCATCACGCCAGGGGCCCGGAGCTGCGCGGCCTGGTCGACGCCCTGGCCGCCGGCGAGGAGTCCTCCGTACCCGGACTGCTGGACGCGGTCCTGCGGAAGGTGAACGCGGTGCGGCCCGAGACCGCCCGCCGGGTCGCCGAGGCCGTCCGGCTCGCCGACCTCCTGCGGGAGGCCCGTCCAGGAGGAGCGGGGCTCGTGGCCGGGGCGGGACGGGTGCTGTGCCGGATGTCGAGCGTGAACGACTACCGGGCCGAGGTCCTGGCCTGCCCGGTGGCCGTCGGCCTCTTCGAAGCGTTCGCCGTACGTGCCGCCGACCTGCCACCCACTCTCGACCACCACGCACTCCTGCTGTCCGTCGCGCTCGAACTGCACAGTGGCCCGAGCCGCCTGCTGGAATGGGGGCCCGGCCGGCGCGAGGCGCTGCTGGACCGCCTGGAGTCCGTGCTGGGCCGACCGGAATGGCGGGCGCTCCTGGCCGGCGGATCCACGGGGAGCGGCGACTCGGCCGGGCAGCGGCGGCTGGGCTGGGCCCGGCGCACGGCCCGTCAGCCGTTCCGCCGCGATGCCGGAGGTACGGGCCCGGCGGGCCGGCTGAGGATCGAGGCCACCGTGCTCGACCCGGTGGATCCGGGCATCGTCGAGACCCGCATCCTGATCGACGGGCGCCCCCTGGTGCCGGCCGCCTTCGGCCGGGGCGGCGCGCACGCCCCCGAGTACCTGCTGGACAGCGGCCGCCTGCGGGCCACGGACGAACCACGGGAAGTGCAGCTCGCGGAGGCGTACTGCACCGAGGGCTGCTGCGGCGCGCTCCACGTCACCATCCGCCGGGACGGGGACCACGTCGTCTGGTCCGACTGGCGCCGCCCGTCCCCGCCGCCCTCCCTGCTGCCCGTGCGCGAGCTGCCCGAGTACCGCTTCGAGGCCGCCGCGTACGACGCGGAGATCGCGCGTGCCGAGAACGACCACGGGTGGACATGGCCGGCCCGCAGGACCGCGCGGCTCATCGCGGCGGGTCTGCGCGACCGGCCGGACCTGCTGACCCGCTGGAACGTCGAACAGGGCTGGATCGGCACCGACTTCAGGGACCGGGACCGCACGACCGTGAACCTCGCACACCGCGCGAGCCCGCCCACCGGCAGTGGCGCGGAGGACGGCAGTGGCGCGGAGGACGGCCGTCGGCAGCACCTCGTGTGGCACATCCCGGACGACGGAACCAGCCCCGAACACCGGGCCGCCGCGGCGTTGCGCCGACTCGCCGCCGAGGACCCGAGGACGTACGGCGGGGGCGGCGCCGGGCGGTCCGCCCGATCGTCCTGACGCCCCGTCGGTGCCCCCAATGACCCGTAACGGGCCGGTCGGTGGCAGTACGGGATAGGCCGGGTGTTCGACGTTGAGCCCGGCATTGGGTCCTGGGGCCCATGCCGGGTCGGCGGCGCTGTGGTCGCATACGGATACCGGGGGGAACTGTCGCTGCGCCCACTCACAAAGCTGGGGAGACTCGCCGTGTCTGGCATACGAGAACTAGCGGTACCGGGTGGTGCTGACATGAGCACCGCCGAGGTCCCTCCGGGCCGGCAGCCACTGTCGCGCCCCTTGCAGGCGGTACTGATTCTCGTCCGACTGCTCTTCGCCGTCACGGTCGTCGGCGCGCTCGACGCGCTGCTGCTGGCCGCGTCGGTCGATGCGGTGGACGGCCGGCTGATCGGCATGGTGCTGTACGCCTCGCTGCCCGGCATCACCGGGTTCGTGCTGTCGTTCCGGGTGCGGACCGGAGGTGTCTGGGTCTGGCGCGGGCTGCTGGCCGTGAGTGCCTGGCTCACGCTCGGAGCGCTGGCCACCCTGGGCGACGCGAACGGACAGGGCGTGGCCCAGCTGGTGCTGCCCGTCGTCCTGATCGTCCTGCTGCTCCGGTCCCGTTCGCGGGCCTGGTTCCGGCTCGCCGCCGAACAGCGCGCGGAGCACCGGCCGTTCAGCATCGTGCGGATGATCAAGCAGCGGCGTGCCGACACCGGTCAGACCGCGATGGAGTACCTGGGCATGATCCTCGTGGTCGTCGCCCTCATCGGCGGGCTCGTGGCCACGGGGATCGGCGGGCAGCTGACCGGCCGGATCCAGGACGCCATCTGCCAGCTGACCGGCGGCGGCTGCGCGCCCTCCAACGTCGAGGCCGGTAACGGCGGCCGGGGGAACGGCGGCGGCAGCGGTGGCGGTGGCGGCGGGTCCGAGGGCGCGACCGTGACCGGTGGAACCGGCGCCGGCACCGCGGGCTCGGACGCGACGGGCGGCAGCGGCTCCGGAGGCAGCGGGGCCGGCGGCACCGGTTCCGGAGGTAGTGGTTCCGGGGGCAGTGGCTCCGGCGGCGCGGGCGGCAGCGGATCCGGTGGGTCCGACGCCTCCGGCGGGACCGGCGGCACTGGTGGTTCAGAAGGAACCAGCGGTTCTTCCACAGGAGTCGACGCGGGTAGACAAACCCCCGGCACTCCCGGAGGCTCGGGCGGCGGCTTCCTCGACGGCATCGTCGGCGACGACGGTCTGCTGGGCGACGTCACCGGCGCCATCGACACGATCACGCACCCCGGCGACACCGCCAAGGACGTCGTCGACCAGTACGCACAGGTCGCGCACAAGGCCGGCGACAAGTGGGACAAGGGCCAGTACGTCGCCGCCGCCGCGGACATGACCAAGGGCTCCGGCGGCGGCGTGTTCACCGGGATGCCCGGATCCGGTACGCGGGTCGATTCGGCGGTGCGTGACGCGCGGCGGCAGTACCTCAACGACCGCATCCCGAAGGGCGGCAGCGCGGCCGGCCGCGCGTACTGGTGGAACGGACTGACGCAGGAGCAGCGCGATGAGTACCTGGAGCTCTCCCCGGACCAGATCGGCAGCCTCGACGGGATTCCGGTGGCGGACCGCGACAAGGCCAACCGCCGCAACCTGCCGGATCTGATCTCGAAGCTGGAGGGCAAGACCGACAAGACGTCGAAGGAGCAGCTGGCCGGGCTGCGGGAGATCGACCGGCAGCTGAAGGAGGGCAGTCAGCCCCCGATGTACCTCATCGGCATCAGCGACGAGGGCAACGGGCGGGCGATCGTCTCCTACGGCAACCCCGACACCTCGAAGAACGTGTCGGCCTACGTGCCGGGGCTGAACACCTCCCTCGACGAGGAGTTCGCGAAGAACGACCTCAAGCGCGCCCGTGACACCGCGATCGGAGCCCAGGGCTACGACCCGTCCAGCGCCTCGATCGTCTGGCTCGGCTACGACGCACCGCAGGCGCCGGACGGGCTGAGCAGCCTGGCGGTCGCGGGCACCGGCCGGGCCGAGAAGGGCGGCGCGGCGTACTACGACTTCATGGGCGGCATCGCGGCCACCAACCAGAACAAGGACCCGCACATCACGGCCATCGGGCACTCCTACGGCTCGCGCACCCTCGGTGCCGCGACCCAGAAGCTCGGGGGGATCCCGGGGGTGGACGACATCATCCTGGTCGGCAGTCCCGGGGTGGGCGTGGACCGGGCCGTGGACCTCGGGGTCGGTGCCGGGCACGTCTTCGTCGGCGCCGCGGCCAACGACCCGGTGACCAAGCTCCCGTCCAAGACGCAGGTCGTCGTGGGTGGGATCGGGATGATCCTGGGCGGTCCGGCCGGCTCCTACATCGCCGGCGACCTGGCCGACCCGGGCGACGACGACCTCTGGTTCGGCAAGGACCCGGCGAGCAAGGCCTTCGGGGCGACGCGCTTCCCGGTGGACCCGGGCAAGCCCATGAGCTTCGACTCGCACTCCAACTACTTCAACCCGGCACGGGACGCCGTGTCCGCCGACAGCATCGCGCTTATCGTGTCGGGACACTCCGACCGGCTCAAGATGGAGGAACAGCGATGAGGCGCAGGTTCCAGATCGTTGCGGTGACTCTGGCTGTCGGCTTCGCGCTGTCCGCCTGCGGCAGCGAGAATGCGCAGTCGGGTGCGAACACGAGCACCACGGCCACCAAGAGCGACAAGAGCACCGAGGGCACCAAGGGGAACGGCATGGACATGCAGGAGGCTGCCGACCGGGCCGACAGCATGCTCGACGCCGTGCTGAAGAAGATCGACCCCGAGGTGCAGTGGGCCCACGGCCAGACGACCAAGGGCAGCTGCGACGTGACGCGCAGGCGCACCGTGATGACCATCGTCTCCGCGGAACGGCGGCAGGGCTTCCTCGACCAGATCGAGCAGTTCTGGCGGGCGAGCGACTACCGCATCAAGGCGAAGAACGTCGACGAGCAGTTCCCGGCGGTCTACGCGGTGTCCAAGGACGGCTTCGGGATCAGCGTGAGCATCCGTGCCAAGGGGCAGGCCTTCTTCGAGGCGGACACCCCCTGTGTGAAGGAGTCGAAGGTCGCCGACTCCTCGTCCGAGCCGAACGGGCCGTCCTACAAGGGCGTCTACCCGCTCCCCAGCCCCAATGTGCGCTCCGGCTTCTGGTCGGCCGCAGCCTCCTGACGACCTGACGACCGACCCCGCCGACCTGTCGACCTGCCGACCTGCCGACCCGGCAGGTCGGCAGGTCGTTCGGTCACCCGGGCCGGCCGACCGGCCCCGCGCATCCGATGTATCCGGTGCGCCGGGGCGGGCGCCCGGTGCGCCGGTCCGGTGGTTCCGTGCGCCGGAAATGACGGCCCGGCACCCCCGGTGACCCGGAAGACTCGCACACACCGTCGAAACCGCCCATGAACGGGGCCCCGATGGGGGATGGTTGAGGGGTGCGGAAATTCTGGGTGTTCGGTGGCATCGGTGTCGGCGTGGCCATGTCCTTCGTGGCGTTGCTCGTCGTCGGTACGTACTCCGCCGCCGCCGGACTCGCGGGTTCCGGTGGCGGCGGAGCCGTTGCGCTGGCCAAGGGGGCCGTGCCCGCGAAGTACCAGCCGCTGGTGGAGAAGTGGGGCAACCTCTGCCCCGCCATCAACCCGGCCCTGCTGGCCGCCCAGCTCTACCAGGAGAGCGGGTGGAACCCCCGGGCCGAGAGTCCCGCGGCCGCGCAGGGCATCGCCCAGTTCATCCCCGGCACCTGGGCCGGCCACGGGATCGACGGGGACAAGGACGGCGACCGGGACGTCTGGGACCCCGCCGACGCCATCCCGTCCGCCGCCTCGTACGACTGCGAACTGGCCGGGTACGTGAAGAAGGTGCCGGGGGATCAGACGGACAACATGCTGGCCGCGTACAACGCCGGCGCGTACCGGGTGATCCGGTCCGGTGGTGTTCCGGACATTTCGGAGACCCAGAACTACGTCACCATCATCCGGTCCCTGGAGAAGAGCTTCGCCAGGCCGGTCGGGCGCGTACAGCCCTCTCAGCAGGCGGCCGGGGCGATCTACTTCGCGCAGAAGAAGCTCGGCACGCCGTATCTCTGGGGCGGCAACGGCACGCCCGAGCAGAACGGGCGGTTCGACTGTTCGGGCCTGACCCAGGCCGCGTACCGGACCGTGGACATCGAGCTGCCCCGGGTGGCGAACGATCAGTACAACGCCGGACCGCACCCCTCCCGGGACGAGCTGCTCCCGGGCGACCTCGTGTTCTTCTCCGACGACCTGACCAACTCGCGGGCCATCCACCACGTCGGGCTCTACGTCGGCGGCGGGTACATGATCAACGCCCCGTACACCGGGGCCGTGATCCGCTTCGACAAGATCGACACCCCCGACTACTTCGGTGCGACGCGCGTGACCAAGGACGGGGCCGCGGCCCTTCCGACGGCCCGGCCGGCGGCATGACGCAACGGCGGCGGTGGCCGGAACTCTCTGTGAAGCCTGGGCCCTGAGCTGCGACGATGAGTCACTCTTCGATAACGTCATGGTGATCATTCGGTGGAGAGTGGAACGCACGCTCGGGGGAGGTCGTTCCCTGAGGGGACCAGGACGACCGATTCGCGCAGTACCGGTCCACGCAGTACGGATCGGACGCAGTGCCGATCAGACACAGTGATCGAACCGACACGGGGGTTCGTCAAAGCGGTGCACACCGGTGTGCCCGCGGCAGCAGACAAGGCAAGGGGCCGCAGCAGATGGCTGGACTCGCACTGGATGGGTCGAACCCCGATGTCAGCCTGCTCTACGACATCAACGGGCTCGCGAAGTCCGCTCCCACCTGGTTCGACCGGGTCATGGAGTTCGTCGGTGAGTACGGAATCATGCTCGGCATGGTCCTCGTGGTCCTGTGGTGCTGGTGGAGTGTGCGCCGGCGCGGTACGGCCGACGACTCGGTGACGGCGGTCGCCGGCCTCGTCTGGGCGCCGCTCGCCGCCGGGATCGCGCTGCTGATCAACATCCCGATCCGCGGATTCGTGCACCGGCCCCGCCCGTTCAGGGACCACCAGGGGCTGGACGTCCTGGTGACGGGGAAGAACGACTTCTCCTTCGTCAGCGACCACGCCACGATGGCGATGGCACTGGCCGTCGGGATCTTCGTGGCCAACCGGAAGTTCGGCATCGCCGCCATCGCGCTCGCCCTCCTGGAGGGCTTCTGCCGGATCTACATGGGCGTCCACTACCCGACCGACGTCGTCGGCGGATTCGCCCTCGGTACCGCGGTCGCCCTGCTGCTCGCCCCTCTGGCGATGATGCTGCTGACCCCGCTGATGGCGGCGGTCTCGCGGACGGACCGGTTCGGCCGGCTCGTACGGTCGCGCCGGCCGGTGCCGGCGGCGGCGGCCGGGGAGCCGGCCGGGGCGTTCGGAATCCCCGAGCCGAGGCCGGGCACGTGCGGCGGCGACGGCGAGAAGGACCTCGCCGCGTAGGAGACCCCGTCCGCGCCCCCGGCTAGAGCGCCTGGGGGAAGGCGAAGAGGCGCTCCGGGTCGTACTGCTTCTTCAGATCGGCGAGGCGGTCGGCCGCCGAACCGTAGTAGGCCCGGCGCCAGTCGGTCAGCGCCGGGTCGGTGTAGTTCTGGTACGCAGCTCCGGACGCGTGCCGGCGCATCGCCGCGTGGGTGTTTTTCAGCCAGTCCTGCTGGGTGGTGCCCGCCGTGCCGGGGGTCCAGGAGGCGATGTACTGCGCGAGCACCCGCGAGCCCCGGTGGACGAAGGCCGTCGACTGCGGGGAGACCCGGTTGATCGCCCCGCCGAGCGCGGTGAGCGCGACGGAGCCGCCGCCCCCGGCCGCCGTCACCGGGATCCGGGTGAACGCCTCGGTCCGGTCGAGCAGGGCCTGCACTCCCGCCGGGGACAGCGAGCGGTCGTAGAAGTCGGACGCGGCGGCGTACGTCTCGCGCTGGAGGGTGCCTTGGGTGGTGCGGCCGGGTGTCGTCCCCGGCAGATGGCACTGCGCGTCGGTGATGCCCGAGCAGCCCGCGTACACGAGCATCGACTCCTGGTAGCTGCGGCGGCGCAGCGATACGGAGGAGGCCGGGGCACCGATCCGGTCGGCGAGGAGGTCGACGGCGTTCTGCAGGCCGCCGTACGTACCGAGGCTGAACGCGGCGACCGAAACGGTCGGGTCGGCGCCCCCGGGACCGCCGGCGAGGTGCGCAGAGGACCAGATCTCGTCGGGCTGGGCCGGGCCCCACTCCTGCCAGGCCGAGACGACCGACCGGGCACGTGACCACGGCCACGACATGTACGCGGTGACGGTCTGCGGGACCGGACGGGTGCGGAACGTCAGCCCGGTGACCACGCCGAAGTTGCCGTTGCCCGCGCCACGCAGCGCCCAGAAGAGGTCCGGGTGGTTCTCGGCGTCCACGGTCAGGGTCTTGCCGTCGGCCGTGACGAGGGTCGCCGCGGTCAGGCTGTCGCAGGTCAGACCGTACGCGCGGGAGGCGACGCCGTGGCCGCCGCCGAGGGTGAGGCCGGAGATGCCGACGGTGGGGCAGGAGCCGCCGGGGATCGTCAGACCGCTGCGGGCGAGTCCCTGGTAGACGTCGATGAGCTTGGCGCCCGCGCCGATCGTGCCGTCGCTCCCGACGCGGGAGAGCGACGAGACGTCGAGGACGAGGCGCCCGTTCCCGCTGGACCAGCCCGCGTACGAGTGTCCGCCGCTGCGGATGGAGACGGGGGTGCCCGTGCGGCGGGCGAAGGCCAGGCACTCGCGGATGTCCGCCTCGTGCCGCACATAGGCGACAGCCGCGGGCTTCAGGCCGTCGAACCGGGTGTTGTAGAGCTGACGGGCGGTCGGGTACGAGGCGTCCTGGGGCCGTATGAGGCTGCCGTCGAGGCTCTCGGCCAGGGCGGAGAAGTCCGCAGGCCCGGTGGGGGCGGACTTCGACGGAGCCGGCGAGGTGGGGGAGGCGTCCGTGCCGCCCGAGGTGCCGGAGCCGTCGGACGGGCCGGTGGTGCCGCCGGACGTGCCGCTGCAGGCGGTGGCGGTGACGCCGGTGAGTACCGCGGCGGCGCCCGCGGTGAGCAGGGTGCGCCGGGCGGGCAGGGGCGGCAGGTTCATCGGATCTCCGAGTCTTGGCGCTCATGGGCCGGCCGGCGGCGGGCGGGGGAGGCCGGGCGTGGGGGGATCGGCTGGAGAGGTCGGGGACAGCGAGATGGCGGAGAAGACAGAGAAGACAGAGAAGACAGAGAAGGCGGAGGGGAAGAGGGAGGAGCGGGAGGAGAGAAGTGGCGTCAGGGTGCCGCCAGGTGTTCCGCGGCGTCCGTACGTGCCCGGTCTCTGGACCGGCGGGCCGGGCCTGACCAGCCACAGGAGCAGCGCGCGGTGCAGAAGGAGCCGCGTTCCACGGTGGTGGACCGGTGCCCGGCGGACGCGGGAGTGGGGGCGGTCGGCGGGACCTCGTCGGTGCGTCGGTCATACACCCGTCCACGGTACTGGCCGCGGCCACCCGGCGGTGTGCCCGGTGGGGGCGGCGTGACGGGGGACACGGGCCGTCGTTATCCGGAACGGACGGGCCTCTCGGGCAGGCGTTACGCGTTGGGGGTTGGCAGGCGATGGTGGTGCAGCAGCACAGGTCCGGAGGCGGGGCGCGCGCTGTCTGCGCCCTTGCCGTGGTGGGCGTGATGGCGGCGACCGCCGGGTGCTCGGCAGGCGGTGGCGGTGACCGGGCCGTGGCCGACGAGCGGGGCGGGGCCGGCTCCCTCGACGCGGTCCGCCGCGCGGCCGCGGTGCTCGCGGGCACGGCGAGCGGGACGGGGACGGCGGCGGTGGCCGGCACCGCCCCGGACCCCGGCGCCGGCACCGTCGCCGGGACCGCCGAGGTGCGTACGTCGATGGAGACCGCGGCCGGCGGGACTCGGGTCACCATCCGGGGCCGGGGCACGTACGACTTCCGCACCCGGACCGGCCGGCTCACCGTCGTACTGCCCAAGGACGCCGCCGGTGAGGACGAGCACCGCCCCATCACCGAACTGCTGGCCCCGGGCGCGCTCTACATGAAGAACCGCGGCGCCGGAGTACCCGCCGACAAATGGGTCAGGGTGGACACGACGGCCCTGGAGGACGGCAACCTCGTCACCGGCGGGGTGACCGATCCGATGGCGGCCGCCGAACTGCTGCGCGGAGCGCGGCAGGTGACGTACGAGGGCAGGACCGAGCTCGCCGGGGTCACCGTGCGGCACTACCGGGGGACGGCGGACATCGGGCTGGCCGCGCGCGAGGCCGCGCCCGGGTCGCGCGGGGTGCTGGCCGCGGCAGCGAAAGGGTTCAGCGAGGACACGGTCCCGTTCGACGTGTACCTCGACGAGCAGGGGCGGCTGCGCAAGGTGCGCCACCGGTTCAGCTTCGCCAACGAGGGGCCGCCGGCGGAAGTGGTGTCGACCACACTGCTGTTCGGGTTCGGAGTGCCGGTCTCGGTGCGGCTGCCGGACGGCGGTGACATCTACACCGGGCAGATCCGGCAGCGGTAGGCGTGCGGCGCGGGGACGCGGGCGGTGACGTAGGCATGCCGGTGCCGGCGAAATGGTCCGTCCGTGCCATGCGGGGCGCATGGTCCGCTCCCTAAGCTTGCCGGGAGGGGCACCGGGATGTTGGCGACGGCAGTGAGAGGCGAGTGACGTGGTGAGGCTCAGCGCGCGGACCGTATCCGATCAGGTGGCCCTCGCCGAGATCGAGCTCTGCGGCGAGCTGATGATCGCCGCGTCGGCCGCGATCGGGGAACGGCTCAGCGCGGACCGCATCGACGAGGTGCTCGACGTCCGTGTGATCACCGAGCGGGCCACCGTCCCCCGGCAGGGATAGCACCGGGGGTGTGCGCGGCGCCGCGGTCCGATACGCCCGCCATCAGGTGCGGAGCAGCCGGGCGATCGCCTTCGTGGCTTCCTCGACCTTGGCGTCGATCTCCTCGCCGCCCTTGACCGCCGCGTCCGCGACGCAGTGCCGCAGGTGCTCCTCCAGCAGCTGGAGGGCGAACGACTGGAGCGCCTTCGTGGACGCCGATACCTGGGTCAGTATGTCGATGCAGTAGACGTCCTCGTCGACCATCCGCTGGAGGCCGCGGATCTGGCCCTCGATCCGGCGCAGCCGCTTGAGGTGCTCGGCCTTCTGATGGTGATAACCGTGTATGCCCCGGTCGTGGTCGGTGACGGGGGATTCCGTCTCCGTGGTGCTCCCCGCAGCCTCGGTGGTGGTCATTACTGCCTCCCGTTTTCCCTTTACCCTGCCGTTTATATACCCCTGGTGGGTATATCCTAACGAATTCATCTGAAACGTGACCGGGGGCCCGTGCTGATCACTGTGCCTGATGCGCGACACTGAAGAACGCCGGTTAGCCGTGGCCGGATGATGCGCCTAGCATCAGCCTGACCGAATCCAAAGCACCCCGAGGACCCCACGTGCGCTTTCGTCTGACCCCCAGGGAGACGAGCTTCTACGACATGTTCTCCGCATCCGCGGACAACATCGTCACGGGCTCGAAACTCCTGATGGAACTGCTCGGGGCGGACTCTGCCTCCCGAGTCGAGATCGCGGAGCGCATGCGGGCAGCGGAGCACGCGGGGGACGATGCCACCCACGCGATCTTCCACCAGCTGAACTCCTCTTTCATTACGCCGTTCGACCGCGAGGACATTTACAACCTCGCTTCGTCGCTCGACGACATCATGGACTTCATGGAGGAGGCCGTCGACCTGGTCGTGCTCTATCAGGTCGAGGAACTCCCCAACGGCATTGCCCAGCAGATCGAGGTGCTGGCCCGGGCGGCCGAGCTGACCGCCGAGGCGATGCCGGGGCTGCGGACGATGGACAATCTCACCGAGTACTGGATCGAGGTCAACCGTCTGGAGAACCAGGCCGACCAGATCCACCGCAAACTGCTCGCTCATCTCTTCAATGGCAAGTACGACGCCATCGAGGTGCTGAAGCTCAAGCAGATCGTGGACGTGCTGGAAGAGGCGGCCGACGCGTTCGAGCACGTCGCCAACACGGTGGAGACCATCGCGGTCAAGGAGTCCTGAACCACGTGGACACCTTTGCGCTGATCGTGACCATCGGTGTCGCGCTCGGCTTCACGTATACGAACGGTTTCCACGACTCGGCGAATGCCATCGCCACGTCCGTCTCCACCCGTGCGCTCACCCCGCGCGCGGCGCTGGCGATGGCCGCGGTGATGAACCTGGCCGGTGCGTTCCTCGGCAGCGGTGTCGCCAAGACCGTGAGCGAGGGCCTGATCGCGACGCCCGAGGGCCACAAGGGGATGGGAATCCTCTTCGCCGCGCTCGTCGGCGCGATCATCTGGAACCTCGTCACCTGGTACTTCGGGCTGCCGTCCTCGTCCTCGCACGCCCTGTTCGGTGGAATGGTCGGTGCCGCGCTGGCCGGCGGGACGATGGTGCACTGGGACGGGGTGCTCGACAAGGTCGTCATCCCGATGTTCGTCTCCCCGGTCATCGGCCTGGTCGTCGGCTATCTGGTGATGGTCGCGATCATGTGGATGTTCCGGAAGTCCAACCCGCACAAGGCCAAGCGCGGCTTCCGGATCGCGCAGACGGTCTCGGCCGCGGGCATGGCGCTCGGCCACGGTCTCCAGGACGCGCAGAAGACCATGGGCATCGTGGTGATGGCGCTGGTCATCGCCGATGTCGAGAGCCCGAGCGACCCGATCCCGGTCTGGGTCAAGCTGGTCTGCGCGCTGATGCTCTCGCTGGGTACGTACGCCGGCGGCTGGCGCATCATGCGGACGCTCGGCCGGAAGATCATCGAGCTGGACCCGCCGCAGGGGTTCGCGGCGGAGACGACGGGTGCGTCGATCATGTTCGGCTCGGCGTTCCTGTTCCACGCGCCGATCTCCACGACGCATGTGATCACCTCCGCGATCATGGGTGTGGGCGCCACGAAGCGGGTGAACGCCGTCCGCTGGGGCGTCGCCAAGAACATCATCCTGGGCTGGTTCATCACGATGCCGGCCGCGGCCCTGGTCGCCGCCGCGAGCTACGGAGTCGTGGTCCTGCTCTTCGGCTGACGGCCCGCCGTGATCACGGCGGTACGGAAATGGGGCCGCCCCCACTCCCTCTGCGGGAGTGGGGGCGGCCCCTTCGCCTTGCGGTGGCACCGCCATGCAGCACCCCAAGGCCGTCTGGGACGAGGCCGGTCCGCCGGAGGGTGGGACGGTTCGCCGGTGGAGATCCACCACCGGGCGTAACCATCCACGCCCCCGGCCCACATCGGCCCCGTTGCCGGGTGACTATCCGAAGCGTCCCGAGATGTAGTCCTCGGTGGCCTGGACGGACGGGTTGGAGAAGATGCGTTCCGTCTCGTCGATCTCGATGAGCTTGCCGGGCTTGCCGACCGCCGCGAGGTTGAAGAACGCCGTGCGGTCCGAGACGCGGGCCGCCTGCTGCATGTTGTGCGTCACGATGACGATCGTGAAGCGCTCCTTCAGCTCGCCGATCAGGTCCTCGATGGCGAGGGTGGAGATCGGGTCCAGCGCGGAGCACGGCTCGTCCATCAGCAGCACGTCCGGCTCGACGGCGATCGCGCGGGCGATGCACAGACGCTGCTGCTGACCGCCGGAGAGACCGGAGCCGGGCTTGTTCAGCCGGTCCTTGACCTCGTTCCAGAGGTTGGCGCCGCGCAGCGACTTCTCGACGATCTCGGGCAGCCGGCTCTTCTTGTACGAGCCGTTCAGCTTGAGGCCGGCCGCGACGTTGTCGAAGATCGACATGGTCGGGAAGGGGTTCGGACGCTGGAAGACCATGCCCACCGTGCGGCGCACGGAGACCGGGTCGACGTTCGCCCCGTACAGGTTCTCGTCGTCCAGCAGCACCTTGCCCTCGACGCGGCCACCGGGGGTGACCTCGTGCATGCGGTTCAGGGTGCGCAGGAAGGTGGACTTTCCGCAGCCGGACGGGCCGATGAAGGCGGTCACGGAGCGGGGCTCCACGGTCATCGAGATGTCCTCGATGGCGAGGTGGGAGCCGTAGTAGGCGGACAGGCCGCTGACGTCGATGCGCTTGGCCATCTGAATCACTGCTTCTTTCGTGCCGCGTCAGCGGCCGGTCTTCGGGGCCTTCCAGCGGGCGATGCCGCGGGCCACCAGGTTGAGGATCATGACGAAGGCGATCAGGACCAGCGCGGCGGCCCAGGCACGGTCGTACGACTGGTCGGTGCCGACCCGGTACTGCTCCCAGATGTAGAACGGGAGCGAGGACTGTGCACCCTGGAACGGGTTGGGGTTGATCAGCTGGCTGCCGAACACCAGCAGCATGATCGGCGCGGTCTCACCGGCGATGCGGGCGATCGCGAGCATCACACCGGTGGTGATGCCGCCGATCGCGGTCGGCAGGACCACCTTCAGGATGGTGCGCCACTTGGGGACGCCGAGGGCGAGCGATGCCTCGCGGAGCTCGTTCGGGACGAGCTTGAGCATCTCCTCGGTGGAGCGGACCACGACCGGGATCATCAGGATCGTGAGTGCCAGCGCACCCATCAGGCCGGACGGCTGGGTCTTCGTCATCAGCATGATCGAGAGGATGAAGAGACCGGCGACGATGGACGGGATGCCCGTCATGACATCGACGAAGAAGGTCACGGCCTTGGCCAGGGCGCCCTTGCCGTACTCCACCAGGTAGACGGCGGTCAGCATGCCGATCGGGGCGGAGATCAGGGTGGCGATGCCGACCTGCTCCAGCGTCCCGATCAGCGCGTGGTAGACACCGCCGGTCGGCTCGGAGCCGAGCACGCCGGCCATCGAGTGGCTCAGGAAGTACCCGTCCAGGCGCTCCGCGCCCCGGCTGACCGTCGTCCACAGCAGCGAGGCGAGCGGCACGACGGCCAGCAGGAAGCACACCCAGACGATGCTGGTGGCGAGCCGGTCCTTGGCCTGGCGCCGGTTCTCGACGACCGAGGTCGTGACGTACGAGATGACGACGAAGAGCAGGGCGGAGAACAGGCCCCACTGGGTGTGGCTCTGCCAGCCGGCCGCGGCACCGGTGCCCACGCCCAGCGCGAGCGCGAGCGCGGCGAAGGCGAACGGGGCCCAGCGGGGCAGTGCCCGGCTGCTCAGACTGGTCGGACGGGCGGTCTCCGCCGGGGCGGGGCGCTCCTGTATGCCGGTGTTGGCTGCCTGGCTCATGCGTTGGCCCCCGAGTATTCCTTGCGGCGGGCGATGATCATCCGGGCCGCGCCGTTGACCAGCAGGGTGAGGACGAAGAGCACCAGGCCCGAGGCGATCAGGGCGTCGCGCCCGAACTCGTTGGCCTCGTCGAACTTCGCGGCGATGTTCTGGGCGAAGGTGCCGCCGCCGGGGTTGAGCAGGTGCCCGGAGATGACGAAGCTCGGCGACAGGACCGTGGCGACGGCCATCGTCTCGCCGAGCGCACGGCCCAGGCCCAGCATCGAGGCGGAGATCACGCCGGAGCGGCCGAAGGGGAGCACCGAGAGGCGGATGACTTCCCAGCGGGTGGCGCCCAGGGCGAGGGCGGCCTCTTCGTTCATCCTCGGGACCTGGAGGAAGACCTCGCGGCTGACACTGGTCACGATCGGCAGGATCATGATCGCGAGCAGGATGCCGACGGTGAAGAGCGAGCGGGCGACGCCGACCTCGGTCTTCTCGAAGAGGTAGGTCCAGCCGAAGAACTGGTCGAGCCAGAGGTTCAGGCCCTCCAGGTACGGGACCAGGACGAGGGCTCCCCAGATGCCGTACACGATGCTCGGCACTGCGGCGAGCAGGTCGACGACGTAGGCGAGGGGCGCGGCCAGCTTGCGCGGCGCGTAGTGCGAGATGAACAGGGCGATGCCGACGGCGACCGGGACGGCGATGGCCATCGCGATGATCGAGCTGACGACCGTGCCGAAGAGGAGGACCGCGATACCGAACACCGGCGGGGTGCCGGCCGGGTTCCAGTCCAGGGTGGTGAAGAAGTTGCCCTCGTCCTTGGAGATCGCGAGGGAGGCGCGGTAGGTCAGGAACACGGCGATCGACGCCATGATCACGAGCAGCAGAATGCCCGAGCCCCTGGAGAGGCCCAGGAAGACCTTGTCGCCCGCGCGGCCGGTCTTCGTCCCGGCGCGCTTGCGCGCCACCGGCGGTGCCGGCGGCGAATCTATCGGTGTGGTGGAAGCCATGGTCTTTCCGGTCTGTGTGGGGGAGCGGTCTGGCTCCCCTGGCGGCGGTGCACCGGATGGATGGTGGCGGACCGGTCCGGAGGGGTGCACCGGACCGGTCTGCCGGATGTTGCTGGTGTGACTGGTGTTGCTGAAGGTGTTGCGGGTGTTGCTCGCGCGTCCCGGTTACGAGAGGGCGGCGATGGTCTCGCGGACCTTGGCGTTGATCTCGGCCGGGATCGGCGCGTAGCCGGCCTCGGTGAGGAGCTTCTGGCCCTCGTCACCGGCGGTGTAGTTCAGGAAGGACTTGACCGTGGAGAGGGTCTCGGGCTTGTTGCCCTTGTCGCAGACGACCTCGTAGGTCACCAGGACGATCGGGTAGGCACCCTCGGCCTTGGTGGTGTAGTCGAGCTCCAGCGCCAGGTCCTTGCCGGTGCCCTTGATCTTGGCGGCGGCGATGGCCTTGGAGGCGTTCTCCGAGGTGGCCTTGACCGGGGTGGCGCCACCGGTGTTGATGTCCACGGTGGAGATCGACTGCGAGGCGGCGTAGCTGAGCTCGAAGTAGCCGATCGAGCCGTCGACCTGCTTCACCTGGGCGGCGACGCCGGAGGAGCCGGACGCGGCCTGGCCGTTGGGGGCCGGCCACTTCTTCTCGGCCTCGTACTTCCAGTCGCCCGGGGCGGCGGCACCGAGGTACTTGCCGAGGTTCTGCGTGGTGCCGGAGTCCTCGGAGCGGTGGAAGGCCTGGATGTCCTTGTCCGGGAGCTTGACGCCGGTGTTGAGCTTGGCGATCGCCGGGTCGTTCCACTTCTTGATCTTGGTGTCGAAGATCTTGGCGAGCGTGGGGGCGTCCAGCGTCAGGCTGTCGACACCCTCCAGGTGGAAGCCGATGGCGATCGGGCCGCCGACCATCGGGAGGTTGATGCCCTGGCCGCCCTTGCAGATCTTCTTCGACTCGGCGACCTCTTCGGGCTTCAGCGCCGAGTCGGAGCCGGCGAAGCCGACGGTGCCCTGGTTGAAGGCGACGATGCCCTCACCGGAGGAGGAGGACTTGTAGTTGATCTCGACGCCGGAGCAGCCGGCCATGTAGTTCTTGGCCCAGAGGTCCATGGCGTTCTTCTGCGCGCTGGAGCCGGAGGCGGGCAGCTGGCCCTTGGCGTCGTCGCACTTGATGTTCGACGCGGCGCTCGTCTTCCCGCCGTTGCCGCCGGTGGTGCCGCCGCTGTTGTCGTCCGAACCGCACGCCGTGAGGACCAGGGCGCCGGAGACGGCGAGGGCACCGAGCGCGGTGGCACGAAGCCGGTTCTTGCGCTGAAGCTTCACTTTCGGGTGTTCCTTCCAGGAGCCGCCGAGGTCTTTTCGTTCTACGACGGCGTGCGTTGTCGTGGGTGCTCCGGCGTTTCGCCGCGCACCGTGCACTGCCGAAGTTAGGCAGAACAGGTGAAGCGGCCTACGGGGGAGAGTGAACGGAAGGTGAACCGTGCAGGACGGTGCGGTTCTCGCCCCCCGGCCGGAACGGCTGCGGAGCCGGCGGTCCGGGAAGGCCGGGCCCCTTCGGCGCGGCCGGAGCCGGCGCAGGGACCCGGTTTCGGCGCGGCCGCAGACGGCGGAGGCCCGGTTTCGGCGCGGTCAGGGGTCCGCCGGCAGCGTGGTCAGTGGTCCGCCGGCAGTGCGAGCAGGGCGTCGACCAGCTCCCGGTCACGGTCCTGGCTGAGGCGGGCACGGGCCGCCTCCGGGGCGAGCCAGCTCACCCGGTCGACCTCGGAGCCGGGTACGAAGGAGCCGCCGGCCGCCTCCGCCGCCCAGTAGGCGACCTCCTTGGGGCGGCCGTTCGCGAGGTAGCGGACGGTGGGGAGCGGGGCGCCGGGGACGCAGTGGTGGCCGGTCTCCTCCAGGACCTCGCGCAGGGCGGCGTCCAGCGCCGGTTCACCGCGCTTCAACTTGCCCTTGGGATGCGACCAGTCGTCGTAACGGGGCCGGTGGACCAGACAGATCTCCAGCCTGCCGGAGTACTCGGACCGGCGCCACAGCACGCATCCCGCGGCGAGCACCGGCCCGTTCCTGGCGCGCGGGGTGCCGGGGGCGCCCGCCGCCCCGTTCATGGCGCGATCACGGCCGCGGCGTACGGCCAGCTCGACCGGAACACTCCGCGGGCCGCCGTCACCTCGTGGCGCTGGTCGGCGTGGAGCACCCCCAGGGCGTACGCGGTGGCCGGCGCGATGCGGGGCGTACGGGCCGCCGATGCCGCCGCCGCGGCCGCCTCCGAGGCGTCCCGGTGCAGATCGAGGGCGTGCCCCGGCCCGGCCAGGACCGGGTCCGGGGCGCCCCGGACCACCTCGTGGGCGTACCGGTGCAGCCGGAGCAGCAGCCGGGTCCGGTGCCAGGGCGCGTCCTGCGCCTCGTTGTACGGCTCGACCGCCTGTCCGGACGGGAGCGCCGCCACCGCACCGAGCAGCTGCTGCTCGGCCCGGTCGGCGGGCCCGTGCAGCATCTCCTCGGCCGGGGCCGCGGCCGCCGGGGCGAGCGGGACCTCCGAGGCGAGCAGCGCGACGGCGTCGGCCACCGCGTGGAAGCGGGCGGAGCCGAGCGCCTGGAGCGCCGCGGAATGGGCGCGGGTGCGGGCGAGGGTCAGCTGCCGTTCGAGCAGCGCTCCGGCGCGGGCGGCGCCGACGCCCAGGGCGGCGCGCTCCTTGTCGGTGGCGCCGTCGGAGCCGGACCCGTTGCGGGCGGTGGGCAGCGAGGTGCCGGACAGCGTGTGCAGCGCTTCCAGCAGCCGGTTCAGCCGGGTCGCGTAGGCGTGTTCTCTGGCCAGGGTGCCCGAGAGCCAGGCCAGTTCGGTACGGAGCTGCTCGGCCCAGGTGGCGTCCAGCGCCGCCCGGAAGGTGTGCAGCGTGCCGCCGATCCGGCGCGAGGAGCGGCGCAGCGCGCCGGCGGCCTCCTCGGCTCCGTGGCTTCCGGCGTCCGTGGGGGCGCTGTTCTCGCGGTGCAGGCGCAGGCTGCGGAGGAATTCGGCGGCCTGTTCCTGAAGGTAGGGCGCGAGTACCGCGCCCGCCGTAAGGTCCGCCTGCGTCGTCTGGTGGTCATGGCGTCGCACGCCGGCGCCTCCGGGCGTCAATGAGCATTTCCTGTACGTGCCGCAGCGGCTGGCCGTCCGCGTCCGTGGCGTGCCGGGTCCAGTTCCCGTCGGGACCGAGGTGCCAGGACGAGGTGGTGTCGGCCATGCCGGTCTCCAGGAGACGGCTGAGCGCGGCGCGGTGGGCGGGGTCGGTGACCCGGACCAGTGCTTCGATCCGGCGGTCGAGGTTGCGGTGCATCATGTCGGCGCTGCCGAACCACACTTCGGGTTCGCCGCCGTTGCCGAAGGCGAAGAGCCGGGAGTGTTCGAGGAAGCGGCCCAGTATCGAGCGGACCCGGATGTTCTCGGAGAGACCGGTGACACCGGGGCGGATCGCGCAGATGCCGCGCACCCAGATGTCCACCGGTACGCCGGCCATCGCGGCCCGGTAGCAGGCGTCGATGATCGCCTCGTCGACCATCGAGTTGACCTTGATGCGGACGTAGGCGGTCCGCCCGGCCCGCTGGTGGGTGATCTCCTTGTTGATCCGGGCGATCAGCCCGTCCCGCAGGGATTTCGGGGCGACCAGGAGACGGCGGTAGGTCTCCCGGCGGGAGTAGCCGGAGAGCCGGTTGAAGAGGTCGGAGAGGTCCGCGCCGACCTGTGGGTCCGCGGTCAGCAGGCCGATGTCCTCGTAGAGCCTGGCGGTCTTGGGGTGGTAGTTGCCGGTACCCACGTGGGAGTAGCGGCGCAGGGTGTCGCCCTCCTGCCGCACGACGAGGGAGAGCTTGCAGTGGGTCTTGAGGCCGACGAGTCCGTAGACCACGTGGCAGCCGGACTCCTCCAGCTTCCGCGCCCACTTGATGTTGGCCTGTTCGTCGAAACGGGCCTTGATCTCCACGAGGACCAGGACCTGCTTGCCGGACTCGGCGGCGTCGATCAGCGCGTCGACTATCGGCGAGTCGCCCGAGGTCCGGTACAGGGTCTGCTTGATGGCGAGGACGTCGGGGTCGCTCGCGGCCTGCTCCAGGAACGCCTGTACGGAGGTGGAGAAGGAGTCGTACGGGTGGTGCAGGAGCACGTCGCGTTCGCGCAGCGCGGCGAAGACGTCGGGCGCGGAGGCGGATTCGACCTCGGCCAGGTCGCGGTGGGTGCCGGCGATGAACTTGGGGAACTTCAGCTCGGGCCGGTCCAGCGAGGCTATGCCGAAGAGCCCGGTGAGATCGAGCGGTCCGGGCAGCGGGTAGACCTCGGCGTCGGACACCTTCAGCTCGCGGACCAGCAGGTCGAGCACGTACGGGTCGATGGACTCCTCGACCTCCAGCCGGACCGGCGGCCCGAAGCGGCGCCGCATGAGCTCCTTCTCCAGGGCCTTGAGGAGGTTCTCGGCGTCGTCCTCCTCGACCTCCAGGTCCTCGTTGCGGGTGACCCGGAACATGTGGTGGGCGAGGACCTCCATGCCCGGGAAGAGCTCTTCGAGGTGGGCCGCGATGACGTCCTCTATGGGCACGTACCGCTGCGGCGACGCCTCCAGGAAGCGGGTCAGCAGCGGTGGCACCTTGACCCGGGCGAAGTGGCGGTGGCCGCTGACCGGGTTGCGCACGACGACGGCGAGGTTGAGCGAGAGACCCGAGATGTACGGGAAGGGGTGCGCCGGGTCGACGGCGAGCGGCGTCAGCACGGGGAAGACGCGCTGCCGGAAGAAGGTGAACAGGCGGGCCTGCTCCTTCTCGGTCAGCTCCGGCCAGCGGATCAGCTGGATGCCCTCGTCGGACAGGGCCGGGGCGATGTCCTGCTGGAAGCAGGCGGCGTGCCGGGCCATGAGTTCGCGCGAGCGGGTCCAGATCAGGTCCAGGACCTCGCGGGGCTGGAGTCCGGAGGCGGATCGGGTGGCGACACCGGTGGCGATGCGGCGTTTCAGACCGGCCACCCGGACCATGAAGAACTCGTCCAGGTTCGAGGCGAAGATGGCGAGGAAATTAGCCCGTTCGAGGAGGGGGGTCGCCGGGTCCTCGGCCAGTTCGAGCACCCGTTCGTTGAACGCGAGCCAACTGCGCTCACGGTCCAGGAAGCGGCCCTGCGGCAGTTCGTCGCCGTCGACATCGGGTTCGTACGCGTCGACGTCGGCGTCGATGTCGGGATCCAGGTCGGCGGCGGTGGACAGCGCGGCACCGTTGGACGCGGCGGTGGCGACGGCGCGCGGCCGGTGCGCGGCGAGTGAGCCGACCGACGGCTGCACGGTGGACTGGACCGGTACCTCGGAGCTGGGCTGCTGGCTCATGGCCCTATTCTTCCGCGCGGATGGCCCAAGGGGCGCGCCGGAGGGTGCGGAGATCGCGGGAAACGCGCGGTTCGCGTCGTTCGTGCGGTCTCCGCCGGGATTTCTCCCGTTGCGGGGGGTCGGCACAGCTGGCTGCATCCTGAAAGGGTGGCAAGCGCTTCTGAATGGCTGGTAACGGCGACATGACGTGCAGGAAGCGGTGTGGCCGTGCCCGGGTACCGGAAGAGGCACCCGGACACGGCCCGGCGGTCTCAGCCGTGCCGGCGGCGCAGCACCCGGAAGGCGAGGGCGGCGGCGAGCGCGGCGAGGGCGAGCAGGATGCCGGTCTCGACGAGCTGGAGGGGCCAGAAGTGCGAGGCGGGGTGGTAGTCGGCGAAGTGGGTGACGCCGCCGAGCTCGCGCATGCAGTCGGTGGGCTCGACCGCCGCCCCGGACCCTCTGCAGTCCGTCCAGTGCACGGTTTCACCGGAGGCGGTGAGCCTGCCGGAGTCGATCAGCCAGGAACCGCCCCCGACCGGGCCGTTCCCGAGCAGCCGGGTGGTCGGCCAGAGACCGTCGCGCACATGGTTCAGGACCATTACCAGCGGGACGTACGCGAGCACGGTCACGACCATCGCGGCGACGGTGCGCCGCAGCAGCAGCCCGGCCAGCGCACCGAGGGCCAGCATGCACAGGGCGTAGCCGAGAGGAGCGGTGCCGATCGATACGTACGTCTCGCGGGAGTACCACTGCGACGCCTCGTGGACCGCGTTCTCCCGAGTACGGGCCCAGTCGCACACGGCCGACAGCACGGACACGGAGAGCAGCGTCACCACGGTGGGCACGGCGAGTTTGGCGGTGAGCCAGCGGGCGGGGGTCACGGACTGTGTCCACGCCAGCTTGTAGGTGCCGCTCTCCAGCTCACGGGCGATGACCGGCCCCGCCACGAACATCCCCACGAGCGCGGGCAGGACCGTCATCAGCGGCCCCGACCAATTGAGGACCTTCTGCATCCACAGCTGACGGTCGAGATACGCGTCGACCGTGTCACCGCAGTCGGGCGTCGTGTGCATGACCGAGCAGCCCGAGGCGGCGAAGGTGTCCACGACATGTTCCGTCCACAGCCAGGCGCCGACGAGCGAGACGATGGCCAGGACGGGAAGCACTCCCATGATCCACAGGGCCCATCGGTGCTGGCGTACGACGACTCGTACCGGGCCGCGCAGGGTGATCGCGCTCATACGGCGCTCACCTCCCGGCCGGCCTCGACGGCCGCCGCGCTCGGCGTCAGCAGTGCCGGCGCCTGTGGCGACCGCAGGTGGGCCAGCAGCAGTTCCTCCAGTGAAGGCTCGGCGGCCTCCCAGACGTCTGTGTCCACGGCGCCTTGCCTCCGCACGAGTGTGGTCTGCACACGTCCCGCGGTGCGGGACTCGACGACGGTGTGCGGTGCGGTGTCCCGTACCGGACCGGTGAGCAGGGTGTGCGCGGCGAGCAGGTCGTCCGTCTCGCCGCCGAGGCGGACCCGGCCGCCGTCGACGAGCAGGAGGTAGTCGCAGGCGCCCTCCAGCTCGGTGAGGATGTGCGAGGACATCACGATCGTGGTGGAGCGCTCGGCGGCCTCCGCCATCAAGGCGCCCATCAGCTGGTGGCGGGCGAGCGGGTCGAGGTCGGCCATCGGCTCGTCCAGCAGCAGCAGTTCGGGCCGCTTGCCCAGCGCGAGGGCCAGGGCGAGCCGGGTGCGCTGACCGCCGGAGAGGTCACGGACCCGGGCATCGCGCGGGAGCTCCCCGGCGATGCGCTCGGCGGTCTCCTGGTCCCAGGTCACGGGGTTCAGCTCGGCGCCCGCCCAGAGCGTCGCGTCCACCGTCAACTGCGGGTACAGCGGCTTGTCCTGGGCCACGAAGGCCATCCGGGAACGGGCGTCCCCGGGTGCCGCGCCCAGCACCCGTACCGTCCCTTCCGACGGCCGCAGGAAGCCGGCCGCGAGGGCGAGCAGGGTGGACTTGCCCGCGCCGTTGGGCCCGACGAGGGCGCACACCCGTCCGGCGGGCAGCCGGAAGGAGCAGTCGCGCAGCGCCCAGCCCCTGCCTCTGCCCCGGTACTTCATCCCGAGGCCGGTGGCCTCGATCGCAGCGCCTGTCATCCGGCCCGATCCCCCTCGAAAGTCCTGTCCAGTACGGCGGTGAAGAGCGCGCTGACGTCTTCCTTCTCCAGCCCGGCCGCGCGGGCCCGGCGGGTCCAGTCGGCGAGCTCGGCGCGCAGCGGTGCGTCGTCGGCGGCCGCCGCGCCGCCGAGTGCCCGGGTGACGAAGGTGCCGAGCCCGCGCCGGGCCTCGACCAGGCCCTCGCGTTCCAGCTCCCGGTAGGCCTTGAGCACGGTGTTCGGGTTGATGGCGGTGGCCTCGACGACCTCGCGCGCGGTGGGTAGCCGGTCGCCGGGCTCCAGCAGGCCGAGGCGGAGCGCCTGCTTGGTCTGCTGGACGATCTGGAGGTACGTGGCGACGCCGCTGCGCCGGTCGATGCGGTACTCGACCGCTGCGGACTCTGCCATGTTCACTCCTTTCACTAATTGAGTAGTGAAAGGGTGGCGTAAAGCGGGGGCGGCGTCAAGAGACGCCGCCCCCGGGTGAGTTGGGCCCGTGGGCCCTTGCCTCAGGATTCCGTGCGGTACATGCCTCAGGATTCCGTGCGGTACATCAGGTCCACCTCGTGGGTCGTGAAGCCCATCCGCTCGTAGACGGCCAGGGCCGCCTTGTTGTCCGCGTCCACGTAGAGCATCGCGGTCGGCAGCGCCTGGGCGGCCAGGTGGCGCAGCCCGATCGCGGTGAGCGCCTTGCCGAGCCCGCCGCCCTGCGCGTCGGGCCGGATGCCGACGACGTACACCTCACCGAGCTGCTCCTCGGCGTGCACCTTCGTCCAGTGGAAGCCGATCAGCTCGCCGTCGCGCTCGGCCAGGAAGAACCCCTTCGGGTCGAACCACGGCTCCGCCTTGCGGTCGTCCAGGTCGCGCTGGGTCAGCGAGCCCTGCTCCGGGTGATGGGCGAAGGCGACGCGGTTCACCGCGAGCCAGGCGGCGTCGTCCTCGCCGGGCACGAAGGTGCGGACGCTGATGCCGGGCGGCAGCACCGGCTCCGCGATGTCCAGCGGGGCCAACGGGCGGCGCAGCTGGCGCAGTTCGCGGAAGAGCGAGAGACCGAGGACCTGCGCGAGATGCCGCGCCGCGGACTTCCCGCCGTGCGCCCACGCCCGCAGCCGCTTCCCGGTCACGGCGAGCAGCGCCGCGCCCAGCGCCCGTCCGTGCCCCTGCCCCCGGTACGCCGGATGCACGACCAGCTCGGCGGCCGGCGCCTCGACGGGGTCGGTGTCCTCCAGCTGCGCGTACCCGACCAGGACCGCCCCGCTGGTCAGCAGCAGATGCCGGACCCCGGCCCGCCGCCCGCCCCGCAGCTGCAACCGCCCCTGCTCGGAGACGGCCTGCCTGCCGTCGGACCGGGCCGCCTCGGCGAGCAGATCGGACACGGCGTCCGCCTGCTCGGGGGAGAGCTCGTCGAGCGTCCGGATCTCACGTCCGGGAGCGGGGAGGGGTGCGTCAGTCGTCATGTCTACGAGCCTACGGGGGCGGGGTGGGTACCGGGTGGTGCGCGGGCGCTTCGGGACTCGGTCGGCGGTCTGTGGCGTGTTCCGGTGTGCCGCCGGCGACGAGAGTGCCGGTGGTGGGCCCGTCGCACTCCATGGCGCTCCCCTTCGCGGCCCCGGTCGGGTACCTGCCGGGGCGGTGGGTCAGACCACGGCGAGCCGGTCCACCAGCAGGTCCACCCTCGGCCCGGTTTCCTCCGGCGGCAGCCGACCCGACCGGGTCAGGGTCGCCACCCCGTGCAGGGCCGCCCAGAACACCTCGGTGAACAGTTCCGGTTCGACGCCCTCCCCGGCGACCTCGCCCAGGCACTCCAGCAGCGCGGCGAAGGCGTCCTTGAGGGGTTCCGGGGTGTCCTCCTGCGCGTACGCCAGACCGCCGTCGAGCTGGAACAGGGCGTCGTAGACCGCCGGGTTGTGTGCGGCGAAGTCGAGGTAGGAGCTGGCGAGGGCGTGCACCCGGGCGCGCGGGCCGTCCGCGGCGGAGGTCGCGGCCCGCATCGCCACGGCCAGCTCGGTGGCGCCCTGGAGGGCGACGGCGCCGATGATCTCGCGTTTGCCGCGGAAGTGGCTGTAGAGGACGGGCTGGCTGTATTCGATGCGTTCGGCGAGCCGACGGGTGGTGACCGCGTCCCAGCCCTGCTGCTCGGCGAGTTCGCGGGCCGTCGCCACGATGAGGCGCTCGCGGACCGCCCGTTCGCGCTGCTTGCGTTCTTGTACCGACATGAGTCGATCCTAGCAGCGCTAGACATGAGAGCGGCAGTAGCGCTAGCGTTGCCTCGTCAGCTAGCTACGCTAGATTTCGGAAGGGCCGTCATGTTCCATGCGCTCCAGGTCGTCACCACCGTGGTCGTCGGCGTGATGGTGGGGGTGGAGTTCTCCGTCGCCTTCGTCATCAACCCGATCCTCAACGCCCTCCCGGAGGACAGCGGCCAACTCGGCCACGCCCACGGGGGCCGGATGCTCGGCGCCGTGATGCCGTTCTGGTACATCGGCTCGCTCGTCCTCGTCGGCATCTGGGCGGCCGCCGGGTGGCACCACCACGGAACCGGCCTCGTCGTCACCGCCGGCGGGCTGCTGCTCCTCAGCGTGGTCATGTCGGTTCTGCTGCTCGTCCCGATCAACAACCGGAACAGGACGTGGACCCCCGAGAACCGGCCCGAGGACTGGAAGGAGCAGATGAACCGCTGGGACCGCTACCACTACGTCCGCGTCGCCGTCATCGTCGCCGCCTTCGTTCTGCTGGTCACCGCCCTCACCTGAGCCCACGGGCCGGCCCTCCCGGTCCCGCGGGGAGGCGGCGGTGCGCGGTCGGCCACGTCGGTGTCCGTTCCGCCCCACCCGCACCGGTCCGTTCCATCCGGCACGTCATCGGCGCCCCGGGCCACGCCGGCCGCCGGCCCCTGCCCCGCACCGGGCTGAACGTCGAAGGAGAAGCACCATGTCGCTGAAGAACGTCAACACCGTCCTGGCCACCGCCTGCGCCCTGTTCGTCCTCTACCTGGGGCTGTCCTTCATCCTGATCCCCGAGACGTCCACTCCAGGCGTAGGCCTGCCGGACTGGCCCGACGGCGACGGCGGCGGCTTCCTCGTCATGAAGGGCATCCGCGAATTCGCGATGGGCCTGGTCATCGGCATCCTGCTGGTGACGGGCCACCGCCGCGCACTGGGCTGGGTCCTGCTGATGGAGGCCGTCGCCCCGTTCGGCGACATGATCAACGTCTTGGCCCACCACGGTTCCGTCGCTGCCGCGTTCGGCATCCACGGCCTGACCTCGGCACTGATCGCGACCACCGGCCTGCTGTTCCTCCGCGAGACCAGGAAGGCCCCCGCCCCGGCGCCCGCCGCGCAGCCCGCCTGACAGCTGCCCGCCCCGAAGGGGTCGCCCGGCCGCAAGGTCGGGCGACCCCTTCGTCCGTCGGCGGCCGCCGGAATGGCCGGACGGCGGCCCTGGATTCCGTTTCGTCGCCCATGGCGTACGGGCTTGCGCCCCATGTGCGTGCCGGGGCACCTCTGCCCGCATATGTGAGCCATGCGCATGACCTGTTCCGGTTTGAAGCCATTCCCACCGCATGGCAACCAGTTCGTAACCGCCGACACCTGTCGCGCTACGCGCGTTGACCCTAGGCTGCGCACGAAGTCTCCAGACTCGTCACCACTTTCGAACCTCCGCTGAACTCACAAGGGGACCGATGTCAGCGACACCGCAGAAGAACCGCGCATCCCGGCGGGTGCTCGCCGCCGCGGCCGGGCTCGCCACCGTCGGCGCGCTCGTCGCCGCGATGCCGGCCGGCGCCCAGGACCGCCACGGCCACGGACACGGACACGGGCACGGCCACCACAAGCCGGGCCGCACCGTCGACGTGCAACTGCTGTCCTTCAACGACCTGCACGGAAACCTGGAGCCGCCGGCCGGCTCGGCCGGCACGGTCACCGAGACGCAGGCCGACGGCACGACCAAGGCGATCCCGGCCGGCGGCGTCGAGTACCTCGCCTCCTCGCTGCGCACCGCGCGCAAGGGGCACCCGTACTCGATCACCGCGGCCGGCGGCGACATGGTGGGCGCGAGCCCGCTGCTGTCCGGTCTCTTCCACGACGAGCCGACCATCGAGGCGCTCAACAAGATCGACCTCGATGTCACGAGCGTCGGCAACCACGAGTTCGACGAGGGCGCCACCGAGCTGGCCCGCCTCCAGAACGGCGGCTGCCACCCGGTCGAGGGGTGCTACGAGAAGGGCAAGAAGTTCAAGGGGGCCGACTTCCCCTACCTCGCCGCCAATGTGACGAGTGAGAAGTCCGGCAAGCCGATCCTCAAGCCCTACACGGTGTGGAAGAAGAACGGCGTCAAGGTCGGCTTCATCGGAGTGACCCTGGAGGGCACGCCGAACATCGTCACGGCCAACGGCGTCAAGGGACTGAAGTTCCACGACGAGATCGAGACGATCAACAAGTACGCCAAGGAACTGGACCGCCAGGGCGTCAAGTCCATCGTCGCGCTGATCCACGAGGGCGGGGCCCCGGCCTCCACCTCGTACAACTACGACTGCGACAGCTCCGGCGCCGGTGACGGCATCTCCGGGCCGATCACCGACATCGCCAAGGGCATCACGCCCAAGGTCGACGCCCTGGTCACGGGCCACACCCACCAGGCGTACGTGTGCACGATCCCGGACCCGGCCGGCAACCCGCGCATGGTCACCTCGGCGTCCTCCTTCGGCAAGCTCTACACCGACACGACGCTCACGTACGACCGCCGCACCAAGGACATCGTCCGTACGTCGGTGAAGTCGGCCGGTGCCAAGAACCCGAAGTCGGCGAACCACGTCGTCAGCCGGGACCAGCCCAAGGCCAATGACATGACGGCCCTGATCGCCCGCTGGAACACCCTCGCGGCGCCCATCTCGAACAAGCCGCAGGGCTACATCACCGCCGACATCAACGGCCGTGGCTCCACGGCCCCCGAGAAGCCGCTCGGCGACCTGATCGCCGACGCCCAGCTGGAGGGCCTGGCCCCGGCGGACAAGGGCGGAGCGGTCGTCGCCTTCATGAACCCGGGCGGTATCCGCGCCGACCTGGTGCACAAGGCGAGCGGCGCCGAGGGCGACGGGGTGGTGACGTACGGGGAGTCCTTCACCGTGCAGCCCTTCACCAACATGATGAACGTCGTCGACCTGACCGGCGCCCAGCTGGTGCAGGCGCTCCAGCAGCAGGTCAGCGGCTCCAACGAGGCCAGCCCGAAGATCCTCCAGGTCTCCAAGGGCCTCACGTACACCCTGGACATGACGAAGACGGGCGCGGCCCGCGTGGTCACCGACACCATCAAGCTCAACGGTGAGGCGATCGACCCGGCCAAGACCTACCGCGTCGCGATGAACGAGTTCCTGGCGGGCGGCGGCGACGGCTTCGCCGCCCTCGGCGAGGGCACGAACAAGCTGGTCGGCGCCTCCGACCTGGACATGTTCAACGCCTACCTGGCGGCCCACTCCACGGCCGAGACCCCGCTGGCCCCGCCGGCGGCGGACCGGATCACGGTCATCCAGTAGTAACTCCCGTACGCGGGTGAGCGGGGCGGTGGGCCGGCGGGCCCACCGCCCTTTCGCGTTTCCATGGCCCGTTCAGGGCGCCGACCCCGCTCGGGCGAGGGTGAACCAGACCGCCTTCCGGTACGGGAAGCAGCCGCCCAGCACGGTCATGCCCCAGGCGAGCGCCAGCCGCTCCACGAGCAACAGCCCGCGTCCGCCCTCCTGTTCACCGCGCAGGTCGCGGAAGGCCGGCGGCTCGGGCAGGGCCCAGTGGTCGTCGTCCGCGACGGAGACGGTGACCAGTTTGCGCTGGATGGTCACGCGGACCCGGATCAGGGGCGTGCGGGTATGCCGGTGGGCGTTGGTGACGACTTCCGTGACACACAGACGCGCGTCGTCGACCAGCCCGCAGTGTCTGCTGACGGTCAGCAGCGACGCGATGAAGTCACGCGAGAGCTTCGCGGCGCTGGACGTGTTCGGCAGGGCGAGCCGGTAGATCTCGCCGCCCCGTGGATCCGGTGGGGCGGAGTATGCGGTGGTGTGGACGTGGGTCATGTCGTTCTCCCAACGCGGTGCGGTGCGAACGGGTGCGCTGCTCGTCGTCCGTGGCGATGGCCGTACGCGGGTCAACATGCATGTGTACGACTGCACTTCGGGTCTGCCGGCGTGCAACGCGGTGGTCTGGGCGACCATAGCCGATGCGCCTCACGCGTTGGACGCATCTGTGTAATGTCATGAACGATGTGCGACTCGATGGGTAACGGGCCACACTGACCCGGGGAGAGGAGAGATCGATGCCATCAAGGAAGGCGCCCACAGCGCGCCAGCGCCGACTGGGTGCCGAGATGCGCAAGATGCGTGAGCGCATGGGACTTTCGCTCACGGAAGCGGGTGCGATGCTCAGTACGGACCGCACCACGGTGAGCAATATCGAATCCGGGCGCTTCGGTGTCAGTACCGAGCGGGTTCGTGCTTGGGCCGAGCACTACGGGTGTTCCGACGAGGCGTACATCGATGCGCTCGCGGAGATGGCGCGAGAGCGCATAAACGGCTGGTGGGAGGACTATCGGGGTGAGCTCACCAGCGATGCTCTCGACCTGGCCGAGTTGGAGCATCACGCTGCGGGGCTGCGCTCGGTCGAGATCATGCATATTCCTGGGCTGCTCCAGACCGAGGACTACGCGAGGGCTGTCTTCGCGGAGGCGGTCCCACCGCTCAGCCCGTCGCATCAACGGCGCTTGCTTTCACATCGGTTGAAGCGCCGGGACGTGCTCGATCGGGTGGATCAGCCCCGTTGTGTGTTCCTGGTCCACGAGGCGGCGCTGCGGATGGTCTATGGCGGTTCGACCATTGCGCGCAGCCAACTCGACTATCTGTTGCGGCAGTCGGAGCGGGAGAACGTCATCATCCGTGCGATCCCCTTCGCGGCGGGCGGTTTCCCGCACGCCAACAGTTCGGCACAATACCTCTACGGTCCCGTGCCGCAGCTCGACACCGCGCAGACGGACACTGCAACCGGATCGGGGTTCCTGGACGCTGAAACAAGCCTTGAGAACTGGCGGGTTGCTCTGAACCGGACCGAAGAGCGCTCCCTCGACCCGGAGAAGACGCGGGACTTCATTCGTACCATCGCACTACAAGTATGAAGGCGTGAGAACAATAGAAATCCAGTGGCGAAAGTCGTCGAAATCATCGAATGCCGATGGCAATAACTGCCTTGAGCTGGCCGAGCACGGGGGCGAGATCCTGATGCGCGAGAGTGACAACCCGAGCGTGGTCATCCGTACGACCCGTGCCAAGCTCCGTGCCTTCCTCGGTGGCGCCAAGGAAGGCGAGTTCGACGATCTGGCCTGATCTCTGACGCTCTCGCTTCGGGCGGCTCCCATCGGCGCAGGTGGGGGCCGCCCTTGGTGTGTCCGGGTGGCTTGTATTAGCTGGTTGGGCTACATACGTAGACTGTCTACACCTCACTCGTTAGACGTCAAACGCTTGAAACGGGCTCGCTTAAAACGCTAGCTTCGGGTGGCGCCCCAGGTGGCCCGACTCCTCGGTGAGTCATGCCTGGGATGCTCAACTCCATTCAATTCTGCGCCAGTTGGATGGAGTTCCGAAGGGTCGTCCCGCGCCTGCCGCTCGTCACGCCGGCCGCAGGCGCGGGGCGGTCCCGATGCGGCGCCAGGAGGAGCTTCGTGCGCGAGCAACAACCCATACCCTCCGCGACGCGCGTGTTCTGGTGCGAGCGGGTCACCTACCGCACGATGGAGGCGGACGAGATCGCCGAGGTGTCCCGGCACACGGCTCTCGACCCCGCCGAGGCGATCCGCTTCATCCGCTCGAACGTACGGGCGCTGGCCATCGAACTGCCGCCGCTCGAACGTCACCGGGCGCTGAGCTGGGTCGACGGCGGTGGCTGCATCGGCGCCATCGCTGCGCTCCATCGCGGCGAACCCTGCGGCCTCTCGCTGAGCCACCGCGACGCCTGGATCGAGTGGACCGTCCGCCCTCAGCTCTCCTGCCCTGCCGACGACGTGGCCGACGCGGCGCCTAAGATCGGGGCGTGACCATCACGTACGAGTGGCGGGGCGACTTCGACAGCGCCTCCCTCGACGCCCTGCACGCCGAGGGCTTCGGCCACCCGGCCGCCGGTAGCGACTGGCGGGCCCGGGTCGAGCGGCACAGCCTGGGCTGGGTCTGCGCGTGGGAGGACGGCGGACTGATCGGCTTCGTCAATGTCGCCTGGGACGGCGGAGCCCATGCCTTCCTCCTGGACACGGTCGTCGCCGGGCACGGACGGGGACGAGGAGTCGGCGCCGCGCTCGTGGCGAAGGGGGCCGAGGGGGCCCGTGCCGCGCGGTGCGAGTGGCTGCACGTCGACTTCGAGGCGCACCTGCGGCCGTTCTACTTCGACGCCTGCGGCTTCGAGGAGACGTCGGCCGGGTTGATCGCCCTCTGATCACAAGGGCGACGGGGCCCGGTCGTACCTGCGCGTCAGGCCGGGGAGCCGTTCGGACTCGGCGGCCTTGCGCGTACGGACCTTCTCCAGTTCGGGGGTGTGGTCTTTGATCGCCGCGTTCTCGTATTCCGCCTCGACGGCGAAATTCGCCCCCAGCAGGTTGACCCGCAGCTTGCAGGAGATGTCGGCTCCCACCGACACCGTCCGCGCGGAACTGGAACGGGTCTGCCGGGCGAGCCGTCCGGTCACCCCGTGGATCCGCGGACTGGCGGACCGGGACAAGGCTGCCTGGCAGGACCTGGAGCAGGCCGTGCGTTCGGCGTACGCGAGCTTCGTGGCGCCGTCGTGGAGCCGAGTCCGGTCGGGGTTCGACGCCGAACGCGCCTGGCGCACCCGGTTTCTCGCCCAGCACGGGATCCGTGCCGCGCTGGGCGGCCTCGTCCCAGGTGGGCACTGGCAGGGAACGACCCTGGTCTTCGACTGCCTGAAGCACGGCGAGGTCAAGCTGACCGGACACGGGCTCGTACTGCTGCCGTCCCTCGTGTGGGACGGTCCGCCCCTGGTGGCCGTGCACGAAGGCGCCGCGAGCATCCTCATCCACCCGGCGCTGACCCCGCTGCCTCTGCTCGGCCCGCGCGACGGCGGCGATCCGCTGAGCGCCCTGCTGGGCCGTACCCGGGCGGCCGTCCTCGGCCTGCTCACCCGGCAGCTCACCACCACGGACATCGCCCGGGAGCTGGACATCAGCAAATCGTCGGCCTCCGAACCACCAAGGCCCTCCGGGACGCGCGCCTGAACGTCACAGAACGCGAGGGCAAGGCGGTCCGGCATTCCTGCACCCCGCTGGGGCTGGACCTGCTGACCGGCACGGCCGCAGCGCCGTGATGTGTGCCGTGCAGCCTGTTCCTGTAGTGACGTGCACCCGTCATACTCTGACGGCTGACCCCTGGGCCCCAGGCCCCAGGCCCCCACGGCAGACGGAGGCACTCCCCGCATGAGCCCGTACACCGCCACTCGCCGGAACTTCCTGGCCGGCGCACTCGCCGCCACCGCCACCGTCCTGGTCGGCGCGGGGCCCGCAGGTGCCGCCGATCGCCAAGTCCGCACCACCCAGGACTGGATGGGCGCCGTCCCCGACACCACCGGGCTCCAACGCCTCACGATCCCCGGCTCGCACGACTCCGGCGCCCGCTACGGCGGACCCTGGACCGAGTGCCAGAGCACCACGATCGCCGAGCAGCTGAACAGCGGGATCCGCTTCCTCGACGTGCGGTGCCGGATCACCGGCGGGTCGTTCGCGATCCACCACGGCGCCTCGTATCAGAACCTGATGTTCGGCGATGTGCTGGGCGCCTGCTGGGACTTCCTGGCGGCCCACCCCACCGAGACCGTGCTGATGCGGGTCAAGCAGGAGTACTCGGAGGAGAGCGACGCGGCGTTCCGCGCGGTCTTCGACGACTACCTCGACAACCGGGGCTGGCGGCCGCTGTTCCGCATCGATTCTGCGCTGCCCTCGCTGGGTGAGGCGCGGGGCAAGGTCGTGCTGCTGGCCGACAACGGCGGGCTGCCCGGTGTCCGGTACGCCGACTCGGCGCTCTTCGACATCCAGGACGACTACATGGCGGAGCCGTTCGCCAAGTACCCCAAGATCGAGGCCCAGTTCCGCAAGGCCGCCCAGCAGCCCGGGAAGCTGTACATGAACTACGTCAGCACCGCCGCCCTGATGCCGCCGCGCTGGAACGCGGACCGGCTCAACCCGCAGGTGCAGTCGTTCCTGGACGGCTCGGAGGCGGCGGGCTGGACCGGGCTCGGAATCGTCCCGCTGGACTTCCCCGCCACCCGGTCCGGTCTGGTGGAGTCGCTCATCCGGCACAATCCGGGGGCCTGAGCTCCTGCGGCCCCCGGATTGTGCCCCCGCCCCGGCTCAGGCCCGTTTGTAGTAGTAGCCGTCGCCGCTGGCGGGCCCGACGTTGTGCCGGATGCCGCTCCCGTTGAGGACGTAGAACGACGGGTCGACAATCGTGTAGCAGTAGCCGGGGTTGGGCCCGACGAGCTTGGAAGCGCTGACGTTGAGGCGGCTCTTGCCGTTCGCCGTGGAGGTCACCTTGGCCTCGTACGGGCAGTTGTTGTACGGGAAGTCGGACATGCGCACCACGCCCGAGCGGGAGATGGTGATGGTGCCCGGCTGCCCGGTGTTGTACGTCTCGCCGAACTTCCAGGTGCCCACGAACGACGAGGGAACGGAACTCCCACCGCCCGAGCCGCCCGAACCGTTCGTGGAGCCCGAGGTGCTGCTCGAACCCCCGCCGCCCGAACTGCTCGTGGAGCCCGAGGTGTTGCTCGAACCGCCGCCACCCGACGACGATCCGCCGCCGGACGAGCCGCTGGTCGAGGACCCGCCCGTGGACGATGTGCCGCCCCCGCCGGACGAGCCCGAGCCTGTGCCCGGGTTGTCGGCGTTCCGGCCGTCCTTTCCGTCCCGGCCGTCCTTTCCGTCGTCGCCTTTCCGGTCCTTCTTCCTGTCCTTGTCGCCGGAGGCGCCGGGACTCTTCTCCCCCCGGGAAGGTGTGCCCTCCGGCGACGACGGTGACGGCGATGCCGGTGTGGTCGGGCCCGCCGCGCCTGCGGACGGTGCGGACGCGTGGTTTCCGCTGTCGCTGCTGAACGGTTGCAGCACCGCCATCGTGCCGCCGCCCCCGGCCAGGACCAGGACCACGGGGACGGACACGATCAACCTCCGGCGCCGCTTCTCCCGCTTGGGCTCCGGTTCGGCCGTCCCGCCGATGAGAACGGCCTCGGGGGTGGCCTCGTCGGCGGCCCCGGGAACGGGCCCCGCCGGCCGGAGGCCGACCGTGCTGCGGTCCACCCGCTCCTGCCGTACCGGCGCCGCCTCCGCGTCCAGCAGCTGCGCCGACTGCCGTGCGAGGTGACCCACCACGTCCGCCGGCAGCCACGACGCCGCTGCCGGAGCGAGGTGTTGCCGGTCGGGCTCGGCCAACAGCTCGTCCACGGACGGTCGTTCGGCGGGCGACTTGGTGAGGAGGCGGGCGATCAGGGCGCGCAGCCCCTCGTCCCGCACCCGGTCGAGCTCGGGGGCGGCCTCGACTATGTGGTACATGACCGCGTGCTGGTTGCTCACTCCGTGGCCGAACGGGAGCGTGCCGGTCGCCGCGTAGGTCAGTACGCAACCGAGCGTGAACACATCGCTCTTCGGGCCCGCGCTCTCGCCGCGTATCTGCTCCGGGGCCATGAAGCCCGGTGACCCGATCACCATCCCCGTGCTGGTGAGCAGCGAGTCGACCGAGGTCTCGACGGCGCGGGCGATACCGAAGTCGATGACCTTGGGGCCCTCGACCGTGAGCATCACGTTCGACGGCTTGAGATCGCGGTGGACGATGCCGGCCGCGTGGATGTCCTTGAGCGCGCGCAGCAGCCCGTCGGCGAGAGCGAGCACGGACTCGGTGGGGAGCGCGCCGTGGCCGCGCACGACCTGTTCGAGGGAGAGCCCCGGTACGTAGCCGGTGGCCACCCAGGGGTACTCCTCGTCGGGGGCCGCGTCCAGCACGGGTGCGGTGTAGCGCTCGCCCACCCGCCTCGCCGCGTCGACCTCGCGGCGGAAGCGGGCCCTGAACTGCGGATCCGCGACGTGCTCCGCGTGCACCACCTTGACCGCGACCGTGCGGCCGCCCTCGGAACGGGCGAGATAGACCCGGCCCATTCCGCCCGCGCCGAGCCTGCCGAGCAGCAGATAGGGCCCGATGCGGGCCGGGTCGTTCGCGGTCAGCGGCTTGATGCCGCCGTCGACGTTGTCGTCGCTGCTCTCGTGATCGTCGTTGTGCACGCTGGCCATGTTCGAGCGCTCCCCCGCGTGTCCCGCGCCGCAGCCCGTGGGACCGCCTCAGTCATCCGAAATCCGTGTGCCCTGCTGCGACTTGGCGAAATCGGTGTTCAGTCTGGGGTACGGCATGCGGCAATTGGAACTACTTCCGGAAAGAATTCCAGAAGCTTCACTACGCTGTTCCCGGAGACACTCCACGAGGAACCTCCGGTTCCGGGAACGAGGACGGCATCCGATGAGCCCGAAGCAGCAACGCGGTGAGGCCACCGCCGCCCAGGTGCTCGACTGCGCACTCGACATCTATGTGTCGGAGGGCGAAGCCGGCCTGACGCTCGGTGCGATCACCTCGGCCAGCGGGGTCAGCGCGGGGAGCATCTACCACCACTTCGGCAGCCTCCAGGGAGTGGCGGTCGCGCTCGCCCAGTCCTGGCTGGGCCGTCTCCTCGACGAGCTGGTCAAGGCGCTGGAGCAGACGGACGACGCCCGTACCGGCGTCCACGCGGTGGTGCGGGCCTACCTGCGCTTCGTGCAGCTGCACCCGGATGCGGCACGGCTCATGCACTCCGTCACCGTGGACCGCGAGCTGGCGGCGAACGCCCGCCAGATCCGGGGCGCCCAGGAGGCCCGGCTGGCCCCGCTCGCGGCCTGGCTGCACGCCCACCAGGAGTCGGGGCAGCTCGTCGACCTGCCCATGCCCGTACTGGAATCACTCATCCTGGGCCCGGTGACGGGCATCGCGCGCCGCTGGCTCTCCGTCGGGGACATCGACATGGACGAAGCGGCGCGGACGGTACCGGACCACATCTGGCGCTCGGTCGGCCGGTGAGCGGGCCCGAATCAGCGCTTTCGTTTCGTTCGAATTGCGCGATGCTGGGTCTACTCTCAAAGGAGACAGAGCTATGCACGGCACTACTGAAGACCGCACTCTCCTGCCCGAGCACCGCGCGGAGATCGCTGAGCTCCGCGCCTTCCTGGACCGGACCCCACAAGCTGTGGAGCCGGTCCTGCTGCGCGGCCCCGACGGCGCCACGCGCACGCTGCCCCCGGAGGTCTACGAGGCGCTCATGGTGGTGGTGCGGGCCCTGTCGAAGGGCAAGGCCGTGACGGTCGCACCGGTGAACACCACCCTGACGACGCAAGAGGCCGCCGACCTCCTGGGCGTCAGTCGGCCGACGTTCGTCAAGATCCTCGATGAGGGCGGAATCCCCTTCTCGCGGCCGGGAAGACACCGCAGGGTGCTGTTGGCGGACGTTCTCGACTACAAGGGGAAGAGGCGCTCGCAGCGTCGCCAAGGACTGGACGAACTGGTCGGACTGACCGAGGACGCCGGTCTCTACGACAACTGATCAGCTGAATCCGCCCGAGTCGACTGGAGTGATGTGCAGCGCGTCGTCCTGGACACCTTGGTCCGGAGGGAACCCCGCGACCTGCACGGGCTGCTGGACAGGCTGGACGCGGGAGGCGCTCCGCAGTTCGCTGCCGAGTTCCGGCGCCGTCTCTGACTCCGCGCGGTACCCGGACCACCCGCGCTCACAGCCCCGGCGGCGGCTGTGATGCCCCCGGCAGGCGGATCGAGGCGATGGTGCCCGGGCCGTCCGTCGCCGGGCTGAGGGTGATCTCGCCGCCCGACTGCTGGACCGTGCGGGCGACGATCGACAGGCCCAGGCCCGAGCCGGGGAGCTGGCGGGCGGACGGGGAGCGCCAGAAGCGTTCGAAGACGTGGGGGAGTTCGTCGGCGGGGATGCCGGGGCCCTGGTCCCGGACGGTCAGTTCGCCGTCGCGCAGGGCGATCTCGATCGTGCCCCGGTCCGGGCTGAACTTGACCGCGTTGTCCAGGACGTTGACCACCGCCCGTTCCAGCGCGGCGGGCTCGGCCCGTACGTACCAAGGGGTCAGGTCGGCCCTGATGGTCAGCTCGGGGCCGCGCAGCCGGGCGCGTTCCAGGGCGGTGTCCGCGATGTCGTGCAGCGCGACGACCTGGAGCGGGCCGGGGGCGGGGGCGTCGGGCCGGGCCAGTTCCTGGAGGTCGCCGATGAGCGAGGCCAGCTCGGTCATCTGGGCCTTGACCGACTTCATCAGGGCCTTGCGGTCGTCGGGCGGGATGGCCCGGCCGGTGTCGTCGCTGCGGGCGAGGAGCTCGACGTTGGTGCGCAGGGAGGTCAGCGGGGTGCGCAGCTCGTGGCCCGCGTCCGCGATCAGCTGGGCCTGACGGTCGCGGGAGCTGGCCAGGGACGCGGTCATCGAGTTGAAGGAGCGGGACAGCCGGGCGATCTCGTCCTCGCCCTCGACCGGGATCCGGACGGTGAGGTCCTCGGTACGGGCGACGTGCTCGACGGTCTCGGTGAGCTCGTCGACGGGGCGCAGCCCGGTGCGGGCGATCCAGAGGCCGGCCGCGCCCGCACCGATGACGCCGATGCCGGAGACGGCCAGGAGCATCCAGGCGAGGGTGGAGAGCGGGTCGGTGATCTCGCTCATCGGGCGGGCGATGGAGACCGCGAAGCTGCCCGGGACCAGGCCGGGCGCCGGGTTGCGGGTCTCGTACGCGTAGGTGTACACGCGCATCCGCTCGCCGCTCTTCGTGCTGGCCGTGTGCAGGACGTTGTCCCGCACACCGGCTGCCACGGCGATGTCGGCGGCCGTCACGTCGATCGGTGAGGCCTCGGCGGAGGTGCAGGTGCTCCCGGACACGGTGACGAGCTGCACGGTGTACGTCCCCCCGATCGGCGGGACGGTCGCCTGGTCGGGGTGGGTGCAGGCGATGAACAGCTTCTGCATGTAGTCGTTGCTGACCGTGACATTGCGCAGCGAGGAGTCCAGCTGGCTCTCCAGCTGCGCCTTCGTCACGAACCAGCAGGCCGCCGCGACCGCCGCCACAGCGACCGCGACCGCCGTCGCCACCAGCAGCGCGAGCCGGGAGCGCAGCGGCAGGGCACGGAGCCGGCGCAGGGCCCCGGTCATCCGTCACCGCCGCCGGAGCGGAGCGCGTAGCCGACACCCCGCACCGTGTGCACGAGGCGCGGCTCGCCGCCCGCCTCCGTCTTGCGGCGCAGGTACATCACGTACACGTCCAGGGAGTTGGAGCTCGGTTCGAAGTCGAAGCCCCACACCGCCTTGAGGATCTGTTCGCGGGTCAGCACCTGGCGCGGGTGGGCCAGGAACATCTCCAGCAGGGTGAACTCGGTGCGGGTCAGCTCGACGCGTCGGTCGCCCCGGGTGACCTCGCGGGTGGCGAGGTTCATCCGCAGGTCCGCGAAGGCGAGCTCGTCGTCGGCGGGGACCGTGCCGCCCGCCGAGGCCGCGTACGAGCTGCGGCGCAGCAGGGCCCGGATGCGGGCGAACAGCTCGTCCAGCTCGAACGGCTTGACCAGGTAGTCGTCGGCGCCCGCGTCGAGACCGGTGACCCGGTCGCCGACGGTGTCGCGGGCGGTGAGCATCAGGATCGGGGTGGTGGTGCCCGCGGAGCGGAGCCGGCGGGCGGCGGTCAGGCCGTCCATCCGGGGCATCTGGATGTCGAGGACGATGAGGTCGGGGGTGTACGAATCCGCCTTGGCGAGGGCGTCGAGGCCGTCGACGGCGACCTCGGTGCCGTAGCCCTCGAACGCGAGGCTGCGCTGCAGGGCCTCGCGCACGGCGGGCTCGTCGTCGACGATCAGGATGCGCTGCGGATCGTCTTCGGCGGGGCTCATCGCTCGTCGTCCTCTTCTCGTGCCGTGCGGTCCCGGGCGTTCCGGGACGTCGTGCTCTCAGCCTCGCACGGCCATGGCGCGTCGTCGTGCGGCCCGGCGCTTGCGGGCGGTGGCGGTACGGACCTCCGGGGCGCGGTCCGTACCGTGTGCGGCCTGTTCGCTCACGAGCGCGAGGGGCAGGGCCAGGTCGGCCGGGCCGGTGGGGGTGTGGTCGGGGTGGTGCATGTGTCGGTCTCCTCGGGAGGTTCAGGAGTCTCAGGAGCCGTTGCCGGCCCGCAGGGTGTCGAGGTCGGCCTTGAGCGTGTTGACCGGGATGGCGAAACCGAGGCCCACGCTGCCGGCGCTCGAACCGCTGGATCCGTTGGACGAACTCGCCGAGTACATCGCGGAGTTGATACCGATGATCTCGCCGTTCATGTTGATCAGGGCGCCGCCGGAGTTGCCGGGGTTGAGCGAGGCGTCGGTCTGGATGGCCTTGTACGTGGTGGTGGACTCGCCGGTGTCGCCGTTGAACTGCCGGCCGCCGAACTCGAACGGCCACTGCTCGCCGCCGCTCTGTCCGCCCTGCCCGCCCCGGCCCTGGCCGCTGCCGTCCTCCTTGGCGACGGTGACATCGCGGTCGAGGGCGGAGACGATGCCGCTGGTGACGGTGCCGGTGAGGCCCTCGGGCGAGCCGATCGCCACGACCTGGTCGCCGACCGCGACGGCCGAGGAGTCGCCCAGGGTGGCCGTCTTCAGCCCGCTCGCGCCCCGGAGCTTGATCAGCGCGAGGTCCTTGTCGGGGTCGGTCCCGACGACATCGGCGGTGTACGTCTCGCCGGTGCTGAGCGTCACCTTGACCGACGAGGCGCCGGAGATGACGTGGTTGTTGGTGACGATCTCGCCGTCGGAGGTGATGACCACGCCGGAGCCGGTGGACTCGCCCGCGGTCGAGGTCGCGTTGATCTCGACGATCATCGGCGAGACGGCCTTGGCGACACCGGAGACGGTGCCCTTGTCGCTCTGCGAGACGGTGGTGCCGGGGACGACGTCGGAGGCCGCACTGTTCGTTCCGCCCCCGGTGAGCTGCTCGACGACGGTGGCGGTGCCGCCGCCGACGATCGCCGCGGCGATCGCCACGGCCGCCAGCAGGGCGACCGGCCGCCTGGCCCGGTGCCGGGGCGCGGCCGGCTCGGGCGGCGTGGGCGGCGGGAAGGCCGGTCCGTTGCCGCCGTTGCCCGCGTCGCCGCCGTGCCCGTCGCCGCCGTGCCCGTCGGCGGCGTTCCCGCCGGGCCACACGGTGGTTCCGGGTCCGGTCGCGATCGGTTCCGCGGGCCGGTATGACGGCGGCGGCGGGTAGGCCGCGTCGCCGTTGCCGTACGAGGGGTACATCGGGTACTCGCCGCTCGGGCGCTGGCTCTCTGTCATGTATATGAGCGTGTCCGGCGAAGATGAGAGAAGCCTGAGCCCCCGCTGAGAAGCCCGGCAGAAGCTCGTATGCCCGATATAAGGACTGGCCCCGGCAGGGCTGGGCACACCGGTCCACCACCCGACCGTCGGCGCCCTGACTGGCACTGTCCGGCGGCCGTTGCCCGACCGGTTTCCACCTGACCGGTCGCTGTCCGACGGCCGTTGCCCGGCCGCCGGCTCCCCGACCGGCCGCGCTACCTGACCGTCGGCTCCCCGCAGCCGCACGAGCGCCGCACCACGAGCGCCGACGGGAACTGCTTCAGCCGTTCCCGCCGCGATCCCGACACCCGCAACGAGTCGTCGAGCACCAGGTCCACCGCGGCCCGTGCCATCGCCGGGCGGTCCGAGAAGACCGTCGTCAGCGGCGGATCGGTCAGCCCGGCTTCCTTCACGTCGTCGAAGCCCGCCACCGCGAGCTCCCCGGGCACATCGATGCGGAGCTCGCGCGCCGCCCGCAGCACACCGATGGCCTGGTCGTCCGTCGAGCAGAAGATGGCCGGCGGCCGGTCCGGCCCGGCGAGCAGCTTCAGCGCCACCTGATAGGCGTCGTAACGGTTGTACGGGGCCTGGAAGAGCCGGCCCTCCGTCGAGCGGCCCGACTCGTGCATCGCCCGGCGCCAGCCCTCGACGTGGTCGGCGACCGGGTCACCGACCGCCGGGGTGGACTCCACGCCGCCGAAGCACGCCACGTACTCGTTGCCGTGCTCCAGCAGGTGCCGGGTGGCGAGCTGGGCACCGCCGACATCGTCGGTGACGACCGCGACGTCCTCGATCGCCTCCGGCCGCTCGTGCAGCAGCACGACCCGCGCGTCCCACGCCTCTATCTCGGCGGCCGCCCGCTCGCTGGGGCCCTGGCTGACCAGGATCAGACCGGAGACCCGCATGCCGAGGAAGGCCCGCAGATAGTGGACCTCGCGCTCGTCGCGATAGTCGGAGTTGCCGACGAGCACCATTTTTCCGCGTTCGGCGGCGGCCTGTTCGACCGCGTGCGCCATCTCCGCGAAGAACGGCTGCCGGGCGTCCGGAACGATCATCCCTATGAGATCGGTCCGCCGCGACGCCATCGCCTGGGCAACCCGGTCGGGCCGGTAGCCCAGCTCCTTGATCGCGGCGAGTACCCGCTCGCGCGTGGCCGGGGCGACCGGCCTCGGTCCGTTGTTGATGACGTAGCTGACGACCGCGGTCGACGTCCCCGCCAGTCTCGCCACATCGTCCCGCGTCACCTTGGCCACGCGCGGCAGTCTACGCGGATATACCTACCGTCCGGCAGGTCGGACCGGGGCTTCTTCCTTCGTCCCGTCAGCCCGCGACTGCTCCGAACGGGTTACGGGTCCGGCGGCCGCCTTCACCGCGGCCCGCTCCTTGGCCTCCTCGGCCGCGCGCTCCACCTTCTCGGGCACGACGAAGCGGTAGCCGACATTGCGGACGGTGCCGATCAGCGACTCGTGCTCGGGGCCGAGCTTGGCGCGCAGCCGCCGCACATGGACATCGACCGTGCGCGTACCGCCGAAGTAGTCGTAGCCCCAGACCTCCTGGAGCAGCTGGGCACGGGTGAAGACCCGACCCGGGTGCTGCGCCAGGTACTTGAGCAGTTCGAATTCCTTGAAGGTCAGGTCCAGGACCCGCCCCTTCAGCTTCGCGCTGTACGTGGCCTCGTCGACCGAGAGGTCGCCGTTGCGGATCTCCATCGGGGAGTCGTCACAGGAGATCTGCTGCCGTCCGGTGGCCAGCCGCAGCCGGGCCTCCACCTCCGCCGGTCCCGCCGTGTCCAGGAGTACGTCGTCGATGCCCCAGTCGGCGGTGACGGCCGCGAGGCCGCCCTCGGTCACGACGAGGATCAGCGGACAGCCCGGTCCGGTGGACCGCAGCAGCTGGCAGAGCGACCGCACCTGCGGAAGGTCGCGGCGGCCGTCGATCAGGATGACGTCGGCACCGGGGGTGTCGACGAGAGCGGGGCCTTCGGCGGGCGCCACCCGCACGCTGTGGAGCAGGAGTCCGAGGGCGGGGAGCACCTCCGTCGACGGTTGAAGGGCATTCGTCAGGAGCAGCAGTGAACTCATCGCCGCCCACCTGCCTGGGTCGTCGGTCGATGATCGTGCACGGTTCGCTCGCCCATTACGTCGGTCCTCCTCGTTCCCTGCGAGAGGGGCACTCCCGGGCCGGGCCCGGGGGAGTATGCGGCACTTCTTCGTACGTATTCGTGCTGGTCCCACGGTGCGGTCCCGCGCCCCGGTACCGCTGAGCTTGTGGAAACGTCGCCGTAACAACGCCTGGAAAGCACAAAAGGACCCGGGGGCTGCTCTGCCCGGATCCTCTTCCCAGCACAATAGCCCACATGAGTTCTGTGTCCGAGGGGCGAATTCGGGGTTCCGCTGTTCCCTTGATCACGCCCGGTTCCCTGCGCACCACATTGCGTACCGGTGACGGGGTGCGGATCGAGGCGGTGTACGAGCCGTGCACGGCAGGTGCCGGGGCCGTTGCGGAATCATCCTTCGACGGTACTGCGATCGTGCTCGCGCACGGTTTCACCGGTTCGGTGGACCGGCCCGCGGTGCGGCGTGCCGCCGGGGTGTTCGCCGGGCGTGCGGCCGTGGTCACCTTCTCGTTCCGGGGGCACGGCGGGTCCGGCGGACGGTCGACGGTGGGCGACCGCGAGGTGCTGGATCTGGCGGCGGCGGTGGCGTGGGCGCGGTCGCTCGGACACCGCAGGGTGGTGACCGTCGGGTTCTCGATGGGCGGCTCCGTGGTGCTGCGGCACGGGGCGCTCCACGCGGCTCGGTCGACGGGCGACACAGGCACCGGTGACGTTGTGGAGCTTACGGAGCGCGAGGGGCGCGCCGGGGCGCGTGCGGAGGCGCACGCGGATGCGGTGGTGGCCGTGAGCGCCCCCGCCCGCTGGTACTACCGGGGCACGGCTCCGATGCGCAGGCTGCACTGGGTGGTCACCCGGCCCCTGGGCCGGCTGGTCGGCCGCTACGGCCTGCACACCCGGATCGACCGCGACGAATGGAACCCGGTGCCGCTCGCGCCGGTCGAGGCGGCCGGGCTGTTCGGCCCGACGCCGCTGCTGATCGTGCACGGCGACCGGGATCCGTACTTCCCGCTGGACCACCCGCGGTCGCTGGCCGAGGCGGCGGGCGACGGCGCCGAGCTGTGGCTGGAGCGCGGCATGGGACACGCGGAGAACGCCGCGGACGAGACCTTGCTCACCCGTATCGCCGACTGGGCGGTGACGCCGTGACCCATCATGGACAGCTGACGAGAGACGAGAGGAGTGGCGCCATGCCTGCGGGAACCATCCGCTACTGGGCCGCCGCCAAGGCCGCGGCCGGGACCGCGGAGGAGCCGTACACGGCTGCGACCCTCGCCGAGGCGCTCGACGCGGTGCGTGAGCGGCACCCCGGAGAGCTCACCCGAGTGCTGCAAAGGTGCTCGTTCCTCATCGACGGTGACCCCGTGGGCACCCGCGGCCATGAGACCGTACGCCTTGCCGAGGGCGGCACGGTCGAGGTGCTCCCGCCGTTCGCAGGAGGGTGAACCGCAGAACATGAGCAGCAACGATCAGCAGCATCCGTACGGACAGGACCCGGGCTACGGGTACGTCCCCGGACCCGACCCGTCGAACGGCCGGCCGCCGCCGCAGCAGCAACAACCGGCACAGCCGCAGCCGCCGCAGTCGTACGGCGATCAGTCGTACGGGGCGCAGTCCTACGGTGACCAGTCCTACGGCGGTCAGGCGTACGGCGGTCAGTCGTACGGCAACCAGGCGTACGGCGACCAGGGCTACGGCCACCAGTCCCACGGTGCGCAGCAGTCGTACGGCGGGCAGGCGCAGGGCCAGTACGACCCGAACCAGGCACCCCAGACACCCCAGGTGGGCCCCGGGCAGGCGTGGCCGGCCGGGTATCCGCAGGATCCCGCCGCGCCCGTGGCGCACGATCCGCAGGACCCCGGCGTCGCGCAGACGTGGGAGGGCCAGACCTGGGACACCCAGTACCAGCCGGTCCTCCACTCCGCCCAGCCCGCGCAGCCCGAGCAGCCCGCGCAGCAGCCCGTTCCGGCCGCCGCCGAGACCGCTTACCTGCCGCCGCAGGGCGCCACGGGCGGGTACCCGCTGCCGCCCGAGGCCCCGGCGGCCGAACCCGCTGCCACCTCCGCCCCCGGGCCCGACGCGGACGGCTACAGCGCCCCCACCACCCTGGGCAACAGCCGTATCACCGACGCCCAGCGGGCCCGCGCCGAGGGCCGCTCGCCGATCATCGCGCCGGGCATGCAGCCCGCCGCGATCACCGCCGGGCTCGGGCTGCTGCTCGCCCTCGGTGCCGCGATCGGGTCGTACGCCCTGGTCGTGCCGCTGGTGCTGCTCCAGGCCGTGACCGCGGCCGGCTGGTTCCGGCTCAATGGCATGTGGCCGGCCCGGCAGGGCATCGCGCTCGCGTTCGCGGGCGGCCTGGTCGCCGACATCGCGCTGCTCGCCGCGGGACGGGAGAACGGCCCGGCCGCCATCCTCGGCACCCTCGGCGTCTGGGTGCTGCTCACCGTGGTCCTCCAACTGCGCAGCCACGCGAGCGCCGACGAGCGGATGCAGGGGCTGATGGCCACCGTCGCCTCGGCGGCGCTCGCGGTCCTGGCCGCCGGGCACCTCGCGGCGGTCCCGGACGCGGTGACCGTGGGCGGGGTGGCCGTCGCGGTCGCCGTGCTGGTCCGCGCGCTGCCGCTGCCCGGACCGGCCTCGGTCGTGGTGGCGCTGCTCGCCGCGACGGGCGGCGGCGCCGTGGCCGGGACGCTCACCGACCTGGGTACGAAGGGCGCGCTGCTCGGCCTCGCGGCGGGCGGCTGCGCACTGATCGGGCTGCGGGTGGCGAGCTACGACTACCCGTCGCGCTTCGTCCACATGACCGCCGGTGTGGCGCTGCCGCTCACTGCCGCGGCGCCCGCCGTGTATCTGATCGGCCGCGCGATCTCGTAGCGCACTGAGCGGGCGCCCCGGGAACCGAAGAGGGGTGCCCGCTCGTCGATCACTCGGGGCGTCGTGCACATTCGGTGGACGTGCGGGGCGCCAGGGGTCGGGCCGGATTGCAGGGTGGGGGAAAGAGCGGGCATGCGTGCACTGCGGATACTGCTGGTCATCGTGGTGGTTCTGGGCGGGATCTTCGTCGCCGTGGACCGGGCGGCGGTGTACTTCGCCGAGTCGGAGGCAGCGGGGCGGGTCAAGGTCACCGGTGCCACGGTCGGTTCGACGGACATCTCCATCAAGGGATTCCCGTTCCTGACGCAGGTCGCCGGGAAACAGCTCGACGAGGTCGACGTGGAGATCACCGGCATCCAGACCGACAGCAACGGCCACCGGCTCCGGATCAGCAGGATGAACGCGGCGCTGCACGACGTGAAGCTGTCCGAGGGCTACTCCAGCGCCACCGCCGCCCGCGCCACGGGTACCGCCGTCATCTCGTACAAGGACCTCACCGAGGCCGCCAGCGAGGACGTCGCCGTCGAGTACGGCGGCAACAACAAGGTGAAGGTGACCGGCACGGTCGACGTCCTCGGCAACCCGATCTCGCGCAGCGTCCTGTCCACCGTCACCCTGGTCGACGGCCACACCCTGCGAGTGCACGCGGACCAGGTGCCCGGCAAGGGCATACCCGGGCTGGAGGGGCTGGTGCGCAAGAAGACCGACTTCGACCGCGAGGTCGGCGGCCTGCCCAGCGGTCTCAAGCTCCAGAAGATCCAGCCCACCGAGGACGGCCTGGAGATCTCGGTCGTCGGCACGGACGTACAGCTCGCCGGCTGAGGCACCCCGCGCACCCCGGCCCCCTGACGCGTCGGGGGCCCATGACCTCCTGCGTTCGCCCCAGGCGCCCACGTACGCCCTCGCACGCCCTCGCACGCCCACGTACGCCCACGAACGCCCACGTACCCAGTGTCACGCGGCGCGCCCTGCAACAGCCACCACACACCGCGCCCTGCAACAGCGCACCACATATTGAGACGGCTGTGTCCGGTCCGTAGATGGCCGGTGCCCGCCCGCGATGCTGGAGTGGCGTGAGGGGCGACTCACCCCCACGTGTGTCCCGCATTGCGGACGATCGTGTCTCATAATGCGACACGACGGTGACATGGCCGCCCGCACCTCCCTACGATCGGTCCCATGCAGTGCTCTATTGGCGGTCTCCCACAGCGGGGACGGGCGGATCTCACGAAGCGGCGGGCAGTGGACCTGTGCCGCGTCGCCGCCATGCTCTGTCGCACTGTCTGAGCGGGAGCCTTCGGCACCCCGCGTTCCCCCGGCCCTTCGACCGAAGTCAGGGCCCATCCCGATCGCCGCTGTACGGGCGCCGCAGGCCGCGCCGACGTACATCCGCATCACGCACCGTCTCGCATCATCTCGCCGCAGACTGCCCCGGAGGAGAACAGAATGAGCCGCAGTGACGTCCTGGTAGACGCCGACTGGGTCGAGGCCCACATCGACGACCCGAAGGTCGCTCTCGTCGAGGTCGACGAGGACACCTCGGCGTACGAGAAGAACCACATCAGGAACGCGATCCGGATCGACTGGACCAAGGACCTCCAGGACCCGGTCCGCCGTGACTTCATCGACCAGGCCGGGTTCGAGAAGCTGCTGTCCGAGAAGGGCATCGGCAACGACACCACGGTCGTCCTGTACGGCGGCAACAACAACTGGTTCGCGTCCTACGCGTTCTGGTACTTCAAGCTCTACGGTCACCAGGACGTCCGCCTGCTCGACGGCGGCCGCAAGAAGTGGGAGCTCGACTCCCGCGACCTGGTCGACGGCGACCAGATCCCGTCCCGCCCGGCCACCGAGTACAAGGCCCAGCCGCAGGACGAGTCGATCCGCGCCTACCGCGACGACGTCGTGAAGGCGATCGGCAGCCAGAACCTGGTCGACGTGCGTTCGCCCGACGAGTTCAGCGGCAAGCTGCTCGCCCCGGCGCACCTCCCGCAGGAGCAGTCCCAGCGCCCCGGCCACGTGCCGAGCGCCCGCAACATCCCGTGGTCGAAGAACGCCAACGACGACGGCACCTTCAAGTCGGACGACGAGCTCAAGGCCCTCTACGAGGCCGAGCAGGTCGACCTGGCGAAGGACACCATCGCGTACTGCCGCATCGGCGAGCGCTCCGCGCTCACCTGGTTCGTGCTGCACGAGCTGCTCGGCCAGGAGAACGTCAAGAACTACGACGGTTCGTGGACCGAGTACGGCTCCCTCGTGGGCGTGCCGATCGAGCTCGGCGCCAGCAAGTAACCCCGCACGACCCGGACCGGCACGACCCCCGACCAGAAGGACAGAACACCATGTGTGGAGCAAAGGCCGGCGGCCCCGACGCTTCGACCATCAAGCCCGGTGAGACCACCATCCAGGGCAGTGTGACCCGCGACGGCGAGCCCGTCACCGGCTACGTCCGCCTGCTGGACTCGACCGGCGAGTTCACCGCCGAGGTCCCGACCTCGGCGACCGGGCAGTTCCGCTTCTACGCGGCCGAGGGCACCTGGACGCTGCGCGCCCTCGTCCCCGGCGGTAGCGCCGACCGCACGGTCGTGGCACAGACCGGCGGCCTCTCCGAGGTGGCGATCGCGGTCTAGCGCGCCGCGCACCGCGACACGGATCGGCCGAAGGGCCGTACCCCAGGGGGTTGGACGCCTTCCTGAACGGGGTACGGCCCTTCGAGCCTTTGTACGGGCGGAAACAGGGCCTACGCCAGGGGCCGGGGCGGGCCTACGCTGGAGGTATGTACGCCCGACGCCGGCGTGGCTATTTCCTGATGATGGGCGGTTGCATCGTCCTGTTCGTATCGGCCTGGGCCTTTGTCAGGCTGTGGTCGATGCCCGCCGCGATAGTGATGTGCCTCGTCGCGATGGTGATCCCGCCCGTCGCGGCCATGGTGGCCAACCGGCGGGGGCCGGACGACCGCTGGTGGGACGATCCGTCCGGCGACCCGAAGTCCGACGAGTGGTGGGACGAACTCGACGGCAAGAAGCGGCGGTAGGGCTGCTCGACGCTCTCGCGTCAGTAGACGAGGGCCTGGACGCCGTCGGCCATGATCTCGCTGACGAAGACCTGGGCACCGGCGATCCGTACGCCCTCCAGGACGTCCTGCTCGGTGATGTCACGACGGGCCGCGCACTGCGTGCACAGGGTGATCCGGCCGCCCGCCTGGATCGACTCGATCAGATCCGGCAGCGGCGCGGCGTGCGGCAGTTCGAATTCGGCGGCGCGCCCCGGCAGTGCGAACCACGAGGACTCCCCGGTCAGCCAGAGCGAGACCTCGACCCCGCTGGCGACGGCGACCGCGGCCACCGTGAACGCCTGCGAACAGCGCTCGGCGGAGTCGGCACCTGCGGTCACCTTGATCACGAGCTTCTTCGGCATATGCCGAACTGTAATCGTCGAGCGGGCAACCTCCTCCTGGAGGTGGCAGTCGGGTAGATGCGCGGATAACGGAATCAGCGCTTCTGGTCTCGTGGGGGGACCCCAATTGGAACCGAAAGACACCATTTCTGACGGGCCGGCACCCGAGGTCGAGCACCTGGCCGAGGCCGAGCGCCCGGCCGAGGCCGACCCCGTGGCCGAGCCCGTGACCGTGGCCGAGCCCGACGCCGCACCGGCCGTCACGCCGCCACCGCCCGCCGCACCACCCGCCGCACCGGCCGCCACGCCGATGGCCGCCCAGCCCGTCGCGAAGCGCCCGCGCGGGCGTACGACGCTGCTCATCGCCGCTGCCGCGGTGCTCGGCATCGCGGGCGGCACCGCCGTGGGCTACGACGTACAGGCCGGACGTGCCCCGACACCGCTGCCCGCCCTGTCGCAGCCCGATCTGGCCTACCCGGCGAAGGCGCTGCCCCCGGGCGAGGGCCCCGACCCGCTGTCCGCGTCCCAGGACCGCCGGGTCGGGACGGACGGCGACCTGCGCAAGCTGATCGTCGACCGGCCCGCGGGCTGGAGCGACGACGACGACTCCGTGCCGGGCCTCGGCGGCGGCTATGTGACCCCGGACATGTACGCCCGCTCCTCGTACAAGGAGGAGGGCTCCATGTACGAGTACTTCCTGGAGTACGACGTGCGCCGGATCGCGGCCGCCGCCTGGAAGCGCGGGCAGTACCGCACCGCCGAGGTCTACCTCGTGCAGTTTGGCTCGGGAACCGTCCAGGGGGCCCAGGACTTCGCCGAGGGCCAGCTCGCGTACATGCCCGATTCCAGGCTCGGCGGCGCGGGCAACAGCGGTGATGCGATCAAGGGCAGCGGCAACGGCCGCTACTACCTCTACGAGGTCGACCGGAAGCCGGGCTACCTGCCGTCCTACCACGCCAGGGCCACCGTGTACCGGGGCGACATCGCGGCCGACATCCACCTCTACGACACGGCACCGATCAGCAAGAAGGACATCCGCACGTTGGCCGAGAGACAGCTGGAGCGCCTGTGAACGACGTGACCACGCAGACGACCGCTCCGGACGCGACCGCCGACGCCGGGACCGCCGGCGCCGGGACCGCTGCCCCGGGCCGTCCGCGCCGGATGATCCTCATGGCGCTTCCCGTGGTGCTGGTGGTCGCCGCGGTCGCGGGTGCGGCCGTGCGCACCGGGAACACGGTGGACGGCGCCGACCGCAGCGCCAAGACCCGCCTCTGGGAGGAGCCCGCGCACAAGCCGGGCAAGGACCCGGCCGGTGACGTGGCCCGGGGCCGGGCCTCCACCGCGCTCAGCAAGCTGCTGCTGCCGGTCCCGGCCGGCTACCGGCTCGGCCCCGACAACGGGGAGCTGGGCAACGACGGCGAGCAGAGCGGCAAGAAGGCGACCGCCGCCATGAAGCAGAACGCCCACGGCCTCGCGGGCAAGGAGCGCCGGGCCTACGAGAAGCGGATCGACAAACTCCGTATCGAGGGCATCGCAGCCCGTTCCTACACCGGGGACGCCAACAACCTGACGATCAGCACCCAGATCGTGCGGATGAAGGACAAGAAGGCCGTCCGGAACCTGCACACCTTCAGGACGGGCCTCTTCGAGGCCATCGGCATCTTCCGCACGGAGCCGAAGATCGAGGGGCACCAGCGGAACGCCAGGTGCTACGTCCTGCGCAAGGGCAGCAAGGACGCCATCGGGTCGATGAACTGTCTGGCGTACGACGGCGAGCTGAGCATCAGCCTCTCGGCCTCCGGCACCAAGCCGTTCGACCGCAAGGCCGTCGCCGAACTCCTGAAGGACCAGCTCAACCACATCGCGTCCCCGGGGGAGTACGTATGACCGAGCAGACGGCAGAGACACCCGACGCGAGCGCGACCGTGCCCGCCCCCGCCCCCGAGGCGCCCGCCGAGGCCACCCCCGTACCGCCGCAGGCGCCGAATCCGCCGCGGCGGGTGCTGCGGGCCGTCGCCCGGTGGACCGCCGCCGCCCTGGTCCTCGGCGGGCTCGGCGCCGGTACGGCCTTCGGGATCACCTCGATGGAGCGCACCGACGTGCCCGGTCTGGCCACCGAGAGCGACGGCCGCTGGGACTACCCCCGGCTCGGCCTGCCCGCGCTCCCGGCGGGCTCGCCCCGGCCGTACAGCGACGGCAACGTCGCCGAGATCCACCACGCGGACCTGCGGCGTCTGCTGCTGCCCGCCCCGGCCGGAGCGGTCGTGGACAAGAAGCTCGACGGCGGCTGGGTGAGCACCGCGCGGTACCTCTCCGAGTACGCGAAGGGCGGGCGGTCCGACCTCGCGCAGACGCTGAAGGACTCGGCCCCGCGGCACGTCGCCGCCCGCGGCTGGACCATGCCGGACGGCACATCGACCCGGATCTATCTCGTCCGGTTCAATTCGACGGCCTTCGCCCAGTTCTTCATGGACTCGATCTCCGGGAGCGGATCCGAGGTGCCGCTCGCCGGGGCGCCCGAGACCGTTCTCGACGAGGGCTGGAGCGGCGGCGGCAAGGTGGCGGGCACCTCGTCCTACGTGTACGAGGAGGCGAAGCCGTACGGCGAGGCGCAGGTGCGCCAGGGCTACCTGGTCGCCGGTGACACGTTCGCCCTCGTCGTCCAGTCCCGCAAGGGCAAGGAGGGCACCCCGAGCGTTCCGTTCCACCAGACGGTGATCCTGCAGAACCAGCTGCTGGGCTGACCCGTCCCCCGGCGGCCCCCGGCAAACCCCGGACCGGCGGGGCCGGTCCCAACCCATTAGGCTGGGGCCGGCCCCGTACTGCTGCCATAACGCTCGTTGCAAGGAGTTCCCGTGCTTGAGGCATTCTTCTCCGCCCTGCTGGTCCTGGTCTGCGTCGGCGTTCTCGCCTTCGCCGGGCTGACCGTGAAGAAGCTGTACCAGGGTCAGCGCTGACACCTCCCCTGTCCCACCTCACAGATCGTCTGAGCCGCTCATGATCGAGATTCCGTCCGACCTCCACCCGGACCTCGTCCCGCTGGCCTTCCTCCTCGGCAACTGGGCGGGTGCCGGCGTCTCCGACTTCCCCGGCGCCGAGCAGTGCAACTTCGGCCAGGAGGTCTCCTTCAGCCAGGACGGCCGTGACTTCCTGGAGTACGTCTCGCACACCTGGGTGCTCGACTCCGAGGGCAAGAAGGTCCGGCCGCTGGAGTCCGAGTCCGGCTACTGGCGCATCGACAAGGACCGCAAGGTCGAGGTCGTCATGGCCCGCGACCAGGGCGTCATCGAGATCTGGTACGGCGAGCTGGCCGATCAGAAGCCGCAGATCGATCTGGTCACCGACGCGGTGGCGCGGACCGCGGCCTCCGGCCCGTACACCGGCGGCAAGCGTCTGTACGGCTACGTGAAGAGCGACCTGATGTGGGTCGGAGAGAAGGCCACCCCCGAGGTGGAGCTGCGCCCGTACATGTCGGCGCACCTGAAGAAGGTCGTCACCCCGGAAGAGGTCGAGGAGATGGCGAAGAGCCTCGGTGACCTCCCGGACGACGGCATCGCCTTCTTCAAGTAGATCGCCTTCTCCGGGCAGTCCGCGGGCCCGCCGGCTCGCGGACCGTCTCGCGCAACGGCTGCGGACGGGTGCTCGCCCGGTCCTACACTGGGCGTGTGGTGAGCACCGACTGGAAGACCGACCTCCGGCAGCGCGGCTATCGGCTGACGCCGCAGCGCCAGCTCGTCCTGGAAGCCGTCGACGCGCTGGAACACGCGACACCCGACGACATCCTCTGCGAGGTGCGCAGGACCGCGTCCGGCGTGAACATCTCCACCGTCTACCGGACGCTCGAACTCCTGGAGGAGCTCGGGCTCGTCAGCCACGCCCATCTGGGGCACGGGGCACCCACGTACCACCTGGCCGACCGTCACCACCACATCCACCTGGTCTGCCGCGACTGCACCGACGTCATCGAGGCCGATGTCTCCGTCGTCGCGGAGTTCACCGCGAAGCTCCGGGACGACTTCGGGTTCGAGACGGACATGAAGCACTTCGCGATCTTCGGCCGCTGTGCCGGGTGCACGGCGAAGGCGGCGGCCGAGAGCCCCGCGAACGCGGCCGACGACCCCGCGAACGCGGCAGAGGACGAGGCGAGCGCCAAGGGCGCCGAGGGCGCCGGGGGCGCGAACGGCGCGAACGGCGCCGGCCGGCCGTAGCGCCCGGCCTCTCCGGTCGTACCGTTCACACCGCGTCGTACGCTGGTCGCATGAAGAGCCCCTTGCTGTCCCTGCCCGGCGCCGTCCCCGCCGAAGGCCGCGACGAAGGCGTCGCCGCGCACTACGGCGACCTGTTCCGCGAGCAGCGCGCCCTCGCCGACGGCTCCGGTCTCGTCGACCTCTCGCACCGCGCCGTCGTCACGGTCACCGGCAGCGACCGGCTGGCCTGGCTGCACCTGCTGATCACCCAGCACGTCAGCGAACTCGCCCCGGGCCAGGCCACCGAGGCCCTGATCCTCACCGCCAACGGGCACATCGAGCACGCGCTCTACCTCGTCGACGACGGCGAGACCGTGTGGATGCACGCCGAACCCGGCACCCAGGGCGACCTGATCGCCTATCTGGAGTCCATGAAGTTCTTCTACCGGGTCGAAGTCGCCGACCGCACCGAGGACTTCGCCGTCGTGTATCTGCCGGCCGGCTCCATCGCGGAGGTCCCGGACGGCGCGACGGTACGGGAGACGGCGTACGGCCGGGACCTGTTCCTGCCCCGCGCCGGCCTGGAGGAGTACGCGGCGGCGAACGGCCCGGTCGCCGGCATCCTGGCGTACGAGGCGCTGCGCGTGGAGGCGCACCGCCCGCGCCTCGGCTTCGAGACCGACCACCGCACCATCCCGCACGAGCTGGGCTGGATCGGCACCGCCGTCCACCTCCAGAAGGGCTGCTACCGGGGCCAGGAGACCGTGGCCCGGGTGCAGAACCTGGGCAAGCCGCCGCGTCGGCTGGTCTTCCTGCACCTCGACGGCAGCGAGGTGCTGCTGCCCGGACACGGCACCCCGGTGCGGCTCGCCGCGGACGGCGCCGAGGGGCGCCAGCTGGGCTTCATCACCACGTCCGCCCGCCACCACGAGCTGGGGCCGATCGCGCTGGCCCTGGTGAAGCGGAATGTCGCGGTGGACGCCGAGCTGCTCGCCGGGGACACGGCCGCCGCCCAGGAGACGGTCGTCGAGCCGTAGGGCCGGTGCGGTCCGGACCGGGCCGGTTCAGATCTCGACGACGACGGTGAACGGGCCGTGGTTCGTGAGCGAGACCCGCATGTCCGCTCCGAACCGGCCCGTCTCCACCCGCGCGCCCAGCGCCCGCAGCTGCTTCACCACCTCGTCGACCAGCGGTTCGGCGACATCGCCGGGCGCCGCCGCGTGCCAGGTGGGCCTGCGGCCCTTCCGCGCGTCCCCGTAGAGAGTGAACTGCGAAATCACCAGAAGCGGTGCATTCACGTCGGAGCAGGACTTCTCGCCCTCCAGGACGCGGAGCGACCAGAGCTTGCGGGCGAGCTGCGCCGCCTTCTCCGGGGTGTCCCCATGAGTGACTCCCACCAGCACGCACAGCCCCTCGCCGACGATTTCGCCGACCACCTCGGGCCCGCCCGCCCCGTCCGCGCCGTCGGCCACCGTGACGCTCGCGCCGTCCACCCTCTGTATCACTGCACGCATACAGACCAACCTATCTTGGGCTGAACGGGTACAGAGCATCCACATAGGCCCCACCCAAGTGGCACCATGCTCGGGAGGCGGTGTGCCGACGCACCGGTCGAGGGGATGGACACAAGCATGAGTACCTATGGAACCGGGCAGTCCCCCGGCGCCGTACCGGCCACGCGAACCGGCGCCAGTACCAGCACCAGCACCATGCGGCCACCCGTGCAGCGAACCGGCCACGGTCTGGAGGACAGCCTGTCCGCCGGCCCGCAGCCCGAACTGGGCACCCTGCGGCTGCCCGAGCTGCGCACGCTGCGCCGCGATGCGCAGCGCGACGAGGCCGACCTCAGTTATGTGCGGCGGCTCGTCCAGGGCCGGATCGACATCCTGCGGGCCGAGCTGGCCCGCCGGCTGGACCCGGAGACACCGGTGGTGGACCGGCTCTCGGAGATCCTCGCCGACACCCCGTCCCAGCACCGCTCCTCCGCCCGGCACGTCACGCTGACCACGCCCCGCAGCGACGAGTACCGCCGGCTGGCCGCCGAGACGCTCGCCGAGGTCGAACTCTCCGACCTCGACGCCCGTACGGACGAAGAGCTGCACACCGCGATGGGGCGCCTGGTCCGCTACGAACAACAGGTCTCCCGCCGCCGTCACCAGCTGCAACGCACCACCGACGATTGCAGCGCGGAGATCGCCCGCAGGTACCGTGACGGTGAAGCACAAGTAGACGACCTGCTCGCCTGAAGCGATCCTTCCGGGGGCGGGTTCCGCCCGTCCCCGGAAGGCCACCATGACCTCCAGCGCCGCCCCCGCCGCACCATCCGTCATACCCCCCGCTCTCCCCGTCCTGGCCGAGGTCGTACGGTCCGGTTTCGTGGAGGGCCACCACCGGGGCTCGCTGGTCGTGCTGGCCGCCGACGGCAGCGTGGAACGGTCCCTGGGCGATCCGGCGGCGCCGGTCTTCCCGCGCTCCTCCAACAAGCCGATGCAGGCCGCGGCCGTGCTGCGGGCCGGGCTCGACCTGTCCGGGGAGCGACTGGCCCTGGCCGCCGCGAGCCACTCCGGCGAGGGCTTCCACCTCGAACTCGTCCGCACGATGCTCGCCGAGCACGGACTGACGCCCGCCGATCTGCAGACCCCGCCCGATCTGCCGCTGGACCCGGTCGAGGCGGAGTCGTATCTCGCCGCGGGCCACGTCCGGGAGCGGATCACCATGAACTGCTCCGGCAAGCACGCGGCGATGCTCGCGGTGTGCGCGGTGAACGGCTGGGACCGGGCGTCCTACCTCGACCCGGCGCACCCGCTCCAGCAGCTGGTCCACCGGGTCGTCGAGGAGGCGGCCGGCGAGCCGGTCACGGCGGTCGGCACGGACGGGTGCGGGGCGCCGCTGATGGCGATCAGCCTGGTGGGCCTGGCACGGGCCTTCCGCACGTTCGTGCTGGCCGAGCCGGGGACGGCGGAGCGCCGGGTCGGTGACGCGATGCGGGCCCACCCCGAGTACGTGGCCGGGACGCGCCGGCCCGACACCTGGCTGATGCGGGAGGTGCCCGGCACGCTCTCCAAGATGGGCGCCGAGGCGGTACAGGCGGTGGCGCTGGCGGACGGCCGCGCGCTGGCCTTCAAGGTCGACGACGGTGCGACGCGGGCGCTCGGTCCGGTGCTGGCCCGCGCGCTGCGGCTGCTCGGCATCGACGCCCCGGTGGTCGCCAGGATCGGGCGCGCCCCGCTGCTGGGCGGCGGCGGCGAGGTCGGCGAGGTCCGGGCGGCCTTCTGACCCGCCCGACCCACGGCGGCGGACGGGGGAAGGCCGCGCAAGGCCGTGCGGGGCCCCGGAAGGCGGCGGAAAACCGGGCGACATCCCGTGATCCGTGTGCCTAGCGTGGCGCGCATGGCTCTCGACATCCGCACGGTCACCACCACCGAATTCCCCGACTGGCTGCGCGCCAAGCACACCGGCTTCCTGCGCCCCCCGACAGGCACCGAGGAAGAGGCGGAACGACGCCTTCCGCACACGGACCTCTCCCGTACGCAGGGCGCGTTCGACGGCGGGCGGTGCGTGGCCACGTTCCGCTCCTTCGCCCAGGAACTCACGGTCGTCGGCGGCGCCGCGGTGCCCGCCGACGCGATCTCCAACGTCACGGTGTCGCCCACGCACCGCCGCCGCGGACTGCTCAACCGGATGATGGCCACGGACCTGGCGGCGGCGAAGGAACGCGGCGAGGTGGTCGCCACGCTGATCGCCGCCGAGTACCCGATCTACGGCCGCTACGGCTTCGGCCCGGCGACCTGGACCACCGAGTGGGAGATCGACGTGCCGAGGGCGGGCCTCGACCCGCGCTGGTCGGGCCCCTCGGAGCAGGACGGCGGCCGGATCGACCTGGTGGGCGGCGCCGACGTACGCAAGCTGGGCCCGGCCCTCCACGAACGGCTGCGCGCCCGGCAGCACGGCGTGATCGACCGCGACGCGCACTGGTGGGCCGTGAACACCGGAGAGGTCCGGCCGGGCCCCGGTGCGCCGGGTTCCGCGGGCTGGACGGAGCCCTTCTACGCGGTCTACAGCAACGCCGCCGGCGAGGTGGAGGGCCTGACCGTCTACCGCGCCGACGGCAGCTGGGGCGATTCCAAGCAGCCGCTGAACCGGGCCACCGTGGTCAGCCAGATCGCCGTCACCCCGGCCGCCGAGCGCGCGCTCTGGCACTTCGTCTGCTCGATCGACTGGATCACCACGGTCCGCTCCGGCCACCGCGCCCCCGACGACCTGCTGCCGCTGCTGCTCCCGGACCCGCGCGCGGCCCGCATCGTCACCCAGGCGGACTGGCTGTGGGTGCGGCTCCTGGACGTCGTACCCGCCCTGGAGGCCCGCAGCTACGCGGTCCCCGGCACGCTCACCCTCGACGTCCACGACACCACGGGCCTGACCGCCGGCCGCTACCGCCTGGAGGCCACCTCCGCCGGCGCGAGCTGCACCCCCACCACGGCCGACGCCGATCTCGCCCTGGACGTACGGGAGTTGGGCACCCTCTACCTGGGCGACGAATCGCCGCTCCGGCTGGCCGCCCTGGGCCGGATCGAGGAGCTCACGCCGGGCGCGGTCGCGACGGCGGAGGGGATGTTCCGGGCGGGGCGGCGGGCCTGGTGCCCGGATGTGTTCTGAGCCGGAGCCGCCCGCGTGAGTGATCCACGAAACTAGGATGGGAGCCGAGGGCGGGACGTCGCACGGGCGGGGGCTCGTGGGCCGGGCGGCGATGGGCACCGCCCGGAAGGTGGGGTTCAGGTGACTGAGGAGAAGGGCTCGTCGGGCGGTACGGGCCTGCCGGCCAGCATCGAGGCCGCCTGGGGGCTGCGGGCGCGGCCGGTCAAGGGCCCGAAGCCGGGGCTGAGTCTGGCCCGCATCGTGGACGCCGCGGTGGCGGTGGCCGCGTCCGAGGGGCTCGGCGGGGTGTCGATGGGGCGGGTCGCCAAGGACCTGGGGGCCTCGACGATGTCGCTCTACCGGTACGTGTCCGCCAAGGGGGAGCTGTACGTCCTGATGCAGGAGGCGGCGATGGGCCCACCGCCCCCGCTGCCCGCGCCGGCCGGCGGCGCCGGCTGGCGGGAGGCGCTCTCCCGCTGGGCGTGGGCGCAGCGCCGGGTGTTCCACCGCAATCTGTGGATGCTCCGCATCCCGGTCTCGGGCCCGCCCGCCAGCCCGAACTCCGTCGCCTGGTGGGAGCAGGGTCTGAGAGCCCTCGAAGGCACCGGTCTGGACGCGCGCGACGAGGTCTCCGTCATCCTGCTCGTCAACGGGTTCGTACGGAACGAGGCGCTGCTGATGGGTGATCTCGCGGCCGCCGTCGAGGCGCGCGGCATTCCGGCGCAGGAGGTGGCGGACGCGCACACCCGAACCCTGGACCGGCTCGTCGACCCCGTGTGCCATCCGTCGCTCTCCCGGGTGCTGGATTCCGGGGTGCTGGGGGCGCCGCGCGGGCCCGACGAGGAGTTCGCCTTCGGGCTGGAGCGGGTGCTGGACGGGATCGAGGCGCTGATGGAGGCGCGGGCCGAGCCGGACGGAAGGCGGGCGCGGCCGCTTCCCGAGGTCAAGTCCGGTTGAGGTCGGGAGCGTACGCTTCGTGGTCATGGACGGAGAGAAGCCCGGCAACGAGCGGATGAGCCTGCGGGAGCGGAAGAAGCGGCTGACGTACCAGGCGGTCTCCGAGGCCGCGATCGCGATGTTCCTGGACCGGGGCTTCGACAAGGTGTCGGTGGCCGAGGTGGCCGCGGCCGCCGACATCTCGAAGCCGACGCTCTTCCGGTACTTCCCGGCCAAGGAGGACCTGGTCCTGCACCGGTTCGCCGACCACGAGGACGAGTCGGCCCGCGTGGTCGCCACCCGGGCGGAGAGCGAATCCCCGCTGGACGCGCTGCGCCGCAACTTCCTGGACGGGCTGGAGCAGGGCGACCCGGTGACCGGGCTCTGCGATGTGCCGCAGGTGCTGGCGTTCCAGCGGCTGCTGTACGGGACGCCGTCCCTGGTGGCCCGCCTGTACGGCTACCAGAGCCGCTCGGAGGCGGCGCTCGCCCGTGCGCTGGGCGACCGGGTGGCGGACCGGCTGGCGGCGGGCCAGATCGTCGCCGTACTGCGCGTCCTCGCCCTGGAGAACTGGCGGCGGATCGACGCGGGGGAGAGCGCGCGGCAGGTGTACGCGGACGCGGTCGAGGCGGCCGAACTCGCCTTCGCGCAACTGCGGTCGGGGCTCGGGGAGCAGTGGTAGCTCAGGAGACCCGGTCGTCCTCGGCGTGCAGCACCGCTTCGGCGATCTCCCGCACCCGGTCCCGGGTGATGCCGGTGCGCTGTTCCACGGCGAGGGGGTGGTCGGTGTGCTCCAGCTCGATGCTGGGGCGGCGGCCGATCGGACGGGTGTGGGCGTTGGTCCGCAGGTTGGTCGTGCGGGGCGAGTACAGCCCCAGCTCGGTGCTCAGCCAGCCGAAGTATGGCTGCTCGGACTCGCGGCCGGGGGTCTCCCACACGTCGAGGGCACGGGCGAAGTTCTCCCGGCTGAGCGAGACCCAGACGCCCCAGGAGAAGGGCTCCTCGCTGCCGGACACGGGTATCTCGATCAGGCCCTTGATGAAGTAGTGCTCGTGTCTGACGATGCACTGGTCGCAGGAGAGCATGCTGTCCGGGTCGCTCTCCAGACTCGCGTCCCAGACGTCGGGTGCCATGGTCGAGTACCCCATCGGGAGTTCCGCGTGGTGTTCGCCGCAGCGGGAGCAGATGTAGCCGGGGTCGATAGCCATGGGCGGGATCCTAACGAGAGGCTCTGGGGCCGTGATCGGGCTGCTGTCCGCTTCCTGCCGTCACCGTTCGCTGTCAGGCCGTTCCCCGGAGTACGTCCTCGCGTACCGAGGCCCATTCCAGGGAGTGGCGGATGCCCTCCTCCAGTGAGTACCGCGGCCGCCATCCCAGCAGCCGCTCCGCCCGGTCGCTCCGGGTGTACGCCCCCGCCGCGTCGCCCGGCCGCGCCGCCGCGTCGACCGCCGGGACGGGGGTGCCGGTCACCTCGTTGAAGGCGTCGAGGAGTTCGCGCACGGTGGTGCCCGTGCCGGTGCCCAGGTTGATGACCATGGAGCCGGGCCCCGGCTCCGCGCCCCGTTCGGGCAGGAGGGTGTCGAAGGCCCGGAGCGCGGCCACGTGTGCGGCGGCCAGGTCCCAGACGTGGACGTAGTCCCGGATCCCGGAGCCGTCGCGCGTCGGGTAGCCGGTCCCGGTGACGTGGAACGGGACGCCCTCCTCCCGGGCCTGGATCATCTTGCCCAGGGCGTGGCTCGGGTGCCGCAGCTGCAGCCCGGTGCGCAGCTTCGGGTCCGCGCCGACCGGGTTGAAGTAGCGCAGGGACACCACCCGGAGCGGCCGGCCGGCGGCGATGTCGGCGAACATCGCCTCGCACACCGCCTTGGTGCGCGCGTACGGGCTCTGCGGGGCGAGCGGGGAGTCCTCGTCGACCGTCAGGTCCGCGCCGGCGGCGTAGATGGAGGCGGAGGAGCTGAAGATCATGCGGGTGCAGCCGTTGCGCAGCAGGTGGTCCGCGAACTCCAGGCTCTTGGCCACGTTCGCCCGGTAGTAGCCGACCGGGTCGGCGACCGATTCCGGGACGACGATCAGCGCCGCGCAGTGGACCACGGCAGCGATGTCCGGATGCTCGGCGAAGACCCGGTCGATCAGGGCACCGTCCGCGATGTCGCCTTCGTGGAAGGACCGGCCCTCGGTGAACTCCCGCCTGCCCGTGGCCAGGTTGTCGAGAACGACGGGAGTGATGCCGGCGTCCGCGCACGCGGACGCGACCGTGCTGCCGATGTACCCCGCGCCTCCGGCGATCAGGACCTTCATGCGGTGTCCGCCTCTCTCAGTGAGCTGGTGAAGGGATCGTAGGCCGAAGCGGTGGACCGGGAATCGCGTCGCCCGTGCGGTGAGCAGGGCGCCCCGGGTCCGACCGGTGCCGCCGGGGGCCTCGTCCGGGAGTTCGACGGCCACCGCCTGGGGACCGCTGTTCCCGGCGGCCTCTTCCGTCGGAACGTGTCCTCCTCGCCGGTCCGTGTCCTCCTCGCCCGTCCGTGCGGTCCGGCCGGGGCGTGCTTCTCCCGCCGGACGTGCCTCTCCCGCCGGACCGTGCCGGGAGGCATGAGTCCGGCACGGTCCGGCGGGAGTGCCGTCGGGGCGGTGCGGTTCTCAGCCGCGACGCCCGAGCAGTGCCATGTCGTCCTCGTCGAGGACCAGGCGTCCGGCGGCCATGTTCTCCTCCAGGTGGGCGGGCGAGGCGGTGCCGGGGATCTGGACGATCGAGGGCGAGCGCGCCAGGCCCCACGCGATGGCCACCTGGTGCACCGTCGCGCCGTGCCGTTCGCCCACCTTCCGGAGGTTCTCCTGGCCGAGGTCGGTGTGCCCGCCGCCGAGCGCGAAGAACGGCATGTACGCGATACCGGCGTCCGCGCACTCGTCGACGAGCGCGGCGTCGCCCTGGTCGAGCACACCGAAGCGGTTCTGCACGGCGGCGACCGGTGCGATCGAACGGGCCTCCGCGAGCTGCCCGCGCGTCACATTGCTGACGCCCAGCTGCCGGATCAGCCCCTCCTCGCGCAGCGCCGCCAGTACGGCGAAGCGTTCACCGAGCGACTCGCCGCCGCTGCCGCTCAGCCGGCCGACCCGCAGATGCACCAGGTCGAGGGTGTCGACCCCCAGGTCCGCCAGATTCCGCTCCACCTCCGCGCGCAGCTGATCGGGGCGGGCCTCGGCGTACATCTCGCCGTTCTCGTCCCGCAGCGGGCCGACCTTGGTGGCGATGGTGATGTCGGGGGCGTACGGGTGAAGGGCCTCGCGGAGCAGGTCGTTGGCCCGGTGGGTGGGGGAGAAGTAGAAGGCGGCGGTGTCGATGTACCGCGCCCCCAGCTCGACGGCGCGCCGCGTCACGGCCACGGCCTTCGCCGTGTCGCCGGCCGGTCCGCTCCACCGCCCCGGCAGCTGCATGGCCCCGAAGCCGAGCCGCGGGACGGTGACGGTGCCGCCCAGTTCGAAGACACCGGGGCCCGATGCACTGGTGGTGCTGGTGGTGTTGGTGGTGGGTGTGGGAATGGAGCCCGGGGCCGGTTCGGCAGATGAGGAGGTCATGGGGGCAGCATCGCGCCCGTGGGGCCGGTTTGCCACATTCATTTCCTCCGCAGCAGCCCGGCGACCCGGTGAACCCGCAGCCGGGGCAACCCCGTTGACCGTCCGCGCCACCGCCGCTCCGGATTCCGCGGACGGTGTCCGGGCACCGGTCCGGCGCCCGGCCGGCACGGATCCCTCCCCCCTGCGGGAGGGGTCCGTCACCGCGCCTCGCGCAGCCGGAGCAGGTACGTCGCGGTCAGCGCGACGGCACGGTCCTCGTCGTGCGACAGCTCCACGAGGGCGCGTGACACCGTCGGTCCCGGGACGCCCGCCAGCGCCTGGGTCAGCCGTCCGCGTGCGGGGGCGCCGGTGTCGTGGGCGAGGCGGTCGACGAGCCCGGTCGCGATCCGGTCCGCCGCCGCGGTGCCGTCCGCCGCCAGCACGCTCAGCGCGTCGGCCGCGTCGGTGTCGTTCCTTCCCGCCGCGATCATGTCGATGAGCGTCGGGACCACATCGGCCGCGCCGCGTGTCCCCAGCGCCAGAGCCGCGTACCCCCGGACCACGGAATCGGGGTGCGTGAGGGCCTCCCGCAGCAGCGTGCCGGCCTCGTCGCCGGGCATCCCGGCGAGCGACCGAACGGCACGTTCCCGCACCGCGGCCACCGGTGAACCGAGTCCCTTCGCGAGCAGCGCCGGGCCGCCGCCCGACCGGGCCAGCGCCCACCGGATGGCTCCGGCGACGTTCGGCTCCGTCTCGCTCAACGCCGCCTCGACCAGGGCCTCCACCGGAACCGGGACCTCGTCGACCGAGGAGAGGGCCGCGCGCTGGCGCGCGTCGGGGCTCTTCGACGCCAGTGCCTGGAGGAGCGCGACGACCTGGAGGACGTCCTCCCAGCCGTCCGGGTCCACGGCATCGATCCGGCAAAGCCGCGTGAGCAGTTCGGTCTCGGCCGCGATCCGCTCGCGTGTCTGACGGATGAGGTCACCGACGAGCGCCGAGGGCACGAAGCCGGGGTCGTCGAGCGCGCGCCCGATCTCACGGAGCGTCAGCCCCAGCGACCGCAGGCTCTCGACATGGAAGATCCGCCGGATGTCCTCCTCGGAGTACTCCCGGTAGCCGGAGCCGGTACGGCCCGAAGGCCGCACCAGGCCGAGCGACTCGTAATGCCTGAGCATGCGGGCACTGACCCCGGACCGTCGCGCCACCTCACCGATCAACACGCCTCATCGTCCCTCCCGGCCGGACCCGCCGAGGGCCACGACGCGCTTCGCCTCCTCGATGGCGAACCCGAACCCGGTGTCCGGGTCGCGCAGCAGCCGTTGGGTGGCGAGCGCGTGCGCGTGCGCGCCGGGGTCGGGGGACGACGTCGCCGCGTGCAGGGCCGGTGCGACCACCTCGCCGAGCGCGACCAGCGCCCGGCTGAGACTCAGCTGCGTCTCCCGTCCACCGCGCCCGAGCTGTGTCGCCAGCACGACGGCCAGGGCGGACTCCTCGCCTTCCGGTACGAGTACGACCGCGGTCCGCCAGGCGCTCCGCGCCACCTCGTCGTCGGCGTCGGTCAGCAGCGCCCGGGTGATCGCCGGCCACGCCCGCCGGTCCCCGATCTTCGACAGCGTGTGCAGCGCCTGGCTCCGCGCCTGCGCGTGCTCCGAGCGGACCTCGCGGACCACCGGAGGGAGCGTCAGGGACACCGGGTGGCGGGTGAGCGCCCAGGTCAGCATGTCGCGGACGAAGAACTCGGGCTCGATCGCGCATCGCTCGACGAGCTTGTCGACGAAACGAGGGTCGGGCGCCGTACCGACCGCCATGGCGGCCCGCAGCCGCACGGACGCACGACCGTCCTCCAGCGCCCCGAGCGCCCTCGCCACATCCGTGTCCTGTCCCGTGACCGTCATCGAGACCACCTCCTCGGCAAGCAGTGAAGGCCTTGTCACAGTGACAAGGTCAAGCGGCGTCCGCCGTGCCCGGCACGCCCATAGGAATTCCCTATGGCGCCCGCTGGTATTTCGTCTTTGCCTCTCGCTCTTCTCCGTACGTACCGTGAAACAGCTCGGCGAGGCGGTCACTTTCCTCATTCCGCCGGGCGGACAATTACGCGATCGAGAGGACCGGTGGCATGCCCACAATCGGCAACGGATCGGGAACACGGGAATTCGCGGGAAAGCGGGCCCTGGTCACAGGTGGTTCCCGCGGTATCGGAGCGGCCGTCGTGCGCCAACTGCTGGACGCGGGCGCCGAGGTGCTCACGACTGCCAGGTCGGCGGCGAGCACGGTGCCCGAGGGGGCCTCCTTCGTGGCGGCCGACGTGCGGACGCGGGCCGGGGCGGAGACGGTCGCCGCGGCCGTGCGGAAGGAGCTCGGCGGGGTGGACATCCTGGTCCACAACGCGGGCGGGGCGCGGCCCCACACAGGCGCCCTGGCCATCCCCGACGAGGAGTGGCAGGACGCGCTGGACCTGAACTACCTGGCGTCGGTACGGCTGGACTCGCTGCTGGCCCCGGGGATGCGGGAGCGGCGTTCGGGGGCGATCGTGCATGTCTCCTCGGCCGCGGTCCTCACCCCCGTGGGGCCGTTCCTGCACTATGTGGCGGCGAAGGCGGCGCTGGAGACGTACAGCCGGGGGCTGTCCCTGGAACTGGCCCCGTCCGGGATCCGGGTCAACACCGTGACTCCCGGCAGGGTCGCCACCCCCGGAGGCGAGGAGACGCGGGAGCGGTGGGCGCGCCTGGACACGGCGCCGGGCCAGACCGGCGCCGACGCCACCGCCCCGCTGGGACGCGACGGCCGGCCCGACGACATCGCGGACGCGGTGCTGTTCCTCGTGTCCGACCGGGCGGGCTGGCTGACCGGGAGCAATCTCGTCGTGGACGGCGGTGAATTCCCGAGAGGGTGACGTAATTACCGCGCAATTATCAGGGGTCGACGAAATTCCGGAAAGTGGGTGAGGGGATTTTCCGGGGGGATTCGGTGGCGCCCGCCCCTGTCCGGGCCTCAGGGGGCCGGAGAGGGGAAATCGGAACCGGACCAGGTCTCCTTGCGCAGAAGGTCGAGCAGGGCCGCCTCCGCCGGGCCCGCGCCGGGCCGGACCACGGCGATGACCGGCTGGGACACGGCCGGGAGCACCGGACGCACCAGGTGCTCGTGACCGTGGGGCACCGCGGAGGCCGGGACGAGCGTCACCCCAAGCCCGTGGGCGGCCCAGCGTACGGCCGTCGCCGTCTGGGACGCGCGGGCGGCCGTGACCGGGGTCAGACCGTTCTCCCGCAGTACGTTCAGCAGTACGCCGTCGAGCGCGCTGTCGCGGTCGAACCGCACCCACGGCTCCCCGTCCAGTTCGCGCAGCTCGACCCGGTCCGCGGCGGGCTGCCGGTGTCCGGCGCCCACCACGACGAACTCCTCGTCGCCGAGGTGGTGGGCGTCGGCGGGGCTCCGCTCGCACGCCGCCATCAGGGCGAGGCCCAGTACGCCCCGGCGGCACAGCCGCTCCAGCTCGGCCGAGCTCGGCTCCTCGAAGACGGTGACCTCCAGCCGCGGGAAGCGGCGACGCAACGCGCCGAGCGCGCCCGGCAGTTGCCGCGTACCGAAGCCCATCTGGACGGCGACCACCAGCTCGCCCACCAGCTCTTCGGCGCCGGCCCGCGCCGTGGCCCTCGCCCGCCGTGCCGCGCTCACCGCGGCCTCGGCCTCCCGGAGGAACGCGCGGCCGACCACGGTGGGCACCAGCCCGGTCGGCGTGCGGGCGAACAGTTCCACGCCCAGCTCCCGCTCCAGGCCGCGGATCTGCTGGGACACCGATGGCTGAGCGACGTGCAGCAGCTCCGCGGCCGCCGTCACCGAGCCCTCCTCGGCAACGGCCAGGGCGTACTCGAACTGACGAAGGCTCATCGGCTTCCGCTCCCTCGTCCCCTCGTAGTCACCGCTGTAACAGCAAGCAACTCGGTACCGCCGCCGAAGATTCCTGACGCCCCGACGATCTGGCGCCCTTGAGCCCTTGCGCCCTTGCGCCCTTGCGCCCTTGCGCCCCTGTGCCCCTACGCCCCGACGCCCCGACGGCCTGGCGGCCAGGCGGCCGGGGCGGCCGGGTCAGGCTTGGAATTCGGGCGGGAAGCCGGTCCAGCGCAGTTCCGCCGGCAGGTGTCCCATGTCGTTGTGGAACAGCACGGAGGACGGCCTGCCGGGTGCGTAACGGATGACCGTCAGAGCCGCGTTGCAGTGGTTGAGGCCCAGCCAGCGCCATTCGGGCGCGTCGAGAGCGGCCCGGACCAGCCAGCCGATGAGGAAGTTGTGCGTGACGACCAGTTCATGGCGCGGACGGTCCCCGTCGACCGGGCCGGTGAATTCCGCGAGCGCCTTCCGGGCCAGCGCCGGACCGGGAGCGCGCTCCTCCTCCGGGACCTGAGCCAGGAAGCCGAGCAGGGAGTCGGCCGCATCCGGCGGCAGCTCCTCCTTCGCCGGCAGGTGGGGGACGTAGTCGCCGGCCGTCTCCGAGCGGTGCAGCGGTACGCCGTCGAGCTGCGCCCCGATCAGCTGGGCCGTCTCCTGCGCCCGGGGCAGCGGCCCGTGGTGGATCGCCGAGAGCGGGGTGCTCCGGAGCCGTTCACCGAGCAGAACGGCCTGACGCCGGCCGTTCTCCGTCAGGGTCGTCTCATCTGCCGACGCCTCCCCGTGCCGGGCGAGATAGAGGTACCGAGAGGCTGTGTCCGTCATGTCGTGTTTCTCCGTCGCCATCCGTGATCTCGTATGTCAGAGATGGACGCGGAGCTCTCCGCACACAGTTCCGTCGCGGCTGTCTCTGACCTGGGGTGTCTCAGTCTGGGCGGGATGCGGGCGAGACGGCTGTCTCCCCCGGTCCGAGGTGCCGTGCTTCCGGGAGCACGGGCCGGGCCGAAGGCTGAAGGATCTTTCCCTCGGTCCGGACGGCGGACGGTCGACCCCGTTGTCATCGGGCAGCGTTCTCTGCGCGGGTGTCCGGGGTCGTCCGCGCTGGGGCGGCGGCGATCAGCAGTGCGGCGAACAGGACGGGAGCGGCGGTCTGGTAGCCGATCCAGACTTCTCCTCCCGCGCCGCTGCCCTGCCGCGCCATCAGGAAACCGGCCAGGGCCGCCAGCGCCCAGCCGCTGTCGTAGGCGATCATGAGCCGCGTGTAGGTGCGCATCGGCCGGCTCCGCGTGTACCCGATCTCGATGCCGCCGCCGATCAGCAGGGCCGCGCCTGAGACGGCCATCAGCCAAGCAGGCGTGCCGAGTAACCGGCCGAGCGGGGCGGCGCCCACGATGCCTGCGGCGCCGAGCAGCACCTTGAAGGCGCCATCGGCGACGGCGCCCACCGTCTGACGGGTCACCCGCGGTGCCACGACCTGGGCCATGAGCGTCCTCCTCGAAACTCGTCCCGACTGGTTCCGTAACAAGATTACGGTAATAATGGGATTATGAGAATGACGAGAGCGGAGGCCAAGGAGCGCAACCGCCGCGCCTTGCTGGACGCTGCGTTCGAGGTCGTCTCCCGGGACGGGTACCGCGCCAGGCTTGAGGAGATCGCTGCGCGCGCGGATGTGACCACCGGCGCCATCTACTCACTGTTCGGGAGCAAGAACGGCCTGGTGGTCGCGGTGGTCGCCGACCACCTGCGGCCGTACTACGAAGAGATCGAGCAGGCGGTTCCCGCCGGACTCGACCTGTTGGCGGCGGTGGACGCCTTCGCCCGGTACTACCGGCGCAGCTGTGACGCCCCGGACGCGCTGCCCCGACTGTCCCTCCAGATCACCCTGCTGGACATGGCCCTGCACGACCCGGACCTGGGGTCCCGGCTCGCCGTGTCCGTCCGGGAACAGGAGAACCATCTGATCGCGCTGTTCACCGGAAGGCCGCACGACGGAGGCATCGTGACGCCCCAACAGGCACAACGCCTGACCATGGCGCTCAGGGCACTGTTCGTCGGTCTCGGCCAGGGCATCCCCCTCGGCCTCGCCCCCGGTGCCGACGAGCAGTACTTCGCCGACACCGCCCGCGCCCTGGCATCCGGGATGCCCCTCGTCGACCAGGACGCGGACGCATCGTGACGGCCGGTCGAGCGGAGCCGTTCGCGGTGTGCCGGTCGCCGTGGCTCAACTCGAAGCGCGTACCGCTCGTTCCCGCTGCTGGAGCTCGATGACGTCGGCGACCACGCAACTGGTGTTGTCGGGACCGCCGGAGCCGTTGGCGAGGGAGATGAGTTCGCGGACGGCCTGCTCGGGCTCCCCGGCGCCGGTGAGCACCCGGTGGATCTCCTCCCTCGGCACGACGGCCGACAGGCCGTCGGAGCAGAGCAGGTAGCGGTCCCCCTGCCGGGCGTCGTGGAGGCGTACGTCGGGGGTGCCGTCGGCTCCGGGGCCCAGGGCCCGTACCAGCAGCGACCGTTGGGGGTGCGAGGCGGCCTCCTCCGGGCTGAGACGTCCTTCGTCGACCATCGACTGCACCATGGTGTGGTCCTGCGTGATCTGGAACAGCTCTCCGTCGCGCAGGAGGTGGGCGCGGGAGTCGCCGATGTGGACGAGGGCCAGCTGCGATCCGGTCCAGAGCATCGCGGTGAGCGTCGTGCCGGCCTCTTGGGGAGAGGGGACGGTCCCGGCGACGCCGTGCACGGCTTGCTTGGCCCGGTCGATCGCGTCTTCGAGGACGTTGAGGAGATCGCCTGCCGGGACGCCGTCTGTTTCGAGGTGCTTGAGCGCGTCGACGGCGGCCGCGCCGGCGGGGGCTCCCTGAGGGCCGAAGCCGTCGGCGACGGCGAGCAGGCGGGAGCCGGCGTAGGCGGTGTCCTGGTTGCTCTCACGGACCAGGCCCTTGTCGGACAGAGCGGCGTAACGGATGCCCAGCGGCTTGGCGGTCGGGGACATGGCGGGGTCCTTCCAGGTCAGATGGCCGATGAGGAAGGAGGCGAGATCCCGCCGTGCGGCGGTGTCGGCCTCGACCTGGGCCCAGAACGCGCGGACCTCCCGGGCCGCCTCGGCGGCCTCCAGCCCGCAGACGCCCTGGATGCGCGCCAGCGGCATTCCCAGGCGGCGGAGCCAGGCGACGAGCCGGGCCTGCTCCAGTTGTTCCGGGGCGTAGAAGCGGTAGCCGGTCGTCGGGTCGACACGGGCGGGGGCCAGCAGGCCGAGTTCGTCGTAGAGACGCAGCGCCTTCGGCGACAGCCGGGACGCCTTCGCGAACGCCCCGATGGTCAGCAACCCCATGCCCGCTCCTCCTCATGCCGAGCACATCGCCCGGCCCCACCGATGCTGTGGCTTCCCCCAGGGTGAAGGTCAACCGAGGCCGACCATCGGCGGAGACCTGTTCGCACCGGGCGTGGCTTTCCGCGTTGGTCGTCAGCACCGCCCTCGCTCAGCATTGCCCTCGCTCAGCATTGCCCTCGCTCAGCACCGCCCCTCGCTCATCCATGCCAGTATTCGAGGGTGGACATGACCGACGTCTCGCGTGCGGTCGCGGCTGTGACTTCGGTCGCCGCGTCGCTCGACCTGGAAGCCAACGATGCAATCGTTCTCCACAACTCGAACAAGCTGGCACTGCGGCTGACGCCCTGCGACGTCTTCGCCAGGGTCGCCCTTGTGGGGCAGGAGGTCGCACAGTTCGAAGTCGATCTCGCTCAGCGGCTCACCGAGGTCGGATCCCCGATGTGCCCCTTGGAGCCTCGGGCGGACCCGCGTGTGTACACGCGCGACGGCTTCGCCGTGACGCTGTGGACCTACTACGAGCCCGTGACACCTCACACCTCACCGGTCGACTACGCCAAGGCACTGGAGCAGCTGCACGCCGGCCTGCGCAAGGTCGATGTGCCGAGCCCCAGGTTCACGGACCGGATCACGGAGGCGGAGGAGGTCGTCGCCGACCCGGAACGCTCGCCGGAGCTGGCCGACGCGGACCGCGTGTTCCTCAGCGGCAGGCTGGCGAGCCTGCGACGGGCGATCGACGAGCGCGGCGCCGTGGAGCAGCTGCTCCACGGCGAGCCGCATCCGGGCAATGTGCTCAGCACGAAGAACGGACCGTTGTTCATCGACCTTGAGACGTGCTGCCGTGGGCCCGTCGAGTTCGATCTCGCCCATGTTCCCGAGGCGGTCTGCGAGTACTACCCGAGCGTTGACCAGGGGCTGCTGGACGAGTGCAGGCAGCTCGTCATCGCGATGGTCGCCGCGTGGCGTTGGGAGCTTGGCGACCAGTTTCCGAACGGGAGGCGATTCGGAGAGGAATTCCTGCGCCTGCTGCGCCAGGGTCCTCCATGGCCGACACTCGACACCGTGACCAGGCGACTGGGTGGTCTGTAGAAGTCGCCGAAGGCCATGTGAGAGCGGCAAGGGACCAAGCGGCCGTGCGAGTGGCGTGGCGCACTTTTGCAAGCGCCTGCTTGCAAAAGTTAGCAAGGGTGGCGCACCATCGGGGTATGGCATCCCTCAACGTCGGCAATCTCGGTGAGTACCTGCGCGAGCAGCGGCGCAACGCGCAGCTGTCGCTGCGGCAGCTCGCCGATGCCGCCGGGGTGTCCAATCCCTACCTCAGCCAGATCGAGCGCGGGCTGCGCAAGCCGAGCGCCGAGGTGCTGCAGCAGGTCGCCAAGGCGCTGCGGATCTCCGCCGAGACCCTTTACGTAAGGGCCGGGATTCTGGACGAGCGGGAGCGGGAGCGGGAGGAGCTGGAGACGCGGGCGGTGATTCTGGCCGATCCGTCCATCAACGAGCGGCAGAAGAGCGTGCTGCTGCAGATCTACGACTCCTTCCGCAAGGAGAACGGGTTCGAGCCCGGACCGGAATCCGGCGTCGTCGCCGGATCGGAGACCGGCGACGAGTCAGGGCCCGCTGCCGGTGCGGACGGCGGCGGTGCCGACGCGGCTTCGGAGCCCCCGACGCGTTCGGAGCGTTCGGCGTCTTCCATACCCTCCGAGCCCTCAACACCCTCCGCGCCTTCAAAGCCTGAGAAACCCTCAAACTGAGTCTGATGATCCGGGAGGACCACAGTCATGGCCATCACCGATGACCTGCGTAAGACCCTCACCGACCCGACCCCCCTCTACTTCGCCGCCGGTACGGCCGACCTGGCCGTCGAGCAGGCGCGCAAGGTCCCGGCGCTGATCGAGCAACTGCGTACCGAGGCGCCGGAGCGCATCGAGGCCGTACGCAACACCGACCCCAAGGCCGTGCAGGAGAAGGTGACCTCGCAGGCCAAGGAGGCGCAGGCCACCGTGCAGGCCAAGGTCACCGAGGTGATCGGGTCGTTCGACAGCGATCTGCGGAAGCTGGGCGAGAACGCGCAGGACCTGGCGCTGCGGAGCCTGGGCATGGCCGCGGAGTACGCGGTGCGGGCCCGGGAGACGTACGAGAAGGTCGCCGAGCGCGGCGAGCAGACCGTGAAGCACTGGCGGGGCGAGACGGCTGAGGAGATCGTCGAGATCGCCGTCGTCGTGGAGCCGCGCAAGGAGTCGAAGCCGACCGGTACCGCGAGGACCGCGCCGGCCGCCAAGCCCGGTCCGGCGAAGGCCGCACCGGCGCCGAAGCCCGCGCCCAAGGCCGCCAAGCCGGAGAGCAAGGCCCCGGCCGCGCCCGCCAGGAAGGCGCCCGCGCGCAAGCCCGTCGCGAAGAAGACCACTCCGCCGAGCACGAAGTAGAAGTAGAAGTAGAAGTAGAAGTAGGAGCAGGAGCAGGAGCAGGAGCAGGAGAGACAGACGCCTGTCGGCGCCACGGCATCCCATGTCGGAGCTGTGGTGCCGGCAGGCGTCCGGCAGGCGTCCGGTCGGCGCGCGGAAGGCGCGTGACAGGCCTGCGGCAGGCGTGCGGCGGGGCGGGGCCGGGCACCATCCGGGGTGCCCGGAGCGTTGTCCCGGTACCTTGGCCGCGAGGCGCTCATCCATTTATTAGGCGGTGCACACCATGTTGCTCACAGGATTCAGCACATTCATCACGCTGCTCTACGTGGCCATGATGGTGCTGGCGGTGGTCGCGCTGGTCATGGCCGCGGTGGCCCGCGAGGACGCCTACCGGGCCGCGGACAAGCAGAAGAAGTCCTTCTGGCTGCTCATCCTCGGCCTCGCCGTCGGCGTGAACGTACTGAGCCTCTACATGTCGGTGCTGTTCCTGCAGATCGCGGGCGTGGTCGCGTCCATCGTCTTCCTGGTGGACGTGCGGCCCGCGCTGCGGGCGGTCTCGGGCGGCGGCAGCGGCCGGCGCGGCGGCTCCAGCAGCGACGGGCCGTACGGGCCCTACAACGGCGGGCGCTGAGCCTTCGCGGAGTACGCGGTGCGGGGCCGGGGGACTCCCCGGCCCCGTTCGCCGTCCGGGGGCCGGCGGCGGACGGCGTTCTGGTCGCGGTCGAGCAGGAGGACCGCGACGTCGTCGGTCAGTTCGCCGCCGTTCAGCTCCCGTACCTGGGCGACCGCGGCCTCCAGGAGATCCTCGCCGGCCAGCCCCTCCGCCAGCTGCCGGTTGATCATCGCGACCATGCCGTCCTGGCCCAGCCGCTGGGTGCCGACCGGGCCGACGCGCCCCTCGATCAGTCCGTCCGTGTACATCATCAGGCTCCAGGTGCCGCCGAGATCCACCTGCCGGCGCGGCCACCGGGCGCGTGGCAGCAGGCCGAGGGCCGGGCCGCCGTCCTCGTACGGGAGCAGGTGCGCGGCCCGTCCCTGCCGGGCGATCAGCGGGGCGGGGTGGCCCGCCAGACAGAGCCCTGCGCGCCGGCCGTCGGGGGCGATGTCGACGGTGCAGAGCGTCGCGAAGATCTCCTCGCTCTCCCGTTCGTGCTCCAGGACCTGCTGGAGGGTGGAGAGCAGTTCGTCGCCGCAGAGCCCGGCCAGGGTGAGCGCCCGCCACGCGATGCGCAGTTCCACGCCGAGCGCCGCCTCGTCGGGGCCGTGCCCGCAGACGTCGCCGATCATCGCGTGGACGGTGCCGTCGGGCGTACGGACCGTGTCGTAGAAGTCCCCGCCGAGCAGCGCGCGGCTGCGGCCGGGGCGGTAGCGGGCCGCGAAGCGCAGATCGGAGCCTTCGAGCAGCGGCGTCGGCAGCAGTCCGCGTTCGAGGCGGGCGTTCTCCTGGGCGCGCAGGGTGGACTCGGTGAGCCGGCGCTGGGCCGCGTCGGCGCGCTTTCGCTCGACGGCGTACCGGATGGCGCGGCTGAGCAGCCGGCCGTCGAGCTCGTCGCGGAAGAGGTAGTCCTGGGCTCCGACCCGTACCGCCTCGGCGGCCAGTGCGGTGTCGTCCTCCGCCGTGAGGGCGAGGACGGCGTGGCCCGGGGCGATCCGCAGGACGTGTTGGAGGGTGGCGAGCCCGTCGGGTGCGGCCGCGTCCCCGGCTCCGGAGGCGCGGGTCTCGCTGCCGGTGGGCAGGGCCAGGTCCAGCAGTATGCAGTCGACGTCGTCCGTGAGGAGCCGGCCCGCCTCGGTGAGATTGCGGGCGGTGCGGATGCGCACTCTCGTGCCGGCCGCGGCCGGCAGCTCGGGGACGGTGAAGGTGCCCGCCGGGTCGTCCTCGATCACCAGGAGGGTGAGGTCGGCGCCGTGGGAGGCCTCCGCAGCGGCTTCGGCGCGTTGCTGCGGTACGGGTACGGGCATCGGTTCGGGTTTCCTTCCCTCCCCCCGAGGGCGCGGCGGACCGACGATCGACGATCCGCCAGACGGGGACGATAGCGGTCCGTGGCGGTGGAACGGAATGGCGTTCCGTGATTGGCCTCCGGCATATGCACAGTCATAAGCCGCGTCAGGTCACGGATCCGGCGAGATGTGCCCGGCCCGGGGGCTGATATCGGACATGACAAAGGTCACGCGGGTGGTGTACGGCGGGTGGCGCGGATCACGCCCGTTGCGGGTACGGGGCGTCCGGAGCTGCTCGCGCGGCGGCGCGGAGCGCCTCCGGGGGCACCCTCGGCTGCCCCGGGAGCCTGCGCCGGTCATCGCACGCACCGCACGTACCCCCCGCACCGCACGTACCCCCGTGCACGACACGTACGACGCACGCACCCTGCGCACGCCGCGCGCACCCCCTGCGCCTCGCACGCCCCACACGCCCGGCGCGCACTGCACCCCACGACCGGCGTCTACTTGTCCGGGCGGACGACCCCGAGTATCTGCATCGAGCCCGCGCCCGCCAGCGTGACGTTGCGGCCGGGGCGCGGCGAGTGGATGATCGCGCCGTCGCCGATGTACATGCCCACGTGACTGGCGTCACTGTGGTAGATGATCAGGTCGCCGGGGCGCATGTCCTTGATCGCGATGTGCGGCAGCAGCCGCCACTGTTCCTGCGAGGTGCGGGGGATCGGCCGGCCCGCCGCCAGCCAGGCCTGGGACGTGAGGCCCGAGCAGTCGTACGACTTGGGGCCCTCGGCGCCCCAGACGTACGGCTTGCCGATCTGCTCGGTCGCGAAGGCCACCGCCTTCTTGCCGCGGGCGCTCGCCTCGCGGTTGATGTCCTTCAGGGCGCCGGAGCTGAGCCAGGCGGTCTGCTGCCTGTACTCCGCCTCCTGCTCCATCTTGAGGAGCCGGGCCCGCTCCTCCTTCTTCAACCGGGACTCCAGCTTCTTCGCCGCGGCGATCTGCGCGTTGATCTTCTTCTTGGCCTTGGCCTGCTTGACCCGGTTGGCTTCGAGCTTCTTCCAGTTGGTGCTCGCGTCCTCGGTGTACGTCTCCAGGTCCTGCTGGGTCCTGGTCAGTTCGCCGAGTACGCCCTGGGCGGCCTGCTGGCCCTCCCGGACCCGGTTCACCCCGTCCAGGAACAGCTGCGGGTCGTCGCTGAGCATCAACTGGGCGCCGGGCGGCAGCCCGCCCGTGCGGTACTGCTCGCGGGCCTGGGCGCCCGCCTGGCTCTTGAGCTCGGCGATCTTCGACTGGCCCACGACTATCGAGCGGGCCAGCTTCACGATCTCGCCGGACTGCTTCTCGGCCTTCTCCTCGGCGAGGTTGTACGCGTCGGTGGCCGCCCCTGCCTTGCGGTAGAGGTCGTCGATCTCCTTGCGCACCTCTTCGAGGCTCTTCTTCGGCGCCTTGGAGGCGGTGGCCTTCGCGTCGGCGGGGGATGGCGGTGCGGGCTCGGCGAAGGCCTGGACCGGCGTGATGAGCACGGTCAGCGCGCAGACCAGAGTGATCGCGGCCGAGGCACAGTGACGTCGGTTCACGAGATTCCCCCCGAATGAATCTGATTTACCGTCAGTAACTTTTCGCCGATGTCGAGATCGTGCCATGCCGTACCGAAAAGCAACAGGGGCGCACGGCCGTCGTCCTGACGTTCGCACACACGGATCGGCGGCCTCGCCTCCCCGGCTTCCCTCTCTCAGGACGAACGATGCCCCGCCCGCGTTCCCGTCCGCCTTCCCCGGGCAGGTCGCCCCGCGTCTGTTCAGCGCGAGTCGGGCTACGGGTTGGGCTGGAGGGCCGCCCATTTCACCGTGACTTCGCCCTGGCGCCACCGCCGTACCCCGTCGGCCAGCGGCCAGTCGCCCGACAGTGCCCGTACCGCCGTGATCCAGCGCTGCCGGGCGCCCAGTGAGGCGTACGGAGCCGCCGCGGCCCACGCCCGGTCGAAGTCCCGCAGGAACGCGTGGATCGGTTCGCCCGGAACATTGCGGTGGATCAGCGCCTTGGGCAGGCGTTCCGCGAGGTCGGAGGGGCGGTCCAGGGAGGCGAGCCGGGTCGCGAAGGTGACCGTGCGCGGACCCTCGGGCCCGAGCGCCACCCAGACGTGCCGGCGCCCGATCTCGTCGCAGGTGCCCTCCACCAGGAGCCCGCCCGGCGCGAGGCGGGCGCACAGCCGCCGCCAGACCGCCGCGACCTCGCCCTCGTCGTACTGGCGCAGCACGTTCGCCGCCCGGATCAGGTCGGGGCGCCCGGGGAGCGGGATCTCGAACCCGCCGTGCCGAAAGGTCAGGCCCTCGCACTCGTACGGCTTCGCCGCCGCGACCCGCTCCGGGTCGATCTCGATGCCGACCACGGCCGTGCGGGGCTCGGCCGTGCGCAGCCGGCGCAGCAGTTCGACGGCGGTCCAGGGCGCGGCGCCGTACCCGAGGTCGACGGCTACGGGACGGTCGGCGCGGCGCAGGGCCGGGCCGTGGGTGGCGGCGATCCAGCGGTCCATGCGGCGCAGCCGGTTCGGGTTGGTGGTCCCGCGGGTCGCGGTGCCGATGGGGCGCATGACAGTGAGCGTAACGATCTCGCGGCGGGGCCCGGCGTGCGCCCGGGGTCCCGGAATGCGCCGCCCGCACCGTAATGATTTGGTAAAGCGGAAATGAAAGGGGAAATTCCGCTGTTGCAGCCGTTCGCAGGGGCTCAGGTCCCTCAGCCGTCATGCCCTGAGTGAGGAGGACCGGACGACGTGAGTCAGTACGTCTCCCGGCTCGGCAGCAGCCGGGTCGCACCGCGCCTCAGATTCCCCGCCGCGTTCCCCGGCGGCCACCGCAAACCCCGACGCATCGCGATGCTCTCCGTGCACACCTCCCCGCTGCACCAGCCGGGCACCGGGGACGCGGGCGGCATGAACGTCTACATCGTGGAGCTGGCCAGGCGGCTCGCCGCGATCAACATCGAGGTCGAGATCTTCACCCGGTCCACCGCCGGCGGGCTGCCCCCGGCGGTCGAACTGGCCCCCGGCGTCCTGGTCCGGCACGTCGACGCGGGGCCGTACGAGGGACTGGCCAAGGAGGAGCTGCCCGCCCAGCTCTGCGCCTTCACACACGGCGTGATGCAGGCGTGGGCCGGCCAGCGCCCCGGCTACTACGACCTCGTCCACTCCCACTACTGGCTCTCCGGCCACGTCGGCTGGCTCGCCGCCCAGCGCTGGGGCGTCCCGCTCGTCCACGCCATGCACACCATGGCGAAGGTCAAGAACGCGGCCCTCGCGGAGGGCGACACCCCCGAGCCGGCGGCCCGCGTCATCGGCGAGACCCAGATCGTCAGCGCGGCGGACCGGCTGATCGCCAACACCACCGGGGAGGCGGACGAGCTGATCCGCTTCTACGAGGCCGATCCCGGGTCCGTCGCCGTCGTCCACCCCGGGGTCAACCTGGACCGCTTCAGCCCCGCCGACGGGCGGGCCGCGGCGCGGGCGCGCCTCGGGCTGCCGAAGGACGCCCTGATCCCGCTCTTCGCGGGCCGCATCCAGCCGCTGAAGGCCCCGGACGTGCTGCTGCGGGCGGTCGCCGTCCTGCTGGACCGCGACCCCACGCTGCGCTCCCGGATGGTCGTACCGGTCGTCGGAGGTCCCAGCGGCAGCGGGCTCGCCAAGCCGGAGGGGCTGCAGAAGCTGGCGGCGCGGCTGGGCATCGCCGACGTCGTACGGTTCCAGCCGCCGGTCGGGCAGGAGCAGCTCGCCGACTGGTTCCGGGCCGCCTCGGTGCTGGTCATGCCCTCGCACAGCGAGTCCTTCGGTCTGGTCGCCATAGAGGCGCAGGCGGCGGGCACCCCCGTCGTCGCGGCGGCCGTGGGCGGCCTGCCGGTGGCGGTGCGGGACGGGGTCAGCGGCTTCCTGATACCCGGGCACGACCCGCAGGCGTACGCACAGGCGCTGGCCCGGTTCGCCGACGCGCCGGAGCTGGTCGCCCGGATGGGTGCGGCGGCCGCCGCACACGCCCAGGGCTTCGGCTGGGACACCGCGGCGGCGGCGACGGCCGACGTGTACACGGCCGCGATGCACGAACACCGCCGTCGCGTACGCTCGCACCATGGCTGACGTACCCGATGGCGTACCCGATGACGTACCCGGTGGAGCGGCACCGGCCGAAGCCGCCGCGGCACGGGCCGCGCGGGTCATCGAGGCGACCCTGAAGGACGCCGGGCTCGAATGGGAGAGCCCCGGGCCGGGCGATTACGTCGTCAAGCTGCCCGGTACGCGCAAGCTGTCCACCACCTGCTCGCTGCGGGTCGGCAGGCACTCGCTCTCCCTCAACGCCTTCGTCGTCCGGCATCCGGACGAGAACGACGCAGCGGTCCACCGCTGGCTGCTGGAGCGCAACCTCCGCCTCTTCGGTGTGAGTTACGCGATCGACCCGCTCGGCGACATCTATCTCGTCGGCAAGCTGCCGCTCTCCGTGGTCACCCCGCAGGAGCTGGACCGGCTGCTCGGCACGGTCCTCGAAGCGGCCGACGGCTCCTTCAACACCCTGCTGGAGCTGGGCTTCGCGAGCGCGATCCGCAAGGAGTACGAGTGGCGGGTGTCGCGCGGCGAGTCCACGCGGAACCTGGACGCGTTCACGCATCTGACCCAGCGCCCGGCCGACCGGACCGACTGACGGCTCGACAGGTCCGGCCGGTCCGCCGTCGCCCCCCGGTCCGGCCAACCTGCCCATCACCTCCCGGTTGGACCAACTAGCCGTCACCTTCCGGGAGTTCCGGCCCGAGATTCCCCGGTGCACGCCTCTTTCGGCGTCCCCCGGGGCCGTGGCATGCTCGCCGCCGACGCAGATATGAACGTCGTTCACATGGATGAAAGGCGGCTCGGATTCATGGCGATCGGATTCACCGAGAACGACCAGGGGAACATCAGCAGGCGCGGGCTGCTGGCAGGCGCCGTGGCCCTCGCCGCGGCGGCGGTCGGCGCCACCGCCGCCGGCAGCGGCCCGGCGTCCGCCACCGCCCGGCGGGCCGCGGCCGGTGCCCCGCGAGCGGCCACCCCGCTCTGGCGGGAGTTCGCCGCCGCCCCGTTCACCCACCCGCAGATCCCGTTCATCGGCCGGGCCGGTCACCGCGGCGGCTCCCGCCCGCCCCGCCGCCCCGGCCGCGGCTTCGTCGTCGACGTCCGGCGCCACGGTGCGATGCCGGACGGCTCCGCCGACGCCGCCCCCGCGATCAACCGTGCCATCGCCGTAGCAGGCGAGCGCGGCGGCGGCACGGTGCTCATACCCGCGGGCACGTACCGGATCGACGACATCATCCGGATCGGCCACAGCGACGTGGTGGTGCGCGGCGCGGGCAGCGGGCGCACCAAGCTGTACGCGACCAGGAACCTCACCGAACTGGTCGGGGCGTACGGCAGCCGGTACGGCGGCGACAAATCCAGCTGGTCCTGGGCCGGCGGCCTCATCTGGGTCTGCCCGCAGGGCCGTTGGACCTCGCTCACCGAGGCGATCCGGGCGAAGTCCTGGCCCTTCGAGGGCTGGACCGGCAACCGGCGCGACGAGTGGCGCACCCTGACCACCATCGCCCCCGCCCGCCGGGGCGACCGCTCGATCACCGTCGACGACCCGACGGGGCTGCGGCGCGGCCGGCTCGTACTGCTCCGGCTCGCCGACGACGCCGGCCACACACTCCTGGAGCACATGGCGGGCGGCGGCCCCGGCCCCGAGGCGTACCACTGGGACGACAAGACCAAGCTGACCTCCTACGTCCCCTACGAATGGCCGGTCCGCGTCATCTCCGTACACGGCCGCCGGGTCACGCTGGAGCGCCCGCTCCCGCTCGACGCGCGGCCCGAGTGGGATCCTCGGCTGACCACGCTCGTCACCCCGCTCACCGGCTCCGGCGTCGAGGGCCTCACGCTCGAAGTGGTCGAGACCCCGCAGTCGCCGCATCTGCTCGACAAGGGGTACAACGGGGTCGCGTTCCAGTGCGCCTACGACTGCTGGGCCGACGACATCACCGTCCGCCACGTCGACAACGGCTTCGGCCTGATCGCCGCCTCGGCCTGCACCCTGCGCCGCACCCGGGTCGAGGGCCGCGGCTCGCACCATCCGTACTACTGCCGCGAGGGTTCGCACGACAACCTGATCGAGGACTTCACCGTCGCGCGGCGCACCGTACCGGCGCCCGCCGGAACCCAGTTGCACGGCATCAACGTCGAGGGGCTGTCCAGCGGGAACGTCTGGTCGCGCGGGCTGATGGAGATGGGGACGTTCGACTCGCACCGGGGCATGCCGTTCGCCAACGTCCGCACCGACATCACGGTCGAGAACAACGGGCGGCACGGCGGCGACGCGAGCGCGGGGCCGCTCTTTGGAGCCCGCTTCACGCACTGGAACATCCGGGTCACCAACGGCCGGGCGGGCCTGATGCGGATCGACGGGCTCGCCCCGTACAGCGCGACGGTCGGCATCAGCGAGGTGACGGAGTTCGACCAGATCGACGTCCCCGACTTCACCGGCGACCTGCACACCAGGCTGGAGGCCTACGGCACGCCGGGGGCGGTGTGGCCGCCCAATCTGTACGAGGCCCAGCGGGCCCTGGCAGGCTGAGGGCGAGGGGCGGCGGGCGCTGCGCTCAGGCCCCGGTGCGCAGCGCCGACTCCACGTCCGCCAGGGCCGATTCGAGCTGCGGGGTGACATGCGTCCACGCCCACTCCCGGTCCTCCCGGGACGCGCGGCGCGGGACGGTCTCCACCAGCATGATCAGGTAGAGGTAGCAGCGGTAGAGCGCGAGCCGCAGCCGGACCGACGCGTCGAACGCCACCGGCCGCCCGCTGCCGTCCGCGTACCCGGCGAGGAAGTCCTCGTCCTGCGCCATGTTCCCGAACAGGGCGAGCGATACGAAGTCGGCGACCGGGTCGCCCCAGAACATCCGCTCGCCGTCGACGATCCCGCCGATGGTCCGCGCACCGGGCCCGCCGTCGACGAGGAGGTTGCCCTGCCACAGGTCGAAGTGGACCAGGGCGGAGCGCGTCACGTCGTCGAGCACCGGCGACGCGGCGGCGAGCAGGGCGCGGATGCCTGCCGTCGGGCGCGGCAGCCGGGCCCGGTAGGTGTCCGCGTCGGCGAGGACGGCGTCGGTCATCGCGGTGAACGCCTGCCGCCAGGACGGGGCCAACGGGCCCACCGCCAGGGAGGGATAGCCGAAACCGGCCGGGGTGGTGACGGTGTGCAGCCGGGCGACGATCCGCCCCAGGTCGCTGCGGAGCCGGCGCCCCTCCGCGGCCGACAGCGAGCCGGCGGCGAGCTCGTTCCACGGCTGCCCCGGACAGGCCGACATGATCACGTACGGTCCGGTCGGCGCGGCCGGGTCGAGTTCGCTGTGCAGGACGCGGGGGACCGGTGCCGCGCCGTCCGCGCAGGTGTAGAACGTGGCCTCGTTGACCAGTAGATCGCGCTCGTATCCCATCAGCGTTCCGGGGGTCGCGGGCGGCGGGATCTTCACCACCCGCTCGCTGCCGTCCGTGAGCGTCACCCGGGAGACCGTGTTGAACGTGCCTCCGGTGAGCGGTGCGCGGACGGCGATCCGGTCCTCCGTCAGGCCGACGGAGTCGAGAACGGCCGTGGTTGTCGCGTCAGTCTGCATGCGGGATCGCACCTCGGTGTCGGATGTGCTGGATTCCGGTCCCGTCAGTGTGGAGTAACGCAGCACCGGACGGCACATTCGGCGCATTCACAGGATGATCACAGCGTCGTCACGATCGCATCCCATGCCCGACTTGATTGATCATCAAACCATTTTCCGCTCATACAGTGAGCAAAACCGAACACCCTGCTCATAGAGACGGACCGGATCCATGCGTTCCACCGCCGTACGCCGTACCGCTGTTGCCGCCACCGCGGTGTCCCTGGCCCTGTTCGCCGCCGCATGCGGCGGTTCGGACTCCGGTTCCTCCGACAAAGGGAACAAGGGAGCGGACGCCAAGGGCAAGGAGTCCGCTGCCGCCGCGCCCGCGGCCGAGGCGCTGAGCGCCGCCGAGCTGGAGAAGGCCGCGCTGGCCCAGGGTGACGTCAAGGGGCACAAGATCTCCAAGGCCGCGGCCAAGGACACGGTCGCCGTCGCCGACATCAAGACCGGGAAGACGGTCTGCGCCCCGTTCGCCCATGCGCTGATGGGCGCTCAGGTCGGCGAGCCGGGCGCGTTCACCAAGCGCACGGTCGTCAGTGAGCCGAAGAAGGGCGACCTGGCGAAGCAGGACAGCGGGGACGCCGAGGAGGCGTTCAAGGCCGCGTTCGACATCACGACGACGCAGCTGGCCCTCGGTTCGTACGACGGCAAGGGCGCGCAGGAGTCGGTCGCCTCGCTGCGCACCGCGGCCACCGAGTGCGCCGGCGGCTTCGAGTTCACCGCGGCCGGTGAGAAGCAGAAGGTCAGCAAGATCACCGAGGAGCAGGTCAAGGGCGGCGAGGAGGCGGCCGCCTGGACCGTTCAGGTGGAGCAGGGCGGGGAGAAGGTCGAGTTCAAGCTCGTGGCCATGCGCCAGGGCGCCTCGTTCGCCTCGTTCTCCTCGATGAACCTGGCCGCGATGGGTGGCGGCGGGGACTTCGAGCTGCCGACCGCGGTGATCGAGGCGCAGGCCGCGAAGCTGGCCTAAGGGCTGTCCCGCCAGGAATTGCGGGACAGCCCTCAGGGACGGATGCGGGGCGCGCGAGTACCGGGCGCCCCGCACGTGAGTATTCGTACTCATGATCGGTGTTTTGCGCTCCGGGCAGGCTGGTGGCATCAGTCAGCAGCGAGGAGCGACCATGTACAGGATCAGTCGAATCAGCCGGACGGCGTCCGCGAGGCGCGGGCGTCGCGCGAGCCGTTCCGCAGCGGGGCTCGCCCTGGCAGCCGCCACCACGGCGGTACTGGCCACGGGCTGTTCGATGCAGGACGCGACCTGCGGCGGTGGCGAGTACCCGGTCATGACGATCGGGGGCACCGGATCGGCCTGCGTGTCCGACGACGAGGACCCGCCGAAGGGGTACGTCCGGTACCCGAAGGGCAAGGTCCCCGAGCACGTGGACGACAAGTGGGACAAGTACTGGCGCACCCACAGCGTGGACAAGGACGGCCGGATCATCGAAGTCCCGGCCGGTTCCTAGGAGTCGGGCCGCCGACGGCTTCAGGGCGGCGGGACGAGCTCTCGGTCGGCACCGGCTCAGGGCAGCGGGACGAGCCTCACCACGGTGACGATCAGGACGGACCCGGAGACGTAATAGAGCACGATCGCCCCGGCCACGGTCGCCTCGCGGCGGTCGCGCTCGCTCTTGACGGCCGACGAGCCGTGCCCGTACGGGTCGAGGCCCAGGGTCCGCGCCATCTCGGCGCGGAAGGTCTCGCCGTCGCGCATCTTGGCCAGGGAGTCGTCGGCGGGCGGTGCGTAGGAGATGCGGAAGCTCAAGCGACGCTCCGCCTCTCGGCCTCGTCCTGCGCCAGCCGGTCCAGGATCTGTTCGGCCTCCGGATCGGGTACAGCCTCCAGCATCCAGTGCCGCATCACGGCCTGGATCTCGTGCACCCCCGCCTCGTTGATGGCGCGGTCGAACTCCTCGCGTCTCTCCTCCGGCAGCGTGGCCCGGATGGCCGGAATGCTGTTGGGCACGTCGACCTCGGCACCGCCGACGAAGGTCTTCAGGGGCTCGCCCATGATTGCTCTCCCCGCTCTCCTTGCGTCCTCCGCACGGCCCGTCCGATCGGTTCCGCCGTCGCGCGGGCCGGTGCTCGGGACACGGTAGCGCCAGTGCCGGCGATGGACACGGAACCCCACGCGATACGTTCGCCCGGTGACAGCGACATCATGGGACATATTGCTGATAGGTGGAGCCTCGGGCGTCGGCAAGAGCCGGGCAGCGGCCCAACTCGCCGGTGAACCGGGCGGGTCGAGGGGATTCGTGGTCGAGTTCGACGACGTGGTCAGCGCCGTCGAGGCCATGACGACACCCGAACACCATCCCGCGCTCCACCACTTCGGGACCGTCCCCGACACGGCGCCGCTCTCCGCCGACCGGGTGCTGGACCTCCAGATCGCCACCGCCAGGGCCCTTGAACCCGCGGTGCTGGGCGTGGTCCGCAACCGCCTGACCGTCGACGTACCCGCCGTGATCGAGGGCGACTACCTCACCCCGTCCGCCGCGGCGGAGGCGATCCACGAGGGCCGGACGGCCGGTCGCCGGGTGCGGGCGGTCTTCCTGCACGAACAGGACCCGGAACAGATCCTCGCCAACTACACGGCCAGGGAACCCGACAGCGGCGAACAGCGCCACCGCGCCGAGGTCAGCGCCGCGTACTCGCACTGGCTCGCCGGCCAGGCGGCCCGGCACGGCCTGCCGGTGGTCGAATGCCGCCCCTGGACCGGCCTCGCGGGGCGCGTGGAACGGGCGTTGGGGCAGCACGTGGACGGCGCGTTGTCACACCCCCGCCCTACGCTCGGCCCATGAGCGTCTCCATCTACTACAGCGCCCGCCGGACCACGCCGCTGACCGCCGCCGAGTCGGCCACCGTCGAACGCATCGTCTCCGCCCGGGCGGAGACGTTCCCGTACGACGACGAGGAGGGCCTGTACCTGTACGACCCGGGCGACGACGGGGACGACCAGATCCTCACCGGCTCCACGAAACTGCCGGGCGGCGACCCCGGCCGGTGGCTCCCGGTGACGTCCCATGTGCTGGACTCCGTCACCGAGTTGCGCCGCGCCGTCGGGGGAGCGCAGTGGCACGTCCACCTGGACGACACCGACGTCCCATGGGACGAGACCGAGGGCTACGCCCTGCCGGGCATGCGGGACGAGGCACTCGCCGCCGAGCTGGGCGGCCTCTGCGACGGCTCTGGTGGGCAGAGCGGGTGAGGCCGGGGCGCGACGCCGGGGCTCATCAGGGCGGGCCGAGCACCTCGTCGGGACTGCGGGGTTCTGTCCGGGGCTGTTGGTTGAGTCTGTGGCGCTCGATGGAGGATCTCCGGTAGACCTCCTTGCGGGCCCGCATGATGTTGCCCAGGGGCGCGTGTTCGGCGGTGACCCGCCAGGGCGTGAAGGACAGCGCGTCCATCTTCTCCAGGTTCTCCGGGCCGGAGATGTCCTGCCGCGGCAGCCGCAGTGTCGCCACCGTGGTCGACGGTGAGAGCTGCTCGGGCCACTCCACGGTGGTGTCCTCCACCGGCATGCGCTCCAGGTCGGTGCAGAGCTGGACCTGGATGTCGAAGACGTAGGGCCGCTCCCGCAGTTCGGCCTGCAGGGCCGGCCGGAAGACCTCCTGAGCGGTCGGATCGATGTCTCGCCGGACCACCGCGGCGGCGGAGGACGGGTCGGGGGTGATACGGACCTTGGCGATGTAGTCCCCGTGCCGGACCGCCCCCATCGTCCAGTAGCTCGACAGCAGCAGGTTCGCCGGAGGAGTCTTCGACAGGCGCAGGAAGGCCAGGAACTCGTCCCACGCCCAGTCGTCCTGGTCGAGGGTCCCCTTTCCAGTCACGAAATCGGTGAAGAAACGATGTGCGCCGGGTCGGCCCCGGGCGAAATAGGCCGGCGCGTTCAGGAACAGTTCCTGGATGAACAGGTAGTGCTCGACCGTGTTGCAGAAGAAGACCGGTCCGTTGATGTTGGCGTAGTCGAAGGTGCCCGTGTCCGGTTCGTCCTCCAGCAGGGTCGGGCCGGGGATGCCGAAGATCTTCAGAGCCAGCCCGGTGGCAGCCCCCAGCCGCGCGTCGGCTCCGGTGTGCGGCGAGCCGTTGGAGAAGCGGATCAGCGCGTCGTGGGTTCCCGGAGTCGCGTAGATCCCCTGGGCGTACTCGGGGGGCAGCCCGTCCAGGATCTCCACTTCTCCCCGGACCAGCCCGTAGCCCTTGGCATGGGCGTCGCGCAGTGCCCGTCCGGTGCCACCGGCCTCGACCGACTCGGCGATGTAGCTCTCGGTCTTCTCGATCACCGTCTGCACGTTCCGGTCGAAGTGCGGATCGTCGTCTTCGACACCGGGCGTGTAGCGGACGAACTGTGCTGCCATGGCTTCGACCTCTCCTCGGAGACCGTGACGGGTCCTCGGCGCGCAGGAAGCGCCCTCAGTCCTCCAGTTCGGCCAGCCAGCGCAAGGCACGCAGCCCCGGCAGGAAGCAGTACTCGCCGCCACGGGTGGCCACGAAGCTGGGCAGGTTCCGCAGGCGGCGCCTGACCGGCTTCTCGGGGATGGTGACGGTGCCGGTTCCGCCGTGATGCCCGGCTACCGGATCCTTCTCGCCGGGGTAGCCGATGAAGTTGCCGTCGTTGACCCACTCGGCCTTGATGAACTCGAACTGCCGTTCAAGGTGGGCCCCGATGAAGGCGCCGACCAGGCCCCGGTCGGCGCCGTCGTCCTCCAGTACGCCCTCGGGCAGCGGCGGCCCGTAGGTGGTGCCGCGACGGATGAGGCGGTGCATCCGTGCGTCGCCGATGATGGTGGAATCGCGGGGGTTGGTGCGCCGGATGTGCGCACCGGCGGGACACCGGTAGCCGCGATCGTCGTTCTCCCGGTACAGGAAGTTGTTGACGCGGTGCGGATCTGCCGCCAGCTCCGGATCGTCGTGCTCCGGTGCCAGCGTCAGCGGCGCCCCGCTGGGCCAGCGTCCGACCATCTTCGCCGCCAGGAGCGCCTCTTCCTCGGCGCCGGAGCTGTTGGCGCGCAGGTACCGCCGCCAGGCCGCCACATCGGTGTGGACCTTGCGAACAGCCACGTACGTCCCGTTGCGCCCCAGCACATCTGGGCTGGGCATGGGCGGCAGATTGCCGGTCTCGTCGGGGTAGCCGAGGATGAACTCGCCGGCCTTGATGGGCGTCTCCTGCGGGTTGGAGCCGGGCAGTCCGACGCCCTCGATGTTCGGATGGCTGATGCCGTCACGGAAGCCGAAGGTGGTGCGTCCGGTCGGGAGCTGACGTACCTCCTGCTGCCAGATCACCTGGACACCGGGCGCGTTCTCGTAGGCGGCCCGGGCCCGCTCCAGCTCCCCGGCCAGCCGGGCCGTGTCCGAGGAGAGGGCACTCAACGCGATGTGGACATCGCCCGTTCCGAAGGGGGTCTCCCAGTGGGCCGGCGCACTCTCGCCCACGTCACCGATCAGCTCCGCCCGGGCGGCCATGCCCTCGCGGAACGCCCGCGGAAAGCTGTCCAGCGATTCCTGGGGCACCCCCAGGGCCCGCAGCCCCTGGTAGGTGAACGCCACGGCCACCCAGGCGTCCTGGCTGCGGTCGGTGCCGGGCAGGCCACCCGAGGTCACCGGGAGCAGCCGCCGCAGCAGGGCGCGCCCGGCGTGACGGTCGTCGACCCGCAGGAAGATGAACTCTCCCTCGTAGGGCACCGGCCGTGGACGCAGTGCTCCGCTCTGGACATCGTCGATCTCGACGCGCACGTCGGCCGGGCCGCCGCTTCCTGTCGCATTCATGATTTCTTGTGCCTCCACATCGGTCTCCGCCCGGAAAGCCCGGCAGCGACCGGTCCGCGTCCGCCGACGCGGTCCACGGATGTGGGGTCGGCTCCGAGAGTCGGTCGTGTCCTGGTTCTAGGCCGAGGCTTCCGCCAGCAGCTTCTGGAAGGCCGGGGCGGCCACCAACTCGGCGTTCGCCGGGTTGTCCAGCGCTGCCCGGAACTCGTCGGTGTCCAGCACGTCCTGGAACGCGTCGTCCACGCGGTGGTCCTTGTAGATCTGCTGAACGGTCAGATCGGGGTAGGCGCTGACGAAGACCCCTGCGGGTTCCTGGTGGGCGAGGAACCAGTCCTTGACCCCTGGATCTTTGATGCCGGGGAACCCTTCGCTGTGCGAGAAGACCTTGTCGAAGCGGGCCCCGACCACCGTCTGGGCGAAGTCGTCGATATAGGTGTCCCAGGAGCCGTCGAAGACGCTGGCGAACATGAACCGGGTGTCGTTGTCGAAGATCACGTGCCGTGCGTCATGCAGCGTGCCGATCTGTCGCAGCGCCGCGTGGACATTCTCGTCATTCGCCGCGTCGCCGAGCCAGGTGAGATCCTCACGCAGCGCGTCGGCCTCGCCCGGCTTGATCCTGGTGAAGACGGTGAACTCGCTGCAGACCCCGTCCGACCTGCCCGGCCGCTCGGGGTGAGCCGTCCGGGCTGCACCTGTTGCCGCAGTCATTGTGAGATTCTCCTGCCACGGATCGATGCGAGGCTCACCAAGCGCCCGAGTCATGGGGCACCATCGCCCTCACACATCAATCCTCACCAGGGACGCGCCACCTCGCATTTCGGGACGCCGGGGCGGACGCGGCACGGAACGCGACCGGCTCCCGAGGACAGATCGGGCCAGGCGCAGGAGGATGGAACCGGGACATGCCGGGTGCGTACGCGTCACCACTCCTAGCAGCCCCTTTCGCCACCCTGACTCCCGTACGGAGGCAACCATGGGCGAAGTTCTCGGTGACGTACTGGGTTTCTCGGCCGCCGTCGCGGTCAGCCCGCTCCCGATCATCGCCGTCATCCTCATCCTCGCCACACCCCGGGGACGTCTCAACGGAGTCCTGTTCACCGTCGGCTGGATCCTGGGACTCTCGGCGCTGGGCGCGGTGATGCTGGCGATCGCTTCCCCCGCAGGTGCCTCCGCCCACAATCACCCGGCCACCTGGGTGGGCGCCCTCAAGCTCGCGCTGGGCCTGTTCCTCGTCCTCTTCGGCGCCCGGCAATGGCACCGGCGCCCCAAGGACCCCTCGCAGGCCCGGCTGCCGAAATGGATGAGCGCGATCGACCGCCTCACGCCGGTCAAGGTCTTCGGACTCGGAGTGGCCCTGGCCGCGCTCAACGCCAAGAACGCCCCACTGACCATCGCCGCCGGCGCCGCGATCGGCTCGGCCGGACTGCCGGTCGGGCAGCAGATCGCATCGCTGGCGATCTTCGTCGTGATCGCCACCCTCGGCCTGCTGGCCCCGCTCGGAGTTTTCCTCCTGGGCGGACAGCGTGCCAAGACCACGCTCGGCAACTGGAAGGACTGGGCAGCTCAGCACAATGTCGCCGTGATGGCCGTCCTGTTCTTCGTCCTCGGGCTGAAACTGCTCGGGGACGGCATCGCCATCCTCGTCTCCTGACAGAGGCTCGTGACAGAGACTTCTGACGGAGGTTCCTGAAAAAGTCCCCCGACAGACCTGCCGCCGTCACCGATACGGCCCCAGGGCAGCGACAAGCCCCCTGCTCGCGGGCAATCCGCAGGCAGGGCGCTCGACCGGTCGGGGCTACTTCTTGCCCTGGTTCTTCACGGCCTCGATGGCGGCCTTCGCCGCGTCCGGGTCGAGGTACGTGCCGCCCGGCTTCACGGGGCGGAAGTCGGCGTCCAGCTCGTAGACGAGCGGGATGCCGGTCGGGATGTTCAGGCCCGCGATGTCGGCGTCGGAGATGCCGTCGAGGTGCTTGACCAGGGCCCGGAGGCTGTTGCCGTGGGCGGCGACCAGGACGGTGCGGCCGTCGAGCAGGTCCGGCACGATGTCGTCGTACCAGTACGGCAGCATGCGGTCGACGACGTCCTTGAGGCACTCCGTGCGCGGGCGCAGCTCCGGCGGGATCGACGCGTAGCGCGGGTCGTCGCTCTGCGAGAACTCGGTGCCGTCCTCAAGGGCGGGCGGCGGGGTGTCGTAGGAGCGGCGCCAGAGCATGAACTGCTCCTCGCCGAACTCGGCGAGCGTCTGCGCCTTGTCCTTGCCCTGCAGGGCGCCGTAGTGGCGCTCGTTCAGCCGCCAGGAACGGTGGACCGGGATCCAGTGGCGGTCCGCGGACTCCAGCGCGAGCTGCGCGGTGCGGATGGCGCGCTTCTGGAGGGAGGTGTGCAGGACATCGGGGAGCAGACCGGCGTCCTTGAGCAGCTCACCGCCGCGGACTGCCTCCTTCTCGCCCTTCTCCGTGAGGTTGACGTCCACCCAGCCGGTGAACAGGTTCTTCGCGTTCCATTCGCTCTCGCCGTGGCGGAGGAGGATCAGCTTGTACGGTGCGTCGGCCATGGGTCCGAGCGTAATCGAACCCGTACGAGCTCCGCGCTACCGGTCACAGGGCGGACAGCGGGCGGGCCCGGCGGCGACGGGACGGGCCCGGCGGTGGCCGGGAGCGGCGACGATTGACGGCAGGCGTCAATTGAGTGGCGGACCGGAATCCAGGATTCGTAACGTTCGGACAGCAGTCGGGCCTCTTACCGGCGCTGTCCGTTCCGTACTTCCCTGGGGGGATTCCGTATGTCTGTCGCCGGTCTCAGACGGGCCGCACGCGAATCCGTGTCCGGGCTCCCCAGGCAGTTCTGGTGGCTGTGGACCAGCACGCTGGTCAACCGCCTCGGAGCGTTCGTCGCCACCTTCATGGCGCTCTACCTGACCCTGGACCGCGGCTACTCGGCCTCGTACGCCGGTCTGGTCGTCGCGCTGCACGGGCTCGGCGGGGTCGTCTCCTCGCTGGGGGCGGGGGTGATGACCGACCGGCTCGGGCGGCGGCCCACCATGCTCATCGCGCAGACGTCGACGGCCGTGTCCGTGGCGGTGCTCGGGTTCATGGTCCACCCGGTGGCGATCGCCACGGTCGCCTTCTTCGTGGGCATGGCCAGCAACGCGTCGCGGCCCGCCGTGCAGGCGATGATGGCCGACATCGTCCGGCCCGAGGACCGGGTGCGGGCCTTCTCGCTCAACTACTGGGCCATCAACCTCGGCTTCGCCGTCTCCTCGGCCGGTGCCGGCTTCGTCGCCGAGTACAGCTATCTCGCCGGATTCCTCGGCGAGGCCGCGATGACGCTGTTCTGCGCCGTCGTCGTCTTCATGAAGGTGCCCGAGTCGCGGCCCGACAAGCCGGTGGTGTCCGGCCGCGCGGTGGACGACGGGGCGGACGAGGTCCGGCTCTCCACGGTGCTGCGCGACGGCCGGTTCATGAGCGTCGTCGGGCTGTCCTTCGTCATCGCCCTGATCTTCCAGCAGGGGTACGTGGGGCTCCCGGTGGCCATGGGGGCGGACGGGTTCTCCAGCTCCGACTTCGGTACCGCCGTCGCCGTCAACGGGGTGCTGATCGTGGTGCTCCAGATTCCCGTCACCCGTTTCATCCAGCACCGCGATCCGCGCCGGCTGCTCATCGTGTCGTCGCTGCTGGCGGGGTACGGTTTCGGGCTGACCGCGTTCGCCGGGTCGGTCGCCGTCTACGCGCTGACCATCTGCGTCTGGACGGTCGCCGAGATCGTCAACGCGCCGATCCAGAGCAGCCTGGTGGTCAGGCTGTCGCCCGCCCGGGGCCGGGGCCGCTACCAGGGCATGTACACGATGTCGTGGTCGGCGGCCGCGCTGATCGCGCCGCTGATGTCGGGCCTGGTGATCGACCGGTTCGGGGCCCAGTGGCTGTGGAGCGCGTGCGCCGTCCTGGGGACCGGGGCCGCGCTGGGCTACTGGCTGCTGATGCGGAACCTGCCGGGGGAGGACGTGGCGGTACCCGAGGGCGGCAGCCGGGTGGCGGAGAGCGGTGCCGCGGTCGCCTCCGGTGCCGCGGTTGCTTCCGGGGCCGGGGCCGGGGCCGGTGCCGACGCCGATACCGCCGACGGCACCGGGCCCGCCGTCGAACGGGCGGGCTGAGGGCGCGGGCCGCACACGGGGGCGCCCCGCCCGGAGCCGGAAGGTTCCGCGCGGGGCGCTTTCGGCATTCCGCGGCAGCCGGTCAGCCGCAGCAGCCACCGCACTGGCACGGGGCCCCGGACTGGCAGCCGCAGCCGCAGCCCGAGCCGCAGCCGCAGGCGCCGAGCAGGGTCAGGTGCACCACCTCGGCGGGTGCCTCCTGCTGTGGGTCGGTCGTGGGGGAATCGGCCATGGTTCCTCCTCAAGGCATACGACAGGGCCGCACGCCGCGAGAACGCGCGTACGACCGGGGCGTACGGACAAGGCGTGCCGCCCCACCCCATTTCATGCCCACCCCGGCGGGCGCATCAACAGCGCACATACGCAGAAACACTTGTGCGACGCGATGCGCCCGCGCACACCTGAACTCACGCCCGTGCGCACGCCCGTACGCACGCCGGCACGCGCCTCCGCCAGGCGTCTCCGCACGCGCCCTGGTCACGCGTCTCCGCCTACGCGCCCTCCACCGTCGTCTGCTGCTGGATCTCGTCGGCGTGCTCGCCCGTCACCAGGTACACGACCCGCTTGGCCACCGACACCGCGTGGTCCGCGAAGCGCTCGTAGTAGCGGCCGAGCAGCGTCACATCGACGGCCGTCTCGATGCCGTGCTTCCAGCGGTCGTCCATCAGGTGCTGGAACAGCGTGCGGTGCAGCAGGTCCATCTCGTCGTCGTCCTGCTCCAGCTGGAGCGCCAGATCGACGTCCTTGGTGATGATCACCTCGGCGGCCTTGGCCATCAGGCGCTGTGCCAGCTGCCCCATCTCCAGGATGGTGGCGTGCAGGTCGTGCGGGACCGCCGACTGCGGGAACCGCAGCCGGGTCAGCTTGGCGACGTGCTGGGCGAGGTCGCCCGAGCGCTCCAGGTCGGCGCTCATCCGCAGGGAGGTGACCACGATGCGCAGATCCGTCGCCACGGGCTGCTGACGCGCGAGCAGGGCGATGGCCCGCGCTTCCAGGTCGTGCTGAAGGTCGTCGACCTTCTGGTCCGCGGCGATCACGCTCTCCGCGAGCTTGAGATCGGCATCGAGCATGGACGTCGTCGCCCGGCCGATCGCCGACCCGACGAGCCGGGCCATCTCGACCAGCCCTTCTCCGATCGAGTCGAGTTCCTCGTGGTACGCGTCACGCATGGAAGTCCCTCTCCAGTCCTCTGTGTAAGGCCGGGGCCAGGTTCGAACCCCACGCTGCCACCCTGAGTGGCGTACGCGACAGGTTCCGGCCGCCCAAGTGAACCAACCCTTGCTCCTCGGTGAACTCTGGGCGACGAGTGTTCGGATACGCACCCGGATGGCTGGGAGAGTCGTCCGGTACCCGCATAACCTTGACGTATGGACGTGAACGCGGCAGTCGCCGCAGCTGCGGCGATCGGCGGTGCGTGTACCGGCGTGATCGCCATGCTTGCGTTCCGCTGGAGCGAGCGCGACCAGAAGAAGCCGACGCGAACCTCCATGCGGCCCGACAGCAACGCACCCCTGCCGCCCGGGGTGGACACGGTCCTGTCCGTGCTCAGCTCCTCGGCGGTGGTGCTCGACGAGAGCGACAGCGTCGTCAAGGCCAGCTCCGCCGCCTATGCGCTGGGACTGGTCAGGGGCGGCCGGCTCGCCGTCGAGGCGATGCTGAACATGGCCAGGGACACCCGCCGCGACGGTGAGATACGACAGGTGGAACTGGACCTTCCGCGGCGCGGCACGGGCCGTGGCGAGGCCCTCGCGGTCTCCGCCCGGGTCGCCCCGCTCGGCTCCCGGCTGGTGCTCCTGCTGGTCGAGGACCTCACCGAGGCCCGCCGGATAGAGGCGGTACGGCGCGACTTCGTCGCCAACGTCAGCCATGAGCTCAAGACCCCGGTCGGCGCTCTCTCGCTGCTCTCCGAGGCAGTGATGGACGCCTCGGACGACCCCGAGGCGGTGGAACGCTTCGCGGGCCGGATGCAGATAGAGGCGACCCGGCTGACCAACCTCGTACAGGAGATCATCGACCTCTCGCGGGTGCAGAACGACGACCCGCTGGAGGACGCCGAGCCGGTCCGGGTGGACGAGCTGGTGGCCGAGGCCATCGACCGCTGCCGCCAGCAGGCCGGCTCGAAGCAGATCACCATGGCGGCGGGCGGCACCGCGGAGCTCCGTATCTGGGGCAACCGCGGCCAGCTCGCCGCGGCGCTCGGCAATCTCGTCGAGAACGCCGTCAACTACAGTCCCGCCCGCACTCGAGTGGGCATCGCCGCCAGGCGGCTGTCCGTGCCGGGCGGGGACCAGATCGAGATAGCCGTGACCGACCAGGGCATCGGCATCTCGGAGAGGGACCGCGAGCGGGTCTTCGAACGCTTCTACCGCGTCGACCCGGCCCGCTCACGGGCCACCGGTGGCACCGGCCTCGGCCTCGCCATCGTGAAACACGTGGCCGCCTCGCACGGCGGGGAGGTCACGGTCTGGAGCTCGGAGGGCCAGGGCTCCACCTTCACCCTGCGGCTGCCCGAAGCGGGCGCCGTACGGGAACGGGACCGCAGCTCGGACGGACCGCCCGTCGTCAACGGCGACGAGGGCGGCCCCCATGGACCCGCTCACCCCGACACCCTTGAACCATTCCCTGCCCCGGAGGTCCTTCCGTGACCCGAGTGCTCGTCGTCGAGGATGAGGAATCCTTCAGCGACGCCCTGTCCTACATGCTCCGCAAGGAAGGCTTCGAGGTCGCCATCGCGGCCACGGGCCCGGACGGGCTTGACGAGTTCGAGCGCAACGGCGCCGACCTCGTACTGCTCGACCTGATGCTGCCGGGCCTGCCCGGCACGGAGGTCTGCCGTCAGCTGCGCAGCCGGTCCAATGTCCCCGTGATCATGGTCACGGCGAAGGACAGCGAGATCGACAAGGTCGTCGGCCTGGAAATAGGAGCCGACGACTACGTGACCAAGCCGTTCTCCTCGCGGGAACTGGTCGCCCGGATCCGCGCCGTGCTGCGCCGCCGCGGCGAGCCGGAGGAGGTCACCCCGGCCGCCCTGGAGGCGGGCCCGGTGCGGATGGACGTGGACCGCCACGTCGTCACCGTCGCCGGCGGCAAGGTCGACCTCCCGCTCAAGGAGTTCGACCTGCTGGAGATGCTGCTGCGCAACGCGGGCCGGGTCCTGACCCGCATGCAGCTGATCGACCGGGTGTGGGGCGCGGACTACGTGGGTGACACCAAGACCCTCGACGTCCACGTCAAGCGCCTGCGCGCCAAGATCGAGCCCGACCCGGGTGCGCCGCGCTTCCTGGTGACGGTGCGTGGCCTGGGCTACAAGTTCGAGCCGTAGACCGGCAGGTGTGCGAAACGGCGGAGGGCGCCCCCGGAAGGGGGCGCCCTCCGCCGTTCGGCGTGGGTCCGCGCGGCGCTCTGTCCGCCCGCGGGCCGCTGTTCGCGTGCGGGGTCAGCGGGCCTGCGTGGAGGCGGACGCGGAGTCGGTCGGGGTGACCGTGTCGCTCTCCGACTCCTCGGGGGCACCGCCCTGCGACCCGGTGGTGTTGGCGGTGGCGGAACCGGTCGGCTTCGTCGCCGGCGACTTCTCCGGCGTCTCGGGCAGCGCGCTCGGGCCGAAGCCCGTGAAGTAGCTCGTCGCCGGTACGACGGCCGCGCCGAGCGGGATCTCGCCGGCCGCGCTGAACTTGAAGACGACCCGCTGCACATTGCCCGCCTTGGCGGCCTCGCCACCGCCCTCGATCACGGCGGAGGCGTTGCCGGGGCCGCCCAGCAGCATCGAGCCGCCGGCCGGGACGACGACCGATCCTGCGCCCTTGGCGGCGTGCAGCTGCACCGAGGTGCTCGAACCGGGCAGCGTGACGGCTTCCAGGGTCTGCGGCTTCGTGCCGTTGTTGAACAGCGTCGCGACGACGACCGCCGGGCCCGTCGCGGTGGGCTCGGGCTGGGTGACGATGTTCGCGTTCTGGATTCTGATGTCACCGACGGAGGTGGCAGCATTGTCCGGCCTGACCTTGAGCGTCGCGGCGTCATTGCCCGCGGCGCACGCGGCGAGCGAGGCGATCGAGAACACGATGGCTGTGGCGGCGAGAGCGCCGTGTCGAAGGCTGCGGCTCACGGCGGCGGCAACTCCTTGAACGTTCGGACTGCGGACGGGTGGGGAGCGACGTAAAGCCGCCCTAAGGGTGTGTCAGCGGCTTCAGGCTACCGAGCCGCCCGCCCGGCTCCGCACCCGACCCGCCCCTGAGAGTGATCCCGGTCCTCCCGGCCGCTCCCGGGACTTCCCGCGGTCATGCCCTTCGGAGGCTCCCGCCCGGCAATGGTTTGCGGCCCGGCCGGCCGCCGAAACGGCCCGACACATGCCGTTCACATATCGCCGGTGATCAATTCATGGAGTGGGGCGCATTCCGCGCGCATAAGCGATCACGCCGACCCGTTGATCAATTCCATTGATCAACGGCACTTACCTCCGTACGGGTGATCGATCTCCGAACGGAGTACGGAAACTTCAGCATCCGGAACCAGGCAAAACGGGACGTTCGACCCCTTCGGAGGGCGGTCCGGATGTGTGAGACGTGTGTGTTTCGCCCTGCCCGCACAACGGCTCCGACCTGCGAATTCCGCACCCCGTGAGCCTTCCGCAGCACGTGCGTGTTGCTGTTGTCAAGCCCCGAGATATGCCCTGACCTGCGAAAACGCCATTCAGGAGAAGCAGTTCTCGTGTTACTCTTGATAGCCACGGAAGGGGTACCTGTCACATGACGTTCAAGGTTGGCGACACCGTGGTCTATCCCCATCACGGGGCCGCGCTGATCGAGGCTATCGAAACTCGCCAGATCAAAGGCGTGGACAAGACCTACTTGGTGCTCAAGGTCGCCCAGGGCGACTTGACGGTTCGTGTGCCGGCGGACAATGCGGAGTTCGTGGGTGTGCGCGACGTGGTCGGGCAGGAGGGGCTGGACCGGGTCTTCGAGGTGCTTCGCGCACCGTATGCCGAAGAGCCGACGAACTGGTCCCGGCGCTACAAGGCAAATCTCGAGAAGCTCGCCTCCGGCGATGTCATCAAGGTCGCCGAAGTGGTTCGCGACCTGTGGCGTCGTGAGCGCGAGCGTGGACTCTCCGCAGGTGAGAAGCGCATGCTCGCCAAGGCTCGCCAGATTCTGGTGAGCGAGCTCGCTCTCGCGGAGAACACGAACGAAGACAAGGCCGAGGCTCTGCTCGACGAGGTTCTCGCGTCCTGAACCGGCTCGCGCCGGTCGTAATCAATGTGCCGCGGTGCCCGCTGACAACCGTATTCACGGTTTGTCGTCGGGCGCCGCGGCATGTCTGTATTCAGCCACGGCGTGGCTGGAATCAATGCGCAGCCTGTCCGGATTGCGTCCCGACTCACCGATGCGTTGGCTTCATCGGCGATACCCCCGATACGTTGCTCGCGATCTTGCGCAGCTGATCCCGAGCACCGGTGCGGCTTGTCCGACTTCGACGGGGTGTCACGGAAAGGGCCCCGCCGAGTCAGGGCACGGCGCCCGGCTCGCTTGTGGCCATACCCACGTCCGCCGTGGAAACAAACATGCCGAAGCCCCGGAGTGCAATCGATGTCTGATCAATCGCGTCCGTACCGCACGGCCGCCGTGATTCCCGCAGCCGGCCGCGGCGTACGGCTCGGGCCCGGTGCCCCCAAGGCGCTCCGCGCGCTGGGCGGCACGCCCATGCTCATCCACGCGGTACGGGCCATGGCGGCGTCCCGTTCCGTCTCCCTGGTCGTGGTCGTCGCGCCGCCGGACGGCGCCCACGAGGTCAAGAACCTGCTCGACGAGCACGCCCTGCCCGAGCGCACCGACTACCTCGTCGTGCCCGGCGGCGACACCCGACAGGAGTCGGTGCGGCTCGGCGTCGACGCGCTGCCCGAGGACGTCTCCGCCGTCCTCGTCCACGACGCGGCGCGCCCGCTGGTGCCCGTCGACACGGTGGACGCGGTGATCGAGGCGGTACGGGACGGGGCGCCCGCCGTCGTCCCCGCGCTGCCGCTGGCCGACACCGTCAAGGAGGTCGAGCCCGGTGCGCCGGGGGATCCGGAGCCGGTGCTCGGCACGCCCGTGCGGGCCAGGCTGCGCGCCGTGCAGACCCCGCAGGGCTTCGACCGCGACACGCTCGCGCGGGCGCACCGGGCCGTCGCCGTCAGCGGTGAGGGTGCCACGGACGACGCGGGCATGGTGGAGCAGCTCGGGGCGCCCGTGGTGGTCGTGCCCGGGCACGAAGAGGCGTTCAAGGTGACCCGGCCGCTGGACCTGGTGCTGGCCGAGGCGGTACTCGCACGCAGGAGGGCGAACGATGGCTTCTGAGGAAACGACGGTTCCCGCGGAACGCACCGGTCCGGTGATCCCGCAGGTCGGGATCGGCACCGACATCCACGCCTTCGAGGAGGGCCGTGAGCTGTGGTGCGCGGGGCTGCTCTGGGAGGGCGAGGGGCCCGGGCTCGCCGGGCACTCGGACGCCGATGTCGTCGCGCACGCCGCGTGCAACGCGCTCTTCTCGGCCGCCGGGCTCGGCGACCTCGGACAGCACTTCGGCACCGGGCGGCCCGAGTGGTCGGGCGCCGCCGGGGTGACCCTGCTGACCGAGGCGGCCCGGATCGTGCGGGCCGAGGGCTTCGGGATCGGCAATGTCGCCGTCCAGGTCGTCGGTGTACGGCCGAAGATCGGCAAGCGGCGGGACGAGGCGCAGAAGGTGCTGTCGGCCGCCGTGGGGGCGCCCGTCTCGCTCTCCGCGGCCACCTCCGACGGTCTCGGCTTCACCGGCCGGGGCGAGGGCATCGCCGGGATCGCGACCGCGCTGGTATACCGCACCGGCTGACCCGCACCCGGCCCTGACCTGCCGGGACCTCTGGGGGCACGGCCTTGTTGCACATCGCTTGCACGTACGCTGGTACGGCAAGCGATGTGTCGTACGAGGACGGTGGGCTCACGGATGAGCACGACGACGGTGGTGCCGGTACGGGCCGGAACCGACGGATACGTACTGCGCACCGCCACCCCCGCCGATCTCGGCGGGGCGCGGGCCGTGATGCTCGACACCGTCTACCGCGACCTGCGGTCCGGTTACGTACCGCGCTGGCACGCCGACATCATCGATCCCGAGAGCGCCTATCTGCGCCCGGACCGCTGCACCCTGCTGGTCGCCGAGTACGAGGGCGGGATCGTCGCCACCGGCGCGGTGCGCGACCGCGGGCCCCAGGCGCCGCCCAATCCGCAGTGGGTCGCGGACCGCTTTCCGTCCGGGACCACCGCCCAGCTCTGCCGGATCTACGTCGCGCCCGGCCATCGCAGGCGCGGGCTGGCCCGGCGGCTGGTGCGTGAGCTGTGCGGCTTCGTCGCGGCGGCTGGCGGGTACGAGGCGGTCTACCTGCACACCGACCCGGCCGTGCCCGGCGCCGAGCCGTTCTGGCGGTCGCTGGCGGACGAGGTGTGCGACGAGCGCGCGTTGCCGGGTGGTGGCCAGGGCATCGTGCACTTCGAACTGCCGATGCCGGTGCCCGCCACCCCGCCCGCTAGATGACAATCGTTTTCATATAAGGTCACTGTCATGCCCTCGCCCCGACGCCGTCGCCCCGCGCTGCCCCTGACGCTCTCCGCGGCCGCCCTCCTCGTACCGCTCGCCACCGCCTGTTCGTCCACCGACGGCTCGGGCGGCTCCGCGGACGGGCAGCGGCTCCGGGTCGTCATGGCCTTCCCGCCCGCCCAGGCCATGTCCCCGTACGGCGACGACGCCGTCACCCTCAGCCGCCTCGCCGTCATCGAGGGCCTCACCACCCTCGACAAGAACGGCGACGCCAAGCCCGCGCTCGCCACCTCCTGGAAGCGCGACGACGACCGCACCTGGACCTTCACGCTGCGCGACGCCGCCTTCCAGGACGGCGGGAAGGTCGGGTCCGCCGATGTCGCGCGCTCGCTGCGCGTCGCCGAGAAGGCGTCCCCCAAGCCCCGGGTCCTCAGCGACACCCGCCTCGACGTCACCACGCCGGACGCCGGGACCGTACGGATATCCACCCGGACCCCCGACCCGCTGCTGCCCCAGCGGCTGGCCAACCCCTCGCTCACGATCCTGTCCGAGGGCGCGTACAAGGGCGGCAGGGTGAACCCCGCCGGGCACGCCACCGGACCCTTCACCCTGACGAAGGTGAACGGCGCGCTCGGCGCGACGCTCCAGCGCAACGACAGCTACTGGGGCGCCGGGGCCGAGGCGCCCGGTGTCGACGTGAAGTTCGTCGCCGACGGCACCGCGCGCGCCAACGCGCTGCGCACGAAGACCGTCGACGTCGCCGAGTACGTACCCATCTCCCAGGCGTCCCTCCTCGGCGACGGGCTCGTCCACGAATTCCCCTCCGCCCGCACCAACGGCCTCTCCCTCAACACCCGGCACGGGGTCTTCGCCGATCCGGCGATGCGCGCCGCCGCCCGCGAGGCCATCGACTCCGCCGCCCTGGTCAAGGGCGTCTACGAGGGCCGCGCCGACACCGCGAAGGGCCTCCTCGGCCCCGGCGTGCCCTGGGCCGCCGCCGGCCGCACCGCCCCCACGGACCGGGCCAAGGCGGCCGGCCGGGCGGAGGTCGCGAAGACGAAGCAGATCGTCCTCGCCACGTACACCAACCGGCCGGAGCTGCCCGAGGTCGCCACCGTCGTCCAGCAGCAGCTCACCGAGCGCGGCTTCACCGTCAAGCAGGTCGTACGCGACTACGCCCAGCTGGAGGCCGACGCGCTGGCCGGCAAGTACGACGCGTTCATCCAGGCCCGCAACACCCTCCTGGACACCGCGGACCCGGTCTCCTACCTCGCGTCCGACTTCACCTGCGACGGCAGCTTCAACATCTCCCAGCTCTGCGACGAGCGGATCGACGCGGCCGTGGACAAGGCCGCCGGCCTCGCCGGCACCGACGCCCGCCACCGCGCCGAGATGAACGCCGAGGCCGGCATCCTCGGCACCGACGCCCTCGTGCCGCTGCTCCACGAACGCTTCGTCCAGGGGTACGACGACAGCCGCGTCCACGGAGTCTCGCTCGACCCGATGGAACGCACCCTGATCACCGCCGACACCCGCGTCGGGTGACCGGGTGAAGCACCTGGCGGGGCGGCTCGGCACGCTCCTCGCGGTCCTCGCCGTCATCGGGCTGCTGCCCGCCCTGACCCGGACCGACCCGGCGCTCACGATCCTGCACGCCCGGTACGCCGACCGGCCGCCGACCCCCGAGACCCTCGACGCGATCCGCGCCGAAACCGGGCTCGACGGCGGGGCCGCGCACGTCCTCGGCGACTGGCTGGGCGGGCTCCTCCACGGCGACCTCGGCACCTCCTGGGTCTCCGGACAGCCCGTCGCCCCCGACGTGACGGCCGCGCTCGGCGTCTCACTGACCCTGATGGGCCTCTCGCTCGCCGTCGCCCTGCTGCTGGCGGCCGCGCTCTGCGCGGCCACGCTGCGGCGCGGGGCGCGGCGCCGGATCGTCACCGCGCGGGCCGGGGTGAGCGCCGCTGTCCTCGCCGCGCTGCCGGAGTTCCTGCTCGCCGCCGTCCTGGCCGCCGTCGTCGCCGTACAGCTCGGCTGGCTCCCGGCGCTCGGCTGGGGCGCGCCCGGACAGACGGTGCTGCCCGCGCTCGCCATGGGCGTTCCGGCGGGCGCCCTGCTCGGCCGGCTGCTGGACGACGCGCTGCCCGCCGCGTTCGCCGAACCGTGGGCGCGGGCCGCCGCCGCGAGCGGACTGCCCGGACGGCGCGTCGCGGGGCACGCCCTGCGCCGCACCCTGCCCGGACTGCTGCCGCAGCTCGGCCTGGTCGTGGTCGGCCTCACCGGCGGCGCCGTCGCCGTCGAGACGCTGTACGCCGTGCCGGGGCTCGGCGGTACGGCGCTGGCCGCGGCCCTCGCGCAGGACCTCCCGGTGCTCCAGGCGTGCGTGCTGTTCCTGCTGCTCCTGGGCGTCGTCGCGGGCGTCGCGGCCCGCCTGGCCGGGCGCGCGCTGCTCGGGCCCGCCCTGTCCGACGGGGCCCTCCCGGCCCTGGTGCCCCCGGTCCTGCCCGCCCGCCGGCTGCTCACCGCCGGGGCGGTGGTGCTCGCCGCGCTCTTCGTGGCCGTGACCGTCGCCGGGCTGCTGCGCGACCCGTCGCACGTCGACGCCGCGGCCCGCCTCGCCGGTCCGTCCGCCGCGCATCCCCTCGGCACGGACTCCCTCGGCCGTGACGTGCTGGCCCGCCTCGGCCACGGAGCGGCCCGTACGGTGCTGACCGCGATCGCCGTCTCCGCCGTGACGCTGCTGCTCGGCCTGGTCCTGGGAGCGGTACGGGCCGGGGCGCTCACCGAGACCGCGAACGCGCTGCCGGCGATCCTGTGCGGCCTGGTCGTCGCGGGCATCGCGGGCCCCGGCCCGCTGGGCGCCGCGGTCGCCGTGGCGGCCGTCGCCTGGGCTCCGCTCGCCGCCCACACCTCGGCCCTGTACGCGCAGGAGCGCGCCGCACCGCACATCGCGGCAGCCCGTTCGATGGGCGCCGGGCGGTGGCACCTGGCCCGGCGCCACCTGCTGCCCGCCGTCGTGCCCCCGGTCCTGCGCCACGCGGTGCTGCGGATCCCGGCGATCGCGCTGGCCCTCGCCTCGCTGGGCTTCCTCGGCCTGGGTGCCCAGGCACCGGCGCCGGAGTGGGGCCGGATGCTCTCGGAGAACCTGCCGTACGCGGAACGGGCCCCCTGGTCCGTGCTGGCCCCCGCCGCCGCGCTCGCCGCCCTGGGCGCACTGGCCGTCCTCACGGCGGCAGCGGTACGGGGGCGGGCCCGGGGCCGGGCAGGTACGGCTTGAACGGGGACGGGGCGCCCGGCGCCGGCGGGCGGGCGGGGGCGGGGCCCCTCCGGGCCGTCTCCTCGGAACCGACGTGGCACCCCGCTACGTGTGCTGGGCCGGTCATCTACGTCAGTCCCTGCGGGGACGGCCCTGCGTGGCCCCGCCCCGGCGTCGTGGGCGGCTGCGGGCCGGTGGCGCCGTCCGCGTGCGTACGGGCCCCGGTGGGGCGGCGCAGGGGTGGTCGGGTCCTTCCGGGGGTCTGCGGAAGCTCTGTTGTCCGGGGGACGCCTCGGGCCACCTCGTCGAAGCTGCCGGCGGGGTGATCCGGTGACCGCCGCCGCACCCGTCCTCGGGGCCGCCACGAGGACCACGCCCTACCTGCGGCTCCTCACCGCCACCCAGTTCGCCTTCAACATCGGCTTCTACGCCGTGCTGCCCTACCTCGCGACCCATCTCGGCACCGGCCTCGGCATGGCCGGATGGCTCGTCGGGCTCGTGCTCGGGCTGCGTACGTTCAGCCAGCAGGGGCTCTTCGTCGTGGGCGGCGCCCTCACCGACCGGTACGGGCCCCGGCCCGTCGTCCTCGTCGGCTGCGCCCTGCGGATCGCCGGCTTCGGGTGGCTGGCCTTCGCCGGGTCCACCGTGGGCGTCATCGGCGCGGTGGTCCTCATCGGGTTCGCCGCCGCGCTGTTCTCGCCCGCCGTGGAGTCCGAGACCGCCCGCGAGTCCGTCCGGTACGAGCGGGACACCGGAACCCCGCGCGCCCAGGTGCTGGCCGTGTTCTCCGCGGCCGGACAGGCGGGTGCCTTCATCGGGCCGCTGCTCGGTTCGCTGCTCCTGCTGCTCGGCGCCGGATTCCGGGCGGCCTGTCTCGCCGGTGCGCTGGTCTTCACCGGCGTCCTCGCCGGACACGCCCGGCTGATGCCCCGCCGGGCTCCGGTCACCCGGACGGCCGAGTCCCGCGGCTCCGTACGCGAGGTGTTCGGCAACCGGCCCTTCCTCCTGCTCTGCCTCGCGTACAGCAGCTACCTGATCGCGTACAACCAGCTCTACCTCTCGCTGCCGGCCGAGGTGGCGGGGGCCACCGGCGGGCAGGCCGCGCTCGGCTGGCTGTTCGCGCTCTCCTCGCTCCTGGTGGTCTGCGCCCAACTGCCCCTGACCCGCTGGGCCGCCCGCCGCGTCGCCCCGCGCACCGCGCTCGTCACCGGCCTCGGGATCGTCGCCGCCGGGTTCGCCGCCGTGCCGCTCGCCCCCGGCGGCCCCGCCGGACTGCTGCCCGGTGCCACCCTCGTCGTGCTGCTCACCCTCGGCCAGATGCTGCTGGTCCCGGCCGCGCGCGGCCTCGTACCGGATCTCGTCGACGACCGGCGGCTCGGGCTCGCCACCGGGGCGCTCTCCTCGGTCTCCGGGCTCGCCGTGCTCGGCGGCAGCGCCGCCACCGGGGCACTGCTCCAGGCGCCGGACCCGGTCCGGTGGGCGGTGCTCGCCGCCGTGCCGCTGGCGGGTGCCGCGCTCGCGCTGACCCTTCCGGTGGGCGGGAACGGGAAGCGGGAGCGCCGGGCCGGGGTTGGGGGTACGTAGAGGCACCACCGGACCCACTGGAGGACGTACGCCATGCCCGCCGCACTCCCCGCAGAACTCAAGGCGCTTCTCGACACCCCCGTCTTCGTCACCGTCGCCACCGTCCAGCCCGACGGCAGCCCCCAGGTCTCCCCGGTCTGGGTGAAGCGCGACGGCGACGACCTGCTCGTCTCGACGTCGGTCGGCCGCCGCAAGGAGCAGAACCTGCGCCGTGACCCGCGGGTCTCCGTCGTCGTGCAGCCCTTCGACGCCCCGTACACGTACGCCGAGATCCGCGGCACCGCCACCCTGACCACCGAGGGCGGCGACGAGCTCATGGACGAGCTGTCCGTGAAGTACACCGGCAAGAAATTCGCGGAGTTCAACCCCTCCGTCGACGACGCCGAACGGGTGGTCGTCCGGATCACCCCGCGCAAGGTCGTCGGACGCGTCTGAGAACACCCCCTCGGAGGACCCCCCGACGCAGGCGGAAGCGACCCGCTGTAACAAGTTGTCCCCGCGATCCCCAAGGGGTCGCGGGGCACTGGTGCGCGCCCACTACCCTTGAGGCGTGACTATTCGCCTGTACGACACCAGCGCCCGGCAGATCCGTGACTTCGTACCGCTCACAGCGGGCTGTGTCTCGATCTACCTCTGTGGCGCGACCGTCCAGGCCGCCCCGCACATCGGGCACATCCGGTCCGGGCTGAACTTCGACATCATGCGCCGCTGGTTCCAGTACCGCGGCTACGACGTCACCTTCGTCCGGAACGTCACCGACATCGACGACAAGATCATCGCGAAGTCGGCGGAGCAGGGCCGCCCGTGGTGGGCCATCGGCTACGAGAACGAGCGGGCGTTCAACGCCGGCTACGACGCGCTCGGCTGCCTCCCGGTCACCTACGAGCCCCGCGCCACCGGCCACGTCCCCGAGATGATCGAGATGATGCGGGGCCTGATCGAACGCGGTCACGCCTACGCGGCCGACGGCAACGTGTACTTCGACGTGCGCTCGTTCCCCGGCTATCTGGAGCTCTCCAACCAGGACCTGGACGATCTGCGCCAGCCCTCCGGCGACGGCGAGACCGGCAAGCGCGACCAGCGCGACTTCGCCATGTGGAAGGCGACCAAGCCGGGCGAGCCCAGCTGGGAGACCCCGTGGGGCCGCGGCCGCCCCGGCTGGCACCTGGAGTGCTCCGCCATGGCGCACAAGTACCTCGGCACCGCCTTCGACATCCACGGCGGCGGCATCGACCTGATCTTCCCGCACCACGAGAACGAGATCGCCCAGGCCAAGGCGTACGGCGACGAGTTCGCGAAGTACTGGGTGCACAACGGCTGGGTCACCATGTCCGGCGAGAAGATGTCGAAGTCGCTGGGCAACTCGGTGCTGGTCAGCGAGATGGTCAAGGCGTGGCGCCCGATCGTGCTGCGCTACTACCTCGGCACCCCGCACTACCGGTCGATGATCGAGTACAGCGAGGAGGCCCTGCGCGAGGCCGAGTCGGCGTTCGCGCGGATCGAGGGCTTCGTCCAGCGCGTCACCGAGAAGGCGGGCGAGACGGTCGGGCCCGCCGCCGAGGTGCCGCCGGCCTTCGCCGAGGCGATGGACGACGACCTGGGCGTCCCGCAGGCGCTCGCGATCGTCCACACCACGGTCCGTCAGGGCAATTCCGCACTGGCCGCCGACGACAAGGAAGCCGCCGTCGCCCGGCTCGCCGAGGTCCGCGCGATGCTCGGCGTCCTCGGCCTCGACCCGCTCGACGAGCACTGGGCGGGCGAGAGCGACCGCGGCGACGATCTGCACGGGGTCGTCGACACGCTCGTACGCCTCGTCCTCGACCAGCGCCAGTCGGCCCGCGAGCGCAAGGACTGGCCCGCCGCCGACGCCATCCGCGACCAGCTCAACCAGTCCGGACTCGTCATCGAGGACAGCCCCACCGGGCCGCGGTGGACACTCGGCCCGCGCCAGTAGTCCCCACCATGTGCCGCCCGGCGTTCCGGGCGGCACACTTCACTTACGTACGCATGTCTGAGAAGCAACGAAACAGGTAGGTCATGGCCGGGAACAGCCAGCGCAGGAACCGCCGCACGTCCAACAAGAAGGGCATGCAGGTCGGCAGCGGCGGGCAGCGGCGCCGTGGCCTCGAAGGCAAGGGCCCGACGCCGCCCGCCGAGGCCCGCAAGAAGCACAAGAAGAACCGCATCGCGACCGCCAAGGCCAAGCAGGCCGCCAACCGCCGCCCCGCCCCCCGGCGCGGCGGCGTCAAGGGCACGTCCGAGATGGTCGTCGGCCGCAACCCGGTCTACGAGGCCCTGCGCGACGGCGTACCGGCGACGACCCTGTACGTCCAGCAGTACATCGACAACGACGAGCGGGTCCGCGAGGCGCTCCAGCTGGCCGGCGCGCGCGGCAACATCAACCTGATGGAGGCCCCGCGCCCCGAGCTGGACCGGATGACGAACGGCCTGAACCACCAGGGCCTCGTCCTCCAGGTCCCGCCGTACGAGTACGCGCACCCCGAGGACCTCACCGCCGCCGCGTACGACAACGGCGAGGACCCGCTGATCGTGGCCCTCGACGGTGTCACCGACCCGCGCAACCTGGGCGCGATCGTCCGTTCCGTCTCCGCGTTCGGCGGCCACGGCGTGGTCGTGCCCGAGCGGCGTGCGGCCGGGATGACGGCGGGCGCCTGGAAGTCCTCGGCCGGTACGGCCGCCCGTACGCCGGTCTCCCGGGTGACCAACCTGACCCGGGCCCTGGAGGGCTACCAGAAGGCCGGCCTCACGGTCGTCGGCCTGGCCGCCGACGGCGAGCACACCGTCGAGGACCTGGCGGAGCTCGCCGGACCCGTCGTCATCGTCATCGGCAGCGAGGGCAAGGGCCTCGGCCGCCTGGTCGGCGAGACCTGCGACTACCGGGTCCGCATCTCGATGCCGGGCGGCGCGGAGTCGCTGAACGCGGGTGTCGCGGCCGGGATCGTGCTGTACGAGGTCGCGCGGCGCCGGGCCTGAAAGTCCACCCGGCCGGGGGGCGGCCGAGTGGAGCCTCCCCCCGCCGGAGCCCATTGACGGGCCTCGGACACATCGGGCCCGTCAAGGCAGTGTCCTAAACACAGATCACTCGGTTAGATGAGTGTGGACACCAGAACGCCTCGGTTCGACGAACAACCCGCCCTGAGCATGACCAAGGTGGACTGCGACCCTGCGCAGGTCATCGTCAACCACGCCAGCTTCCGGGTGCAGCTCGCACCGGGCCAGCGCCCGCGGCTGCGCGGTCTGGCCCCCGCCGGCGCGCCCAGGATCCCCGCCATGAGCGGCGCAGGAGCGGCCCGCGGCAGGCGCTCGCCCGTCGTGTGGAGCGGCAGGTCCGCCCCCGGCGACCCCGGCGCCACCGGGCTCCTCCAGGCCGTGCGGAACTCCACCGCGGGCCGCCCCGCCCCGGCCGGGTACGACCCCTACGCGGTCCCGGCGCGCGACGGCGGGCCCGGCACGGCCGGCACCCAGGTCATCGACCTCCTCGACGAGACCCAGCCCAACCCTGTCGTCACCGCCCCCCACCAGCCGGACCGCTACGGCAACGGGCCGCTGCTGCCGCCCATGCGCCGGGCGGTCGGCGCCTTCGACGACGACGGCGCGCGGTACGCACGGCAGGCGTACGACGACGAGGACGGGTTCGACGAGGAGAACGAGGCCCGGAGCGGGCGCCAGAACAGCGACTCGGTCCGGCACGCGTACTACCCCGGCCGCCGGATGAACCTCGGCGTCGTGCTGCTCCCGCTGCGCGTCTTCCTCGGCTTCATCTCCATCTACGCCGGCATGGGCAAGCTGTGCGACCCGGTCTACTTCGACGGCGGCGACCGCGGTTCCATGGTCAAGTGGCTGAACTCGCTGCACCCCTGGGCGATGGCCGAGCCGCTGCGCGACTTCGCGCTCTCCCACCCCGTCGGCGCCGGACTCACCGTCGCCTTCCTCCAGGTCGTCGTCGGCGTCCTCACCGTCCTCGGCCTCTGGCAGCGGGTCGCCGCCGCGTTCGGCGCGCTGCTGTCCGCCGCCCTGCTGGTCACCGTGAGCTGGCGCACCGTCGCCGCCTACGACGCGCCCGACATCATCTACCTCGCCGCCTGGAGCCCGCTGATCATCGCGGGCGCGCCCGTCTACTCCGTCGACGGGCGGCTCGCCGGTGAGGCCTGGCGCAGGCTCGGCCCGCGCTCGGCGATCTGGGACCTGCGCCGCCGGGTGCTGCGCCGGGGCGCCGTGGTCGCCTCCGTCGTCGTCGGTCTCACCCTGCTGGTGGGTGCGGTGCTCGGTGGCGCGGTCCGGTCCTCCGGGGTGGTCACCGTGCCCGGCCCGAACACCGACCCGACCAACCAGCTCCCCGGCTCCCCGCTCCCGCAGGAGTCCCGCAGCGGCCGGGCCTCGCACTCCCCGGAGGGGCAGCGCCCCGTGCCGTCCCGGAGCAGCGCCGCCACGACGCCGTCCACCACGCCGTCCACGCCCGCCGCGGGCACCGTCCGCGAGTCCGGTCAGGCGGCCGGCGCCGGCCAGCCCAGCCAGACGCAGGGCACCGGCCGGCAGGTCCCGCAGCAGACGGCCCCGCAGCCGCCCCCGTCCAGCAGTTCCGGCCCGTCGTCGTCCGGTTCCACCGGTACGGGCGGCGGCTCCACCGGCGGATCGGACGGCGACGGTGCCTCCGGCGGCACGTCGGGCGGCGGACAGAACCCCATCGGCGGCCTGCTCGGCTGAGCCGCAGGCCCGTACAGGACGGCCCGTACGAGACGGCTCGTACAGACGGAAGGGGCGGTCACCGGTATCCCGTACCGGTGACCGCCCCTTCCGCTTCGAAGGCCGGTCCTACTGCTTCGAAGGCCGGTCCTACTGCCCGAGCTCCTTGGCGGCCTCGGTGAGGTCCTTCGCCGTGTCGATCGCCCGCCAGTAGGCGCCGTGCGGGAGCGGGTACCCGGCCAGCCTGCGTTCGCGGGCCAGCCGGGGGAACGTCGTCCGCTCGTGGTCGCCCAGGTCCGGCAGCAGTGTGGTGAATTCCGGGGAGAAGACGTACACGCCGGCGTTGATCAGATACGGCGACGGCGGCGACTCGATGAAGTCGGTGATGTGCCCGAACGCGTCGGTCTCCACGGCACCCCAGGGGATGCGGGGACGGGCCAGGGCCAGGGTGGCGGTCGCATCGCGTTCGGTGTGGAACGCGGCCATCTCGCGCAGCGAGAAGCGCGTCCAGATGTCGCCGTTGGTGGCGTACCAGGGCTGTTCGGGGTCGGGGAGCCGGGCGGCGGCGTACTTCAGCCCGCCACCGCGGCCCAGCGGCTCGGACTCCACGACGGTCGTCACGCGCAGTGGCAGCACCGCCGAGTCCAGCCACTCCTGCAGCACCTCGGCGAGATGACCGCACGACACGACGGCGTCGGTCACGCCTTCGGCGGCCAGCCAGGAAAGCTGATGGCCGATGATCGGCGTCCCGGTGCCCGGGATCTCGACCATCGGCTTGGGGCGGTCGTCGGTGTACGGGCGCAGCCGCGACCCCTGGCCACCTGCCAGGACCACGGCCTGCGTCGGATACGTATGCATGCCAGGCACGATATGCCGTGCCCGGAGCGGTCGGTCAGCTGAACTGGGCGACGCCCGAGGCGAAGGACGTGTCGCAGACGGGGCGCGAGAAGCGGTGGGCGTGGGTGGGGCCGTACTTCTCCACGGCGGCGCGGCCCAGGGCCTTGGCGATCGACATGCAGTGCCGGGCGAGCGAGGGGCGGCCCTCGACGGAGCGCTGGAGGTCGGTGAGCGCGACCGTCGGGTCCTTCTCCCGGAGCTCCAGGAGCAGCCGGTCGCGAAGGGCGTCCTGCGGGGTGCGCGTCTTGGCGCGCTTGGAGATGTCGTGGGCCGACGCGGTCAGCACCTGCGGCTCGGAGCCGTGCGCTGCCCACGGCACGCTGGTGACGGCGAGGGTCCCGGAGAGGACCATCACGACGGGCAGGACGAAGGCGAGGGATCGGCCGATGCGGCGCGCGGTGTGGGTCACGCAGCGAGCGTAGCGGGCAGTGATGATATGGCGACAATTCGTCACTCTTGCGAGGGATGGTTCGAGGGTGTTTTTCGAATTCGGTGTTGACGAACGGGGCCGAAATGACCGGTGTGCCGGGGAATCCGGCGCCGTACGGGTCCAAACCCCCGGGCGTCCCGTGGCGCGCGAACGGCCCCGCACGAAGAACGTGCGGGGCCGTTGTGGTGCGGCTGTGCGGGTGTGTCAGGCGGTGAGACGCTCACCCGTCGACGTCGCGAAGACGTGCAGCTCGTCCGGGCGCGGCACGACGTGCAGCTTGGTGCCCTTCTCCGGGACGGCGCGGCCGCCGACGCGGACGACCAGGTCCTTGTGCTCGCCACCGACCTCGGCGGCGCCGTAGACGAAGCCGTCGGCGCCGAGCTCCTCGACGACGTTGACCGAGACGGCCAGACCGGCCGGGGCGTCGGCGCTGTCCTTCGAGAGGGACTTCGCGGCGGCGCCGCCGTGCTCGACGATGTCGAAGTGCTCCGGGCGGATGCCGACCGTGACGGTCGTGTCACCACGGTCCGCGGCGGCGGTGAGCGCCTCGCGGGAGACCGGGACGACGCTGTTGCCGAACTTCACACCGCCGTCGGTGATCGGGACCTCGACCAGGTTCATGGCGGGGGAGCCGATGAAGCCGGCCACGAAGAGGTTCGCCGGCTTGTCGTACATGTTGCGCGGCGAGTCGACCTGCTGGAGCAGACCGTCCTTGAGGACCGCGACCCGGTCGCCCATGGTGAGGGCCTCGACCTGGTCGTGCGTGACGTACACGGTCGTGATGCCCAGACGGCGCTGGAGCGAGGCGATCTGCGTACGGGTGGAGACACGGAGCTTGGCGTCGAGGTTCGACAGCGGCTCGTCCATGAGGAAGACCTGCGGCTCACGGACGATGGCACGGCCCATCGCGACACGCTGGCGCTGACCACCGGAGAGCGCCTTCGGCTTGCGGTCCAGGTACTCGGTGAGGTCCAGCATCTTGGCGGCCTCTTCGACCTTCGCCCGGATCTCGGTCTTGTTGACACCGGCGATCTTGAGCGCGAAGCCCATGTTGTCCGCGACGGTCATGTGCGGGTACAGCGCGTAGTTCTGGAACACCATGGCGATGTCCCGATCCTTCGGGGGCAGGTGCGTGACGTCGCGGTCACCGATGCGGATCGCGCCGCCGTTGACGTCCTCAAGACCCGCGAGCATGCGCAGGGAGGTCGACTTGCCACAACCGGAAGGACCGACGAGGACGAGGAACTCACCGTCCGCGATGTCGATCTCAAGCTGGTCCACGGCCGGCTTCGTGGAGCCGGGGTAGACGCGGGACGCCTTGTCGAACGTGACACTGGCCATGCTGGATCTTCTCCTCCACCGGCAGGAACGTGCCGGACGATCCGAGTGCGGGAGTGGTCTGGTCCACTTGGATGAACCTTCAGCGACGCTACCTGGCCATTTCGAATCTGTCAGTAGTTCGACGCCCGCGAAATTCCGGGACCGCGCGGGTGCGGCGTTGGTTACACTGCTCCGGCACGCCTCCTTAGCTCAGTTGGCCAGAGCAACGCACTTGTAATGCGTAGGTCGTCGGTTCGAATCCGACAGGGGGCTCCGCGAAGGCCCAGGACAGAGCGCATCTGACCTGGGCCTTCTGGTGTTCTGCGGCCGGACTCCGCGGGTGTGAGCCGGATCACGGTTGAGGTTGACCTCGGGTCAGGGTGGACGCTCGGCGCATCGGCAGACCGCTACGGGTGCCGATCCGGGTACGGCGGATCCAAGGGGAGCAACCACCATGTCCATCAACCTTTCCGGCCAGGACAAGAGCACGCTCGACGATGCTGCCGGGCGGGAGCGGCCGGGGCTTCGGAAAGCCCTGGAGGAGATCGTCGGTTCGGGTATCACCGGGATCACGCTGCGCGTGCACGACGAGCGGGGCGAGTGGGTCGGCAGTGCCGGGGTGAGCGAGCTGGGCGGGGCCGAGAAGCCGCCGGTGGACGGGCACGTCCGGATCGGCAGCAGTACCAAGACCTTCATCGCGGCCCTGGTGCTGCGGCTGGTGGCCGAGGGCGGGGTCGGGCTGGACGCCCCGGTGGCCGGATATCTGCCCGAGCTCGGGGTGGACGGGCGGGTCACGGTGCGGATGCTGCTCCAGCACACCAGCGGGATCTTCAACTTCACCGGCGAGTACTACGAGGACGGGACGGTGGTCGCGGGGATCCCGGCCACCACCGCGGGCAAGGAGTGGGTGGACAACCGTTTCAGGACCTATCGGCCGGCGGAGCTGGCGCGGCTGGCGCTGTCCAGGCCGGCGCGGTTCGAGCCGGGCGCGGACTGGAGCTACTCCAACACCAACTACGTGCTGGCCAGGCTGCTGATCGAGCAGGTCACCGGCCGCTCGGTCACCGAGGAGATGCGGCGGCTGATCCTGGAGCCGCTCGGTCTGTCGGGCACCGCGGTGCCCACCACCGGGACGGAGGTCGCGGAGCCGCACGCCCACGCCTACTACCGGTACGAGGACGCCGGTGAGGAGCGGACGGTCGACGTCACCAGCCTGAATCCCTCCTGGATCTCCAGCGGGGGCGACATGATCTCGACCTCCCGGGACCTGCACACGTTCATCTCCGCGCTGGTGAGCGGCAGGCTCCTGCCGGCCGGGCTGCTGGCCGAGATGTGCACGCCGCACCCGACGCCCATCCCGGGCATGGAGTACGGCCTGGGGGTGTTCGTGCAGGACACGGGCCGTGGGGGCACCGTCATCACCCACAACGGCGGCGCCGCCGGCCATGCGGCGCTGATGTACAGCACACCCGACGGGAGCCGGACCATGACCGGCACGCTGAACTACGTGGACGATGCCGCGCTGTCGCAGGCCGCGGCATTCCAGCGGGCCACGCAGCGGCTCGTGGACGAGGTGTTCTGTGACGGGGCGGCCGATCCGGCCCGGCCGGCGGGCTGAACACCGGTGCTCCGTAAGCCCGGAGAGGTGTTTCCTCACGGACTCGCGGCGGGCGGCACGCGCATCCGCGCCACACCGGGCCGAAGCGCGAGGCAGGCTTGGCGGATGAGCAATGGAGTCACGATCGGGCAGGCGGCGGCCTTCGTCGGCGTCACGGTGAAGACGGTGCGGCACTACCACAAGCTCGGCCTGGTCGAGGAGCCGGAGCGCGACAGCTCCGGCTATCGACGGTACGGCTCGGCCGACCTGTTGCGCCTGGTGCAGGCCCGCACGCTGGCCGCCGCCGGGGTCCCGCTGGCCGAGATCGGGCCGCTGCTCGATGCCGACGCCACGCGGTTCGCCGCCGCGCTCGTCGATGTCGAAGGTCAACTCACTGAGAAGATAGAGGAGTTGACTGCGCGGCGTGACACGCTGCACCGGCTCGGCGACGGCAACCGGGCGCTGCTGCCCGATCGCGCCGTGGCGTTGCTGGAGCGGATGTCCGGCCTCGGCTTCACCGCGGACGAGGTGGCGGCCGCCCGGGAGGGGCTGGTGCTCGCCCGGGCCCTGGTGCCCGAGGGCTTCGACGACCACCTCGCCCATGTCGAACAGGCTCTGCGGGACCCCCGGTTCGTCGCCTTGAGCAGGCGCGCCGCCGAATCCGCGGCCTGGGATCCCGACGACCCCCGCATCGCCGAACTCGCCACCGCCATGGTCGACCACTACCTCGCCGACCCCGCACAGCTCAGGATCGTGACCGGCCTGCAGGCCCGTACCGAGTCCGCCACCCGGTACGAGATGATCGCCCACCACGGCGGGGAAGAGGCGCCGGCGTCGGCCCGGCTGGTCGCGCTCGTCGAGGCCGGGCTCCGCGCCGCCGGTGTCCGTATCCCCGGACCGCGCCCCCGCTGACCTCAGTTGTCGTATCCGGACCGTTCGCGGAACTGTCCGAAGCGTTCGGTGACGATCGGCAGCCGGTCGGCGGCCAGGGCGTGCGCGGCGGCCCTGGGGGTGCTGTTCTCGGCCTCGGCGCGGGACAGCATCTGGTCGACCAGTGCGCGCATCGACCGGCGGGTGTACGCGAACGCCTCGTCGGCGTCGGCGCCGATGTCGCCGAACAGGGTCCACCACCACCAGGCGTTCGTACCGGAGTTGACGACGACGTCCGGCAGTACGGTGATGCCGCGGGCGGCCAGCAGTGTCTCCGCCTCCGGCACCACCGGCATGTTGGCGGCCTCGACGATCCAACGGGCGGTGATGCCCGCCTGGTTGGTGGCGTCCACGGCGTACGAGACGGCGGCCGGCACCAGTACCTCGGCGTCGGCGGTCAGCCAGGCGTCGGCCGGGAGCTCGTGGTCCTCGGCGCGCAGGGCGGCGCGGTCCACGGTGCCGTGGCCGTCGCGGGCGGCGAGCAGCGCCTCGACGTCGAGGCCGGCGGGGTTGGCGACGGTGCCCTTGATGTCGGCGACGGCGACGACGCGCAGCCCGGCGCGGGCCAGGAAGCGGGCGGTGGCGCCGCCCATGGTGCCGAGGCCCTGCACCGCGACACGGGTGTCCCGGTGGGCGACGCCGGCCCGGTCCAGGGCGGTGAGCACCGATTCGGCGACGCCGCAGCCGCCCACCAGCTCGTCCAGGCCGATGCCGTCCACGTCGATGGCGAACGCGTCGGCGAGGCGCCGCCGGGCGGCCTCCTCGTCGTCCAGGAGCGGGTAGACCGCCTGGATGGACGAGACCAGGCCCGCCTCGGCGGCCGCCCGGTCGACCAGGTCCTGGGTGAGGCCGAGGTCCTCGCCGGTGGTCCAGAAGTGCTCGATGTAGGGGCGCACGGCGCGCAGGTAGCGGACGAGGACGCCGTAGGCGGCGGGGTCGCGCGGGTCGCAGTCGATGCCGCCCTTGGCGCCGCCGAGCGGGATGTAGCGGCCCCGCGGGTCGTAGTGCAGTGCCTCCTTCATCGTCATGCCGCGGGCCAGGCCGGTGACCTCCTCCAGCGTGCAGCCGGAGCGCATCCGCAGTCCGCCGCTGGAGACGCCGCGCACCAGGCGGTCGATGACCAGGTGTCCCTGGCGCCCGGTCTCCTGGTCGGTCCAGGTGAGGGAGATCAGGGGAGGGGCGGTTGTGGCGGGGGCGGCGGAGGCGGTGGCGGTCATCGGGGGAGCTCCTCGGGGACGTGGACGGGGACGGGGGTGAGGGGGAGGGGGACGGTGATGAGGGTGGGGCCGGGGGTGTCCAGGGCGTGGCGCAGTGCCGCGGCGAGTGCCTCGGGCGAGTCGGCCCGTACGCCGTGGCCGCCGTAGGCGCGGGCCAGGGCGGGCAGGTCGACCGGTGGCAGGTCGACCGCGGTGGGGCGGTCGCCGCGGGACACCATCTCGTCGCGGATCTCGCCGTAGCCGCCGTTGTCGAAGACCACGACGGGCAGGGGGAGCCGCAGCTGTACGGCGGTGGCCAGTTCCTGTACGGAGAACTGGAGGCCGCCGTCGCCGCTCAGGGCGACGACCGGGCGGGTGGGATCCGCGGTCTTCGCGCCGATGGCGGCGGGCAGCGCGTAGCCGAGCGTGCCGAAGCCCGTCGGGTGCAGATAGCGGCCCTCGGGGGCGACGGGCAGGTGCGGGATCGCGCCGTAGTAGCAGCACTGGGCGCTGTCGGAGGTGAGCACCGTGTCCGCCGGGAGCACCGCCCTGATGGCCGCCAGGTACGGCAGCAGGTGCGCGTCCTCGCTACGGGTCTCGGCGTTCCGCTCCTCGCGCAGTGCGGCGACGGCCCGGTGGACGGTGTCGTCGGCGGGCGCCGGGACGTTCGGCAGGGCGTCGAGGAGGGCGCGCACGGTGTGGCGGGCGTCGCCGAGCAGGGGGATGTCCGCGGGTGGTCCCGCGTACATCGGGGCCGGGTCGATGTCGGCCCGCACGAGCGTGCCGGTGAGCGCGGGCAGGGGCTCCCACAGGTCGGACTCGGCGAGTTCCGTGCCGACGGCGAGCAGCACGTCGCACTCGGCCAGCCGGCGCCGGACGGCCCGGCTGTGCAGCGAGACGCCGAGCGAGAGCGGGTGGGTCTCCGCGACGATCCCCTTGCCGTTGGCGGAGGTCACCACGGGCGCGCCCAGCTGTTCGGCCAGCCGCAGGCACTCGGCGGCGGCGCCGCGCGCACCGCCGCCGAGCACGATCACGGGCCGGTCCGCCGAGCGCAGCGCCCCGGCGGCCGCCGCGAGGGCGTCCGGGTCCGCCGTCGCGGGGGAGACCGGCGGGGCGGTGCGTACCGGCCCGGCCGGTTCCGCGGCGGTGAGCAGGTCCAGCGGGACCTCGATGTGCACGGGGCGGGGGCGCCGCGTACGGAAGAGGGTGAAGGCGCGGGCGACCGCCACGCCGATCTCCTCGGCCGAGGACACCCGGTGGCTGACGGCCGCGACGCCCCGCAGCGCCTCGGTCTGGCTGCGCATCTCGTGCAGCAGGCCGGTCGACTGCCGGGGGTGGCGCAGCGGCATGCCCGGTGAGACGACGAGCAGCGGGACGCTGTCGGAGTACGCCTGGCCGACGGCGGCGGCGATGTTCAGCAGGGCCGGTCCGGTGGTGGTGATCGCCACGCCGGGCCGGCCGCTGACCCGGGCGTAGGCGTCGGCGGCGTAGCCCGCGCCCTGCTCGTGGCGGGGGTTGAGGTGCTCGATCCGGTGCGCGGCCAGGTGCCGGTAGATCTCCAGGTTGTGGGTGCCGGGAATACCGAACGCCCTGGTCACGCCGTGTGCGGCGAGTGCCCGGACCAGGGCCTCTCCGCCGGTGATCAGGGTGGGGGAGGTGGTGGCGGCGGGGGGATCCGACATGGTGGCTCCAGGCACTGCGTGGGCTCCTTACTGAATGAGCAGTCAGTATTTGGAGTGGTGGACACCCCTGTCAATGCGCGCGAGTACTGAACATTTGTTCAGTTGTCGGGGGATGGCCGCAGAGGGGGCGGAGGAGGCGGCGAGGGGGCGGAGGAGGCGGCGAGGCGGTGGGCCGGGCCGCCTCGGTGGCGTCGGCGCCGACGGCGTACGTCATGGCGGTGTCGGTTGCGCGGCTCGGTTCCGGGAAGCCGACGGTGGTGAACAGAGCGGCCGGTCGTCCGGGGAGCGGCATCGGATCGCGGCCCGGGCAGGCGAGGCCGGCCCCGCCGGGGACCGGGGCCGGCCGGGGGCGGCGCAGGGCACCCGCGCACCGGCCGTCCCGTGCTGTGCGGGCGGGCGGGCGTACGCGGAAATGACGACGCGCGGTCGCACAAAGGGGCGGATTCGCTTAACGTGCTTACCGGCCGGGCCAGTTCGAGGGCCCGGAGACCGGAGGTGCCGTGGGGAGCCAAGTCCGTTCGCGCGTGTCGGCGTACGCGATCGCCACCGTGCGGGAGCAGTTGCTGCTGACCCGGCTCTCCGCGGCCTCCCCGGTCTTCGAGCCCGGCCTCTGGCACCTGCCCGGTGGCGGGATCGACCCGGGTGAGCAGCCGCGGGAGGCACTGGAGCGTGAGCTGTACGAGGAGACCGGCCTCGGTCTCCTCGGCGCCCGGCTGGTGGACGCGCGGGCGTACACGGCCCACCGGCTCGGGATCGACTGGAATCTGGTGGGGCTCTTCTACCGCGTCGAGCTCAGGCCCGGCCCGCCGACGGTCACCAGGGCCGATGACTCGACGAGCGCCGTCGCCTGGATGCCGTTGGCCGGACTGGACGGTTCGACGCTGTCCCCGGCCACGATCGACGCGCTCGGCATGATCGACGGACTCGGCATGATCGACGCGCTCGGTGTGACCGGCGGTCGGGGGGACGGGCAGTTGCCGGGCACGGGGCCGGGTCGCTGAGGCGGGCGCCGGGACGGGGCGCCGAGGCGGGCCTCGGTGTGGGAAACGGCATCCCCGGCTCGCCGTCCGTTCGCGGCACGTGACCGGGGAGGTACTGGCGGACCTCGGGTCCGGTGCGTGAACCTCTCGGCTCCTCGCTGTGCCAGTACCTCCCCGTCCCCGAAGTCCACGGCCGGCCGATGGCCGTAACTCTGATGCGTACGCCGGTGGGAGGGCAGGCGGCGGCTCCGGAGCGTGTTGCGTCCGGCGGCCGGAAGGAATCCCTACGTTCCCCGCATGACGCTGAGAGACTTCCGTGCCCCGGGAAGAAGACGCGGGCAGAACAGGCTGGGACGTTGGGCCGCCGGCGGGCTCGGTGTGCTCGGGCTGCTGGCGGCGGGGCTGGGGCTGCCGGGGCAGGCGGCCGCCGCGCAGCCCGTGGGGGTTCCGCTGGTGGACGAGACGTTCACCGGGGCCGACGCGAACGCGGAGTTCGAGGCGTTCGGGCCCGCCTGCCTGACCGGCGCGCCCGAGGCCCCGGCGCCCGGCCCCGGCACCCATCCGCTCACCGGCTGCCCGTCCGGCGCGACCGGCCCCGTACCGCCGAACAACGCTGCGCCGCACGGCTACCTCCGGCTGACCGACGCGTCCAACGACCAGTCCGCCGCCGTGCTCTACAACCACGCGCTCCCGGCCAACCAGGGGCTGGTCACCACCTTCGAGCAGTGGCAGTACGGCGGCAACACCAACCCACCGGCCGACGGCATCTCGTTCTTCCTCATCGACGGAGCCGCGTCGCTGACCTCGCCCGGAGCCTTCGGCGGCAGCCTGGGCTACGCGCAGAAGCTCCCCGACGACAACCCGGGCGAGACCTTCCTGCCGGGCGTCAACCGGGGCTACCTGGGCGTCGGGCTGGACGTCCTCGGCAACTACTTCGGTGACTGGGAGCACCGCGGCAACGGCTGTGCCACCCGCTCACCGGCCGGTACGTCCTTCCGGATCCCGGCGCCCGGCGCGAACATGGTGACGCTGCGCGGGCCGGGCGACGGCACCGAGGGCTACTGCTTCCTCGATGCGACCACCAGCAACTTCTCGACCACCGGGCCATGGCCCTCCACGCTCCCGGGGCAGTTGCAGGGACCGACCACCTCGGTGCCGCCGACCTCCACCCCCCAGGAGGCCGAAGCGCTGCTGGAGCCCTCGCGCCGCACGGTGACCGTCGAGGTCTCCCCGGCACCGAACCCGGTGATCACGGTCTCGATCGACTTCCACGACGGCAACGGAACCCAGCAGGTGCTGTCCACCCCGGCACCCCAGCCGGTGCCCAGCACCTACAAGTTCGGCTTCGCCGCGTCGACCGGGCTGTTCACCGACGTCCACCTCATCCGGAATCTCACCGTCCACCCGGCTGCCGCGCTGCCCCGGCTCAACCTGGTCAAGCAGGTCTCCCAGGAACCGCCGCTGCCGACCCCGCTGACGCCGGGCACCAAGGTGCCCTACGAGTATGTGGTGACCAACAGCGGCAACGTCCCGCTGACGAACGTGCACGTGACCGACGACCGGGTCGCCGGCATCATGTGCCCGAAGAACACGCTGGCCGTGGGCGAGACGATGACCTGCACCGGCAGCTACACCGTCACCGAGGCGGACGGTACGGCCGGTTCGGTCACCAACACCGCCACCGCGCACGGGCGTGACAACGGCACCCAGGTCGATTCGCCACCCGACGAAGTGACCCTGGAGGTCCAGGCCGGGCCCGGGGTCCGGCTGGAGAAGTCGGCTGACGACACCCGGGTGTACGAGGTCGGCGACGAGGTGGCGTACACGTACACCGTCACCAACACCGGCCCCCAGGCGCTGACGGACCTCACGGTCACCGACGACCGGGCGGCAGCGGTGACCTGCGATTCGCGCATGCTCGCCCCGGCCGGGCAGCCCGGCTCAAGCACCACCTGCCACGGCACATACGTGATCACGGAGGCGGACGCGGAGCACGAGTCGGTCACCAACGTCGCCACCGCGCACGGGCAGTCCGGAGGCGTGCCGGTGAAGTCGGAGCCCGACGAGGTGACGGTGCTGGTCGCCTCCGAGCTGAGCCTGCATCTGACGAAGTCGGCCGAGGACCGCGTGTACCGGGTCGGCGACGAGGTGACGTACACCTACACCGTCACCAACAACGGCAACGCGACGCTGACCAATGTCGGAGTCACCGACGACCTCGTCCCGGGCGTGACCTGCCAGGCGGCCACGCTGGCCCCGGGGGCCGTCACCACCTGCGTCGGCCGCTACACCGTCACCGAGGCGGATGTCGCGCGGGGCACGATCGTCAACGTGGCCTTCGCGCATGGGCAGTTCGGCCGCACGGATGTGCAGTCGGAGCCCGACGACGTCACCCTGCGCACCGAACCCGAGACCGAGCCCGGGCTGCGGCTCGCCAAGACGGTGGACGACTCGCGCACGTACAGGGTGGGCGACAAGGTGACGTACACCTACACCGTCACCAACACCGGCTCCCGGGAGCTGACGGGGATCTCGGTCACCGACGACCGGGTGACGGGCGTGACCTGCGAGGCGACCACGCTCGCCCCGGCCGGGCAGTCCGGTGACAGCACCACCTGCACCGGCACCTACCGGGTCACGGCCGCCGACGCGAAGCGCGGCGGGGTCGTCAACCGCGCGGAGGCCACGGCCGAGAACGGCGCCGTCCGGTCCAACCAGGACCAGGCCCGCATCTCCGTCGGGAAGAAGCCCTGCGAGGGCAAGCACTGCAAGCCGAAGCCGCCCTCGAAGCCGAAGCCGTGCCACGGCAAGCACGACAAGAAGTGCAAGCCGAAGCCGCCTTCCAAGCCGAAGCCGTGCCACGGAAAGAGCCTCTGCCACTCGGCGTGACAGGCGCTCCGCGCAACTGACCGGCACGATCACGGGCACCCGCCACCACTCCGGTGGCGGGTGCCCGTCCGTCGTCGCGGTCAGTGGCGGCCGGCCAGCCGGTCCGCTGCCTTCGCGACGGGGTCCGTGCCGGGGCGCGGGGAGGTGAGTTCGCGGCGGTCGGCGGCGCGGTAGGCCGCGTACATGCCGTGGACGCCGAGCCAGCGGAAGGGCTCCGGTTCCCAGCGGCGGACCTTGTGGCCGACCCAGGGGAGGGCGGTCAGCTCGGTGGGCCCCGACTGGCCGGAGTTCTGCTGGATCAGGTCGCGCAGGGTACGGGCGGCGAGGTTGGTGGTGGCGACGCCGGAGCCGACGTAACCGCCCGCCCAGCCGAGCCCGGTGGAGCGGTCGAGCGTGACCGTGGCACACCAGTCGCGGGGGACGCCGAGGACGCCGGACCAGGCGTGATCGATGCGGGCGCCCGCAGTGGTGGGGAAGAGGCGGACGAGGATGTCCCGGAGGGCCTCGATGGTGGCGGGCCGGGTGCGGGCTGTGTCGTTGAAGTGGGCCGCGCCCGAACCGAAGCGGTACGGGACGCCGCGGCCACCGAGCGCGATGCGGTCGTCGGCGGTGCGCTGGGCGTACATGTAGGCGTGGGCCATGTCGCCGAGGGTCTCGCGGCCGTCCCAGCCGATGGTCTCCCAGACCGGGGCCGGGAGCGGCTCGGTGGCGATCATCGAGGAGTTCATGGGCAGCCAGGTGCGCCGCTGGCCCTTGATGTTCGCGGTGAACCCCTCGGTGCAGCGCAGGATGTACGGGGCGCGGACGGTGCCGTACGGGGTGTGCGCGTGCTTGGGCTTGATCTCCGTGACGGGTGTCGACTCGTGGATGGTGACGCCGAGCGCCTCGACGGTCGCGGCGAGCCCCTTGACGAGTTTGACCGGGTGCAGCCGGGCGCCGTGCGGGGTCCAGGTGGAGCCGACGGCTCCGGTGACGTTGACGCGTTCGCAGGTCTCGCGGGCGCCGCGCAGGACGCGGTCGGTCTCGCCGAAGGCGATCTCGACGGAGTGGAAGTCCTTGAGCCTGGCCAGCTGCGCGGGCGTGTAGGCGACTTCGAGGACGCCGCCCTGATGGATGTCGGCGTCGATGCCCTCCTCGGCGGCCACCCGGACGACCTCGTCGACCGTCTCGTTCATCGCCTGCTGGAGCCGGACGGCCGCCTCGTGGCCGTGGAGCCTCGCGTAACGGTCGCGGCCCGCGATGCCGTTGTAGAGCCAGCCGCCGTTGCGCCCGGAGGCGCCGTAACCGCAGAACTTGGCTTCCAGCACGGTGATGTTGAGGAAGGGGACGGCCTTCTTGAGGTAGTAGGCGGTCCACAGACCGGTGTATCCGCCCCCGACGATGCAGATGTCGGCGGTGGCGTCGCCGGGCAGAGGCTCGCGGGCGAGCGGGGTGCCTTGGTCCGCGTACCAGAACGATATGCCGCCGTTGACGGTGCTGACGGTGCTCATGTTGCCCCTGCTTTGTCCGGTGTGAAGCCCTGTGGTGTGGTCTGGCTCTGGGGGTGTCCCTGGCTTTCACTGCGTTGTCCTCGGGCGGGACGTTACTGCGCCTTCGGCGCCCCCGTCCCGTGCCGGGACCTGGCCCGCGTCAGCGGGTAGCAGGCGAGGCCGATGAGCACGGCGGTGAAGTGGCCGAGGTCGGTGAAGGTGCGGCCGGTGACGAGGGGGATGCCGTAGAAGACGAGTACGGCGAAGAGGTACACGTACCGCCAGGGCTGCGGGATGCGGTACGTGAGCACGGCAATGACCCCCGCGAGCGCGTAACTGACACCGACATCGAGGGTGTTCGCCGCCGACCAGGGCACGTGCCCGTGCCGGATCGCCCAGGCCAGTACGCCTTCGCTGACGAGGGAGGCGAGGACGTGTGCCAGTACGACGACGGCGAGCCAGCGCAGGGTGCCGAGCCAGCGCTCGGCGGGGGCGTGGAAGACGGTGTACAGCACGGCGTAGGGGATCCAGCGGCCGCCGTCGATCCAGAACGCGCTGGTGACCAGGACGCGCAGCGGGTCCTGGGTGAGTTCGTGGATGTTGGTCGAGCGCTGGCGCAGGAAGTCCTCCTCGAAGTCCGGTGACATCTGGTGGACGATGACCGTGGTGACGAAGAGCGCGACCAGCCAGATGTACGTGCCGGGTGCGCTGCGGATCCATGATCCGATGCTGCGGAGCCACGAGCCGGCGGCGGGGCGTTGCCGGGTGGGCGGTGCGGGGCTGCTCGGAGTCATATCCGATTGACGCACGGCCCGGTGATCGTCGGCGTGATCGACATTCCGGACGGGGTGCCGACGGAGCGGGTCGGTTCGGCGGGCCGTTCGGCGGTCGGTTCGGTGGGACGTCCGGCAGGCGAGTCGGCAGGCGGTTCGTCGAGCAGGCCGGTGGGCGGTCTCAGATCTGCCTGAGGCCGGGCCTTCTGGCCGTGGTGCGGCTGGGGTTCCGGTCGGTGGCGCGGGCGGGGTTCCGGTCGGTGGCGCCGCTGGGGTCCCGGGCCGTGGTGTGCGCTGGGTCCTGGGCCGTGGTGTGGGCGGGCCGGGGCTCGGACGCTCCGAGGGCGAGCACGGCCGCTTCCAGACCGCTGTTGAACGACACCTCGCTGAGCAGTCCGGGCGCCGCGACCTGGTCGCCCGCGAGATAGACGCCGTCGCCGCGGTCGATCGCGGGCCGGTCGCGCCAGGTGGTGCCGGGCCGGTCCACCGCGCCGGTGCGGCCCCGGGAGACGGACTCCCGCCGCCATTCGGTGCGCTCGCGCCAGCCCGGGTGGCCGAGGTCGAGCAGTTCCTCGGCGCGGGCGATACCGACGGCCCTGGGCTCGTCGGGGGCCAGCGGGAACTGGCCCTGGACGAGCTGCTGTCCGGCGGGGGCGAGGGTGCGGTCCTGGGCGCTGAAGCGTTCGATCCAGCCGGGGGCGTCGAGGTCGGACACGGCGAAGGCGTCGCCGCGCCGGGTCCGCAGGGCCAGGTCGATGAGCGCGGTACGGCCGCTGTCCCAGGTCAGTGCGGGGTCGCCGAGCAGCGCGCGGGCCGCGTCGAGCGAGGTGGCGACGATCACCGGGCCCTGCCGGGCCAGGGCGTCGAGCCCGTCGGCGTCCACGCGGGACGCCGTCTCGATCCGGACGCCGAGGTTCCAGGCGTGGGCGGCCATCCGGTCGATGACCTGGGCCCAGCCGCCGACGGGGTAGCGGGCCTCGGGCGGCAGTGCGGCGGCGCGGCGCAGCCGTTCCTGGACGAACGCGGCGGAGAGCGAGCCGGGGTCGTGGTGGTAGAGCGCCACGGCGGCGTAGTGCGCGGCCAGGCGGGCGGCCTCCTCGCCGGCCCGGCCGGTGGCCCAGGTGCGGAAGTCGGTGTCCACGGGGGCGTGTTCGGCCCTGAGCCGGCCGAGGCGGACGAGGGAGAGGGGCGGGGTGCGGCGCAGGGTGCCGCCGAGGCGGAAGCGGAGCCGGGTGCCTTCGAGGGGCGGGACGCCGACGACCGGGCCCAGCAGTCCCCGCCGGTCGAGCCAGGTCCAGTGGGGGCCGCGGCGGTAGAGGGCGTGCGGTCCTTCGTTGGTGCGGTACGGGCCCTCGGCGGTCCTGGCCCGGCCGCCGAGGGTGTGGTGGGCCTCGTGGAGGGTCACCAGGGCACCGGACTCGGCGGCGGTGATCGCCGCGGTGAACCCGGCGAGGCCGCCGCCGACGATGTGGATGCGCTGCATGTGTTCGGTCTCCTTCACTGACGGACGCCGATGGGCGCCTCGGGCGGACGTGCCTTCGGACGCCGACGGGCGCTCCGGGCCGACGTTCCTTCGGGCGCTGTCGGGCGCTGTTGAGTACGGGACGGTTCGCGGGGGCGCGTCTGTGACATCGGGGCGGGGGCGTTGTCAGTGGCATGGGTCACGATGGGGGGCATGGCACGCAGCAACAGCAGCAGGAAGACGGACACCATCGCGGCGGCCCGGCGGCCGGAGGTGCGGCTCCCACCGCTCGTTCCGTACGACGGGGGAGGGCTGGAGCCGGACGGCGACTACGACGGTGTGCGGTTCGACGGGGCCGATCTCGCGGACGAGTCGGGCCCGGGGGCCCGGTTCATGGACTGCGCGCTGGACGGCTGCGCCCTGGACCGCACGGAGCTGGTCAGGGCCCGTTTCATCGATTCGGTGCTGACCGGCGTACGGGGCGTGGGCACCGACCTCGCGGGGGCGTCGCTGCGCGATGTGGAGGTGGTGGACGCACGGCTGGGCGGGGTGCAGCTGCACGGTGCGGTGCTGGAGCGGGTGCTGGTGCGCGGCGGGAAGATCGACTACCTGAATCTGCGGAAGGCGCGGCTGAAGGACGTGGTCTTCGAGGGCTGTGTGTTGTCCGAGCCGGATTTCGGGGACGCGCAGCTGGTGCGGGTGGAGTTCCGCGACTGTGTGCTGAAGCGGGCCGACTTCAGCTCCGTACGGATGGAGTCGGTGGACCTGCGCACGGTCGCCGAGCTGGACATCGCGCGTGGGGTGGAGCGGCTGGCCGGCGCGGTGATCAGCCCGGCCCAGCTGATGGAGCTGGCGCCGGCGTTCGCGGCGCAGATCGGCGTGCGGGTGGAGGCGTAGTCCGCCGGGCCGGACGCGCGGTTCGGATACGGGGGAAGCGAGCCTGGGGGCCCGGACCACGGGGTCCGGATACGGGGGAGCGGGTCCGGGGGGCCCGGACCACAAGGTTCAGTTACGAGGGGAGTGGGGTCCGGCAGCCCGGATCACGGGGTTCGGTTACGAGGGAAGTGGGCCTGGGGGGACCCGGATCACGGGGTTCAGATGCGGGGGAAGCGGGCCTGGAGGTCCCGGATCACGGGGTTCGGTTACGAGGGAAGTGGGCCTGGGGGGCCCGGATCACGGGGTTCAGGTGCGGGGGAAGCGGGCCTGGAGGTCCCAGATCACGGGGTTGTCGGCGAGGCCCTCGTGCATGTCGGCGAGGTCGGCGATCAGGTCGTGCAGGAAGTCGCGGGCCTCGCGACGCAGCAGCGAGTGGCTGAAGGTGAGCGGGGGTTCCTCGCCGGGCATCCAGTCGGCCTCGACGTCGACCCAGCCGAAGCGGCGCTCGAAGAGCATCCGGTCGGACGACTCGGTGAAGTCCAGCTCGGCGAACTGCTGCCGGTGCGAGCGGTTGCCGCGCGGGTCCTGGTCGATCTGCTCGACGATGTCGCACAGCGCCCACGCGAAGTCGAGCACCGGCACCCATCCCCAGGCTGTGGACACCTCGCGGTCCTCCTTGGTGTCCGCGAGGTAGACGTCCCCGGAGAACAGATCGTGCCGCAGGGCGTGGACGTCCGCGCGGCGGTAGTCGGTCTGCGGAGGATCGGGGAAGCGCCGGGAGAGGGAGTAGCCGATGTCGAGCACGCTTCGATGGTGTCATGCCCGAAGGCGCGCCCGCGCCGGGAGGCCGCGGGCCCTACGGCAGCAGCCGCTGCTCCTTCGCCACGGCCACGGCGCCCGCCCGGGTGTCGACGCCGAGCTTGTCGTAGATCCGGCCGAGGTGGGTCTTGACCGTGGCCTCGCTGATGAACAGGGCGCGGGCGATGTCGCGATTGCCCAGGCCCTGGGAGAGCTGGGCCAGGATGTCGAGCTCGCGGTCGGTGAGGGTGGGCAGGGGCTTGCGCATCCGGGCCATGACCCGGCTGGCCACCGGCGGGGAGAGCGTCGTACGGCCCTGGGCCGCCGAGCGGATCGCGGCGAAGAGCTCCTCGGGGCGTTCGGCCTTCAGCAGATAGCCGGTGGCGCCCGCCTCGATGGCCCGGGTGATGTCGGCGTCCGTGTCGTACGTGGTGAGGACCAGCACATGGACGCCGGTGGCGGAGATGCGGCGGGTGGCCTCCACGCCGTCGATGCCCTCACCGAGCTGGAGGTCCATCAGGACGACGTCCGGGGTGAGCTTGGCGGCCAGGGCGACCGCCTCCTCGCCGCTGCCGGCCTCGCCGACGACCTCGATGTCCGGTTCGCTGCCGAGGAGGGCGAGAAGGCCGGCGCGTACGACGACGTGGTCGTCGCAGAGCAGGATGCGTACGGGCGGCGTCGCGGTCATACGAGGTCCTCCGTGGCGGTCGGCGGGGCGGTGGCGGTGAGGGGGACGGCGGCGGACAGCACCGTACCCTCGCCCGGCACCGACTCGATCGTCAGAGTGCCGCCGAGCTGGTGCAGCCGGGCCCGGATGGCGGGCAGCCCGTGACCGCGCACGCTGCCGGCGGTCCCGGTGCGTTCGGCGGGTACGAAGCCCTGCCCGTTGTCGGCGATGTCCAGGACCACCCGGTCGTCGAGATGGGTCAGGGTCAGTGCCGCCTCCGTCGCGTTCGCGTGCTCCTTCACATTGGCCAGTGCGCCCTGTGCGATGCGCAGCAGTGCGGACTGAACCCGGTCCGGCAGCGCGGTGTGCCGTTCGCCCTCCACATGGCAGCGGACGGTGAGCCGCCCCTGTCCCTGCGCCGTCTCGCGGGTGGCCAGCGCGTGCAGGGCCGCCTCCAGGCCGCCGCCCGCCGCGAGATCGGCCGGCGCGAGGTCGTGGACGAAGCGGCGGGCCTCGGCGAGGTTGCGTTCCGCGATGCCGGTGGCCGTACGGACGTGGCGGCGGGCGGTCGCCGGGTCGGCGTCCCAGGTGCGGTCGGCGGCCTGGAGCAGCATCTGCTGGCTGGACAGGCCCTGCGCGAGGGTGTCGTGGATCTCCATGGAGAGCCGCTGGCGTTCGGCGAGGGTTCCCTCGCGGCGTTCGGTGGCGGCCAGTTCGCGGCGGGTGCGCAGCAGGTCGTCGATGAGTTCGCGCTGCCGCTCGGACAGCTCGCGCTGGCGCTCGGCCTGGCGCTGCATATGGACGAAGACCGCCGTCGCGACCGCCGCGACGGCGGGCGGGGCGAGCACCAGATTCGGGTCGAAGCCCTCGGCCAGCCGGAGCTGGGCGGCGACGACGAACAGCGTGAGCAGGGCGACCAGCGCGAGCGCGGCGCGCGGCGGCAGGATGCGCAGCCCGGTGAAGAAGAGCGGCACCGCGCACCACGCGAAGCTCGGCGCGAGGACGACCAGCACCATCCACACGGCGACCAGCACCCCCAGCCACACCAGGGAGCGGGGCGTCGGGCGCGAGCCGAGCACCGGCCCGATCACGTACAGCACGGCGATGGCGACGGAGAGCGCGATGATCCACGGGGTGCGGGCCTCGCCGGGGTGGCGCAGCAGGAAGCGGGTGAGCGAGGCGCCGAGCAGCAGGAAGAACGCGGCGTGCATCAGAGCCGTGAGCCACCGGGCGTCCGGGTCGCCGGCCCGGTCCCGGACCGCGCTCCCGGGCGTCCTGCCCGCTCCCCGGGCCAGGTCCGTGTCCATGCCCGCGCCGGGCGCCGGTCGGCTTCGGTGCTTCACGTCGTACCTCTCGCTCCTCACCGCCAGCGGCGCCGCCGAGCTGCACGGATGTCCCCATGGTCACCCCGGGCGGCCGCCCCCGCATCAACCGATCGGCTGATGGGGCCGTCGACCGTCCCGCCCGCGGCGTCGAGCCGGTCCGTCGACAGTGCGGTGCCGCACGCGGCCGGAGGATTGGACCCGGGGCCGAACGAGCTCGTCCACCGCCCCACAGACCCTGATCCACCGCTGCTGAGGAGCCCACCATGAAGAAGCTGTCGCTGCGCACTCGCGTCCTGACCGGTGCCGTCGCCGTCGCCGCCCTCGGCGCGGGCACCTTCGGCGCCATGTCCGCCAACGCCTCCACCCCGGCCGCCGCCCCCGCCGCCGCCGTCAGGGCCGACGCCGCGAACGACAACCTTCAGCAGACCACCCACCTGACCGTGGCCGCCGCGACCAAGGCCGCGAAGGCGACCCTCGACGCCGCGAAGAAGGAGAACCAGCGCGTCTCCGTCGCCGTCGTCGACCGCAACGGCAACACCGTCGTCACCCTGCGCGGCGACGGCGCCGGCCCGCAGTCCTACGACGCGGCCCAGAAGAAGGCGTTCACCGCCGTCTCCTGGAACGCCCCCACCTCCGAGCTCGCCAAGCGCCTGGTCAACGCCCCCACCCTGAAGGACATCCCCGGCACCCTGTTCCTCGCCGGCGGCGCCCCGGTCCAGGTCAGCGGCGCCCCGATCGCCGGCATCGGCGTGGCCGGCGCCCCGAGCGGCGACCTGGACGAGAAGTTCGCCCAGGCCGGCGTCGCCTCCCTCGCCCGGTAGCGGGGAGCCCGCCCCGTCGAGCACACCCCCGCGACAGGAGTACGAGATGAACGCCCTCGATCGACAACTGCTCGATGCCGCACGCACCGGTGACACCAACCGGGTGCGGTCCGCGATCGAGGGCGGCGCCCGGGTCGGCTGCCGCGACGAGGAGTTGCGCACCCCGCTGCTCCTCGCCGTCCACGGCGACCATGTCGAGGCCGCCCGGCTGCTGGTCGCGGCGGGCGCGGACCCCAACGCCCAGGACCGGCGCGAGGAGAGCCCCTGGCTGGCGACCGGGGTCACCGGCAGCGTCCGGATGCTGCATGTGCTGCTGCCCGCCGGCCCCGATCTGAAGCTCCGCAACCGCTTCGGCGGCATCGTGCTGATCCCGGCGAGCGAGCGCGGCCACGCCGCCTACGTGCGGGAGCTGCTCCGGGTCACCGACATCGACGTCGACCACGTCAACCGGCTGGGCTGGACGGCCCTGCTGGAGGCCGTGATCCTCGGCGACGGCGGCCGCGCGCACCAGGAGGTCGTCGGGCTCCTGCTGGCGGCCGGTGCGAACGTGGACCTGCCGGACGGCGACGGGACGACCGCGCTGGAGCACGCGGAGCGCCGCGGCTTCGCGGACATCGCCGCACTGCTGCGGGACGCCCGGTGAAGGCGCGCCACGCGGTGGTGGCACTCGCTGCGGCCTCGGTCCTCGCGGGCTGCGCGGGCGGCGCCCCGGCCTCCCCGGCCACGCCCCGTACGCCGGACAACGCCCCGGCTCCCCCGGCCCCGTCCTCCGCCCCGTCGAAGCCCTCCGCCGCGGCCACCCCGCACGGCACGCTCCTCGTCGCCGACTTCGGCGCCGACACCGTGACCTTCGTCGACCCGGACCCCGGCCACGACCGGCACACGCTCGGCTCGGTCGAGGTCGGCACCGCCCCCTACGGCCTCGTCGTCGACGACGGGGGCATCGCCTGGGTGGCGACCGCCGAGGGCGTCGCGGTCGTCGACACGGCGACCCGCACCCGCCTCACCCGGATCCCGTACGAGACGCGGACCGGCCCCGTCACGACCGGCGAGTACCGGGGCGGCGGCATGGGCATCGCCCTGGCCCCCGACGGCCGGCACGTCTACGTCGGCGTCAACGTGCCCGGCCGCGACGGCGTGCTGGAGATCGTCGACACCGCGGCCCACGAGGTGACCGGCACGGTCCCGGTGGGCCGCCGCCCCTTCGACGTGGACGTCTCGCCGGACGGCACCGAGGTGTACGCCACCGGCCACGACTCCTTCGACGTCACGGCGGTGGACACGGCCGACCGGACGACCCGGCGCTTCGAGGTCGCCCCGTACGGCACCGAGGGCGGCCTCGGCTCCTGGCTGAAGCCGCACTACGCCGTGGTGCGCCCCGACGGCAGGCTGTTGCTGCCCTTCGAGGGCGAACGGCTCGTGGTCCTCGATCCGCGCACCGGGCGGAGCACCGTCGAGCCGATGACCGCCGACACCCACCAGCACGGCGCGACGCTCGCCCCCGACGGCACCCTCCTCGTCGTCGGCACCGGGCCGATCCTCTCCGACGACCGGGGCCCGTCGCTGACCGTCCGTACCCCCGCGGGCTCCGAGCGGGTCGTGCCGCTGGACGGGCCGCACGAGGACGTGACGGTCTCCGACGACGGCCGGACGGCGTACGTCACCGAGGGCTTCACCCGCGACGGGTACGGCAACGGCATCACCGTCGTCGACCTCACCGGCGGGAAGCGGCCGTTCGAGGTGGTCGCCGGCGCCCGCCCGCTGGGCATCGCGGTCCTCTGAATCCGCTCGGCGACATCCCCCGAATCGGACGTTCCGTACCTGGGGCCGCCCTTTAGGATCGCCGATGTGGATCAGCGAACACCCGTACGCCGCACGGCTCGTGCCGCCGCTCTCGTCCTGCTGGTGCTGACGACGTCCACCGGCTGCACCGGCGGCGTCGCGGGCAGCCCCGGTGCCGCCGGTCTGCGGGACCCGTACTTCCCGAAGCTCGGCAACGGCGGCTACGACGTCACGCACTACGACCTCGTGCTCGATGCGGACCCGGCCGCCCACCGGCTGAGCGGCACCGCCACGATCACCGCGCGGGCCACCCAGGACCTCAGCGCCTTCAACCTCGACCTGGACGGACTCACCGTGCGCTCCGCGACCGTCGAGGGCCGCCCCGCCGCGGTCAACCGGGCGGGCCACGAGCTGACGCTGCGCCCGGACGCCGGGGTCGGCGACCGTCTGCGCAAGGGCCGCACCTTCCGTACGGTGGTCCGCTACTCGGGCTCCCCGAAGACCATCACCGATCCCGACGGGTCGAAGGAGGGCTGGCTGAGGACCGCGGACGGCTCGGTCGCGCTCGGCGAACCGACCGGCTCGATGGCCTGGTTCCCCGGCAACAACCACCCCAGCGACAAGGCGTCGTACGACATCGCCGTCACCGTCCCCGCGGGGCTGACGGCGGTGTCCAACGGCGAGCTGGTCTCCCGGCGGGGTTCGGGCGCCACCACCACCTTCCGCTGGCACGTCCCCGAACCGATGGCGAGTTATCTCGCGACCGTCGCCATCGGCCGCTTCGACACGAAGTCGTCGACCACCGAGGACGGCATCGAGGTGTTCACCGCCGCGGACACGACGGTGGCGAAGGACAGCGCGCGGATCCTCGCCCGGGTTCCCGAGGTCGTGAAGTGGGAGGCGGAGCGGTTCGGCCCGTACCCCTTCTCCGCCACGGGCGCGGTCGTCGAGCGCCACGGGGACGCCGGGTACGCCCTGGAGACGCAGAACCGGCCCTTCTTCCCCGGGCCGCCGGACGCCGGGCTGCTCGTCCACGAGATGGCCCACCAGTGGTTCGGGGACTCGGTCACGCCCGCGAGCTGGCGCGACATGTGGCTCAACGAGGGCTTCGCGACCTACGCGGAGTGGCTGTGGGAGGCCGACAAGGAAGGTGTCCCGATCCAGGACCTGTTCGACGCCGCCTTCGAGGACGACGACAACTGGGCCTTCCCGCCCGCCGATCCGCCGACGGCCGCGGACATCTCGCAGGCGCCGGTCTACGGGCGGGGGGCGATGGTCGTCCACAAGATCCGCCAGGCCGTGGGCGACGACAGACGGTTCTTCGCCCTCGTCAAGGGCTGGACGAAGGCACACCGGCACGGCAACGCGTCGACCGCCGACTTCACCGCCTACGCGGAGAAAACGACCGGCAAGGATCTGACGGAGCTGTGGGGCACCTGGCTGTACGGCAGGAGCCGGCCCGCCCCGAAGGACTGACCGGCTCCCGGATCACCGCGCTGTTCGGGCTACTTCACGTTGACGCCGCTCCAGGCGGCCTGGACGGAGGCGAGCTCGGCGCTGTCCGCGCCGTACAGGTCGGTCGCCGCCTTCTCGGTCGCCTCACGGGCGCCCGCGTAGTCGGTGGACGACGTCATGTACTCGGAGAGGGCCTTGTACCAGACCTGGACGGCCTTGTCCCGGCCGATGCCGGTGACGGTCGAGCCGTCGGAGGTCGGGGAGTCGTAGTCGACCCCGTTGATGGTCTTCGCGCCGCTGCCCTCGGACAGCAGGTAGAAGAAGTGGTTGGCGACGCCGGAGGAGTAGTGCACGTCGAGGTCGCCGACGCTGCTGTCCCAGTAGTCGGCCGAGCCGCCGTCCTTGCTCGGCTCGTCCATGTAGCGCAGCGGGGTGCCGTCGCCGTTGATGTCGATCTCCTCGCCGATGAGGTAGTCGCCGACATCGGTGCTGTTGTTGGCGGCGAACTCGACCGAGGTGCCGAGGATGTCGCTGGTCGCCTCGTTCAGGCCGCCGGACTCGCCGAAGTAGTCGAGGTTGGCGGTGGACGCGGTCAGGCCGTGGCTCATCTCGTGGCCCGCGACGTCGAGGGCGGTCAGCGCGCTCTTGTTGTCGGCGCCGTCGCCGTACGTCATGCAGAAGCAGCTGTCGTCCCAGAACGCGTTGACGTACGCGTCGCCGTAGTGGACCCGCGAGTACGCGGCCTTGCCGTCACCGGCGATGCCGTCGCGGCCGAACGCCGACTTGTAGAAGTCCCAGGTCTGCGCGGCGCCGTAGGCGGCGTCGACCGCGGCGGTCTGGCGGTCGTTGCCGGTGCCGTCGCCCCAGGTGTCGTCGTCGTCCGTGACGAGGTCACCGGTGCCGCTCTCGCCCTGGTTGAGGTCGTAGGTCTTGTGGCCGCCGCGGTCGCCGTCGGTCAGCTCGAAACCGGAACCGGACGCGGTCGTCGACAGCTCGACCTCGCCGCTGTACTGGCTGTTGCCGACACCGGTCTCGACCGCCTCGTAGCTCTGGAGCTTCTTGCCGGTGATCGCGTCGGTGATGGTGTGCAGCCGGCTCGGCGTGCCGTCCTTCTGCTTGCCGGTCTTCACCGTCTCCAGGGCGAGGACGGGCTTGCCCGAGCCCGCCCAGATCACCTTGCGGGCGGCGGCCGCGGTCTTGATCTTCGGGGTCGTGGACGGCACCGATATCCGGGCCTTGGTCGCCTTGGTGACGCCCTTGAGCTTTCCGCCGGGGGCGGTGTGGGTGACGAGGTCGCCGCCGAGGACGGGCAGGCCGTCGTAGGTGCGCTCGTAGCGGGTGTGGACGGTGCCGTCGGCGTCCTTGATCACATCGCGGACGACCAGCTTCTCCTTGCCGCCGAGACCGAGCGAGTCGGCGGTGGCGGAGGCGTCGCTCTGTGCCGACTTGATGGCGGCGGTGCGCACCGAGGCCTTGTTCGCGCTGAAGGGGACAACGCTGCGAGTGGCGGAGGGAGCGTCATTTCCGTTGTCCGGCACGGCGTTCGCCGCACCGGTCTGCATGCCTACGACGACCATCGCGGCCACGGCGGCCAGGGCTGCGGCGCGACGGGTGTTCATGTGGGGGGTCATGCGTTCTCCGTTGCTCGTTCCGTGGGGGGTTACGAGCCGAGAGCGTGCCACTGAATGAGCGACATTGACGGAGTGCTAACAATTACCTCACATTTATTTGACTAGTTCTTGTCCGAATGGAATACACATGTGTCCGTTAATCGGCGGGAGTTGGGCGTTCGTGTCCGATGAGGACGCATACCGGATGGTGTGCACGGATCCGTTCGCGGCGCGCACACAGAAGCCCCCGGCCGTAACGGCCGGGGGCTCGTGAGGTGGTGCCGGTGTGTCAGAGGTTGACGCCGAAGTCCTGCGCGATGCCGCGCAGGCCGGAGGCGTAACCCTGGCCGACGGCGCGGAACTTCCACTCCGCGCCGTTGCGGTACAGCTCGCCGAAGACCATGGCGGTCTCGGTGGCGGCGTCCTCGCTCAGGTCGTAGCGGGCGAGCTCGGTTCCGCCGGCCTGGTTGATGATGCGGATGAACGCGTTGCGCACCTGGCCGAAGTTCTGGCTGCGGGTCTCGGCGTCGTAGATCGAGACCGGGAAGACGATCTTGTCGACGTCGGCCGGCAGACCCGCCAGGTTGACGTTGATCTGCTCGTCGTCGCCCTCGCCCTGGCCCGTGACGTTGTCACCGGTGTGGACGATGGTCTGGTCGGGCGTCGACTTGTTGTTGAAGAAGACGAAGTGGCCGTCCGAGACGACCTTCCCGGCGGGGTTGACCGCGATCGCCGAGGCGTCGAGGTCGAAGTCGGTGCCGGTGGTGGTGCGGACGTCCCAGCCGAGGCCCACCGTGACGGCGGTCAGGCCCGGGGCCTCCTTGGTGAGGGAGACGTTGCCGCCCTTGGACAGGCTTACAGCCATGGGAAGTCCCTTTCATCGTCGATCGCGGGCTTCGTGCCATCACGAAGCTACCGTCACAGGTCATAACGCGGGCAGAGGACCGGGAGGTTCCTGCTCCCTTTGCTTTCTTTACCTGAATGCTCCGGACGGCCCGACCGGCGGTACCGCAAAAGAAGGTGACGAACACCCTCCGGTGCGGGGAACATGGGTGTCATGTCCGGGCCCTATGTCATCCGCGGTTCGGTCTCCCTGCCGGAGGCCGAGCTCATGTGGCGTTTCTCGCGGTCCTCGGGGCCCGGCGGGCAGCACGTCAACACCAGCGACTCCCAGGTGGAGCTCCGCTTCGACCTCGCGGCGACCGAGTCGCTCCCCGAGGTGTGGAAGGAACGGGCGCTCCAGCGACTGGAGAGCAGGCTCGTGGGCGGGGTGCTCTCGGTACGCGCCTCCGAGCACCGGTCCCAGTGGCGCAACCGCGAGACGGCTCTCGTACGGCTCGCCTCGCTGCTCGCCGAGGCGACGGCGCCGCCCCCGCGGCCGCGGCGCAAGACCAGGATCCCCCGGGGCATCAACGAACGGCGGCTGCGCGAGAAGAAGCAGCGCGGCGAGACCAAGCGGGGCCGCTCCAACCGCGACTGGTGACGGTCCCGGCCCGGCCCCCGCGGTGACGGTCCCGGTGCGCCCCCGTACCGATTCCCGCGCCCGCGCCCGCGCCCGTTCTCACTCCAGCTTCCGGTACCGCCCCCGGAAGTACGTCAGCGGCGAACCGTCCCCGCTGGGCAGGGCCGCGCTCAGCACCCGGCCGATCACCAGCGTGTGGTCACCGGCCACGACCCGCTGCTCGGTACGGCACTCCAGGGTCGCGAGCGCCCCTCCGACCAGCGGCGCGGCGCTGACCTCGCCCCGGGTGTAGGGGATGTCCTCGAACAGCAGCCGGTCGCTGATCCGGCCCTTCATCGCGAACCGCCCGGCGATGTGCCGCTGGCTCTCGGCGAGCACCGACACCGCCCACAGCGGCTGCTCCGACAGCAGGTCGTCCATCCGGGAGTCGTTGCGCAGGCTGACCATCACCAGCGGCGGGTCCAGCGACACGGACATGAAGGCGGTCGCCGTCATGCCGACGTCCTCGCCGCGCCCGTTCTCGTCCAGCGGCGGCTCCTGGGCGGTGATCAGCACGACACCGGCGGCCAGCCGGGCGAGGGCGCCTCGGAACTCATCGTTGCTCACCCCCTCAGCATGGGGGATGGGCCGGGGACGCGGGGCGGGGGTCTTCGTCTGCTGCAACACACCGGGCACGCTAATCGCGCCGCGCGCGCCCGCGCATCGGGCCAGGGGACCAGTCGGGTCCTAGGACCCGCGGTCCGCCCGGGCACCGCAACGTACGGATTTGCGTTCAGGAAAAGGACGGCGCGAATTCGCGGGCCACTCCCAACCCTTCACCATCTGTTGTGACTTGAGTCACAGAGTGCAATATTTGTTGACCCTGTGTACCGACTGCGCAGCTCACTGTGATTCAGTGGCCGTGACACTGCAGTAAGTACGTCGATATGAAACCTGGAGTGCTGTCGAGGTCTCGGGGAGTGCGAGCAATGGAGGCCGAGTCGGAGCCGTACGTCCGTCTTGCGACGATGCGGCAGCTGCACCAGGCCGTCGCCGATCTCAACACGGCGCGGAGCCTGGCCGACACGCTGCAGACCGTCGCGGACGGAATCGTCAACGGTCTCGGCTACGAGCTGGCCTGCGTGAACCTGGTCCGCCCCGACGGCGATCTCGTCGTCGCCGCCTTCGCGGGCAACAGCGCGGCCGAGGCCCTGATCACCGGCCGGGTCGGCTCACGCACCTCCTGGGAGCGCCGCCTGTCGATGGGGCAGACCTGGGACGAGCTCCGTTTCATACCGCACACCGACGGCTGGGTCCTCCTCGACGACGACGTACCGCAGTGGCACACCGACGGGCCGGACCCCCGCTTCGAGGACGAGTGGCACCCCCAGGACCGGCTCTACGCCCCGATGTACGCGTCCGGCGGCGGCGCCGATCTGCTCGGCGTGATTTCCGTGGACCGCCCGCGCAACGGCCGCCGCCCCGGCGCCTGGGGCCGCGAGGCACTCCAGATGTACGCGTCGCAGGCGGCCATTGCGATCAGCAACGCCCGGCTGCGAGCAAACATGCAGCGGGCGCTGGTCCGGCTGGAGCGGGAACAGCAGGCGCTGCGGGCCAGCGAGGAGTCCTTCCGTCAGGCGTTCGAGTACGCGCCCAGCGGCATGGCCATCGCCGAGATGGGCGGCGACCAGCACGGCCGGCTGCTGCGCACCAACGACGCGCTGTGCCGGCTGCTCGGCCGCCCCGCGTCCGTCCTGCGCCGCTATTCCTTCGCCGACCTGGTCCATCCCGAGGACATCGGCACGCTGCTGCGCACCTCCGCCGAGGGCGGGCGCGCCGAGCTGCGGCTCGGGCGGCGGGACGGCACCTACCTCTGGGTCTCGCTGCGCAACTCCGTCGTCGCCGACACCGCCGACGGCCCGCGTTTCCTGCTCACCCACGTCGAGGACATAGAGGAGCGCAAGCGCCACGAGCTGCATCTGGCGCACCGCGCCTCGCACGACGCGCTGACCGGCCTGCCCAACAGCGCCGAGCTGCGCTCCCGGCTGAGCGCCCGGCTCTGCGAGCGCCCGAACGCGGCGGTGACCACCCCGGTGGAGGCGCTGGACGCGGCCTACGGCGACATCGACGACCCGGACGCGCGGACCCACGGCTACGAGGTGGACCCGGCGCCCGGCGGCCCGTACGACCACCATGTGCACTCCGTCGCACCCGACACCGAGCACGACGACGGGGCGAAGGGTCTCGCGGTGCTCTTCTGCGACCTCGACGGCTTCAAGTCGATCAACGACCGCTTCGGCCACCACACCGGTGACGCCGTGCTGATCGAGGTCGCCCGGCGGCTCACCACCTGTGTCCGCGACGGCGACACCGTGGCCCGGCTCGGGGGTGACGAATTCGTCGTCCTGGCCGACGGGCTCGGCGACGCGGACGCCGCGGACCTGGCCGTACGCCTGCGTAACGCCATCATTCCGCCCATCCGGGTCGACGGCCGGGCGGTGCGGGTGGGGGCGAGCTTCGGCATCGGCTGGGCCGCCTGCGGGATGACGGCCGAAGAGGTGCTGCGCTCCGCGGACCAGCGGATGTACGTGGAGAAGCGGTCGCGGTCGAAGGTTCACCGCAGGGCCGGCTGACGTTCACGGCGGCGCGGCCCCGGTGCTCCGCCGGGGTTCCGGTACCCCCGTCGGCAATTCTCGGTGTGGTCCGTTCGGGGTAGGCTCGGCCGGTCGGCCACGGCTGGCAATATCAGGCGACGGCTGGCGACATGGTGAGGAGTGACCCAGGGATGACGGCCGGCAACAACGGCACAAACAAGCCCGAGGACGACGATCCGTTCGGCTACCTGTACGAGGACGGACAGGCGGCGGGCGCCCAGCCGCCGAGGCAGGGCGGCTACGGCTACCCGGGACCGGCGGCCTCGCAGCCAGGTGTGCCCAGGACCTCGTACAACCAGGTACGCACCGTCGGCGAGCGCCAGTACGGCCAGCAGGTGCCGCAGCAGCCGTACGGCCAGCAGCAGGGATATGGCCAGCAGCAGGCGTACAACCAGCCGAACGCGCAGTACGCCGCCCCCGAGACGTATCCCGGCGCCAACACGCAGGTGACGCAGCAGGGCGGCCGCGGCCGGTCCGGCGGTTCCTCCGGCGGCGGACCGAACACCAAGGGCCTGCTGATCGCCGCGGTCGCGGTGGTCCTGGTCGTGCTCATCGGGATCGGCGCCGCGCTGCTCACCGGTGACAAGGACAAGGACAAGAAGAAGGACGAGGCCACCTCCTCGGCGGGCCCCGGCAACCAGGTCGAGGAGTCCCCGAAGCCCGAGCAGTCCGCCAGCTCCGATGCCCCGGCCGATCTGCCCGAGCAGGACGCGGCGACGCTGAAGCTCGGCGGTCCGGCGGTGGTCAGCCAGTCGGTCAAGGGCGCGGACGGCCCGAACGGCTCGTACGTCACGGGCTTCAACGCGGTCGGCGCATCCGTGACGTGGAAGGCGACGATGAAGGAGGAGGGCAAGTACCGCTTGACGGTGCGCTATGCGATTCCCGCCAAGGACGCCAACGCAACGCTGACGGTGAACGGGAAGCCCAATTCGCAGCCCATCGGTCTCAAGAACTTCATCCACTCGTCCGACCCGGAGTGGGAGAAGAACTGGCAGACCACCTGGGCGCCGGTCGACCTGATCAAGGGTGAGAACGAGGTCAGCATCTCGTGCCAGGACGGGAATCAGTGCGACGTGATTCTGGACTGGCTGAAGGTCACTCCTGAGCACGGATAGCTCATTGAGGGCGAACGCTCTGCGGCCTCTCCCGGTGTCCGAGCCCGGGAGGGGCCGCGTGAGCACCCTCACCCGGGCCGGGGCCGTCCGCAGCCGGTGACGAGCGCCGCCTCGGCCCCACCGGAACGGCGAGGCCGATCATCCGCAGGTTTCAACGCCCGTAACGCCTTGGCCTGAAGTCATTCCCGGTCGCTTCGAGCCGTCCCGATTCTTCCCGCCCCGGGAATGCCCTGGCCGGGCGGATGGCCCTCCCGTGCTCGACGGCCTCGACACCGGCGTCACCTGCCCTCGCCCTGCGCGGCGATGGCTGGTTCTTCGTATACGGCGGACCTCTCGGGCGAGTCGGACGCGTGGCCCGCAGGGCAGGTTCGACTTTTCGGGGGCTGCTTCACGCGCTGCTCGGGTGGTGCTCGGGTGGTGCTCCGAAACCGGGGGCCGGGGGCACCCGGCCCCCGGCCCGGGACACCGGACTCGGAACTCTGCTGCTCGGCGCGCGCGACGCGCCGGGTGCCGCGGTCAGCCCATCAGGGCCAGGAATCCCGCCACCGTCGCGGCCATCGCCTCGCGCCCCGGGGCGATGTACTTCCTCGGGTCCACGCCCGTGGTGTTCTCGGCCAGGTACGCCCGCACCGCGCCGGTGAACGCGGTGTTCAGCGCCGTGCCCACGTTGATCTTGACCATGCCGGAGGAGGCGACGGCCCGGCGGATCTCCTCGTCCGGGACGCCGCTGGAGCCGTGCAGCACCAGCGGTACCGGGACGGCGTCGCGGAGCCGGCCGATCAGCTCGTGGTCCAGGGCGGCGGTGCGCTCGGTCATGGCGTGCGAGGAGCCGACCGCGACGGCCAGCGCGTCGACGCCGGTGTCGCGGACGTACGCGGCGGCCTCGGCCGGGTCGGTACGGACACCGGGGGCGTGGGCGTCGAGCGGGGCCTCGCCCTCCTTGCCGCCGACCTTGCCGAGCTCGGCCTCGATCCAGATGCCGTGCTCGTGGCCCCAGGCCACCGCGGCGGCCGTGGCCCGCACGTTCTCCTCGTAGGGCAGCTTGGAGGCGTCGAACATGACGGAGCCGAAGCCCTCGGTGTGCGCCTGGTGCAGCAGCTCCACGGACTCGACGTGGTCGAGGTGGAGGGCGAGCGGGGCACTGGACGCGCGGGCCACGGCGGCGGCCGCGGCGGCGATCGCGGAGAGCCGTCCGCCGTGGAACTTCACGGCGTTCTCCGAGATCTGGAGGATGGCGGGCGCTCCGGCGCGCTCCGCGCCGGCCGCGATGGCCTCCGCGTGCTCCAGCGTGATGACATTGAAGGCGGCGATCCCGCGTCCCTCGGCCTGGGCGGCGGAGACGAGTTCACCGGTGCTGACGAGCGGCATGCTGACCTCTTGCTACTTCTTTCGAACCAGCGATCGCGCGGGTTCGGGACGGGCGCGGCCTATCGGGCCGCCGGTGCGTGTTCCTCGATTCCGACGCGCGGCAGCAGCTCCTCGTACGCCGCGCGGTCGAAATCACCGGCCGTCGGGGAGAGCACGGTCGCCGTCGACAGTGCCACCGCCCGTCGCAGCCGGTCCGGCCAGCTCAGCCCCTCGACGAGTCCGGACAGCAGCCCGGCCACCGCGGAGTCGCCCGCGCCGGTCGGGTTGCCCAGGACCCTGGCGGGCGGCGCTGCCTGCCAGACCCCGTCGGGGGTGACCGCCAGCATGCCGTCCGGGCCCAGTGAGGCGATGACCCCGTGCGCGCCGCGGCGGCGGGCGTCGCGGGTGGCGCGCATCGGTTCGCGGGACCCGGTGAGCTGGGCGAGCTCGTCGGCGTTCGGCTTGATCAGGTCGGGGCGGGCGGCGATGCCCCGGCGCAGCGGTTCGCCGCTGGTGTCCAGGAGTACCGGGACGCCGGCGGTGCGGGCCGACCGGACCAGTTCGGCGTAGGCGCCGACGTGGATGCCGGGCGGCAGGCTGCCGCAGAGCGCGACGGCGTCGGCCCCGGCGAGGAGCTCCTCGTACCGGCCGAGGAGGGCGGCCCATTCGTCGGCGCTGACGAGCGGACCGGGTTCGTTGAGCTGGGTGGTGTCGCCGGTGGTCCGGTCCACGACGGCGATGGTGCGGCGGGTGTTCCCGGCGACGGTGACGAGGGCGTCGGTGATGGGCGCGGGGGCGGTCGCCGCGGGGGCGGCACCGGGCTCGGGCGCGTCCGTGCCGCCCGGGCCGTGCGGGGCGTCCGGGCCGCCGGGCTCCTGTGGTGACAGGCCGGCCAGCAGCTCACGGAGCGCTGTCCCGGTGGCGCCTCCGGCGAACCCGGTGACCACGGTCCGGTGGCCGAGCGCGGAGAGCACCCGGGCCACGTTCAGCCCCTTGCCGCCGGGTCGCTCGGACATCTCGCTGACGCGGTGGCTGGCGTGCGGGACGAGTTCCGGGACGCCGTACGTCAGGTCGAGTGCCGTATTCAGTGTGACCGTGAGGATCACCGCGGCCGCTCCCTCGATCCCTGCTCCGAAGCGCGAGACCTTGGTGGAATGCGCTTTCTCCTGCTGTTTTCCAGGCGATCATGCCAAAGAGGTGGCGGTCGGCCCAGAGCCGTGGACCAACCGCCGTCTCTTCGTTACGTATTCGACCCACCGTCAACAATGGGACGGATCAGCCGATGTGCGGCTCCTTGATCCATTCGCCCTTGCGCATGACGCCCTTGAGTCCGAAGTCCGCGTCCAGGACCACCAGGTCGGCGTCCTTGCCCGGTTCCAGCGAGCCGACCCGGTCGTACACGCCGAGGAGTCGCGCCGGGTTGGCGGAGATGGACTGCACGACGTCGCCGACCGGGAGCCGGTCGACGGTCACGGCCCGGTGGAACGCGGTGTCCAGGGTGAGCGTGGAGCCCGCGATCGAGTTGCCCTCGACCAGCCGCGCGACGCCGTCCTTGACCTCGACCGCGAGCGGGCCGAGCTGGTAGAGCCCGTCGCCGAAACCGGCCGCGTCCATGGCGTCGGTGATCAGCGCGACGCGGTGGGCGCCCGCGTGGTGGTAGGCCAACTGCAGGGCCGCGGGGTGCAGGTGGGTGCCGTCGTTGATCAGCTCGACGGTGATCCGCTCGTCCTCCAGCAGCGCCGCGATCGGGCCGGGCGCGCGGTGGGCGAGCGGCGGCATCGCGTTGAAGAGGTGCGTGGCGACGGTGGCGCCGGCGTCGATCGCCTCGACGGTCTGCTCGTACGTGGCGTCGGTGTGGCCGATCGCGGCGATGACGCCGTGCTCGGCGAGCAGCCGTACCGAGTCGATGCCGCCCGGCAGTTCGGTGGCGAGCGTGAACATCTTCGCGGTACCGCGCGCCGCGTCCATCAGCTTGCGGACCTCGGCCGGGTCGGGGTCGCGCAGCAGTTCCTCGCTGTGCGCGCCCTTGCGGCACGGCGAGATGAACGGCCCCTCGAAGTGGATGCCGGCCAGGTCGCCCTGTTCCACCAGCTCGGACAGGACCCCGGCCCGGTGGGCGAGGAAGTCCATCTCGCCGGTGACCATGGAGGCGACCAGGGTGGTGGTGCCGTGCCCGCGGTGGGTGCGGATGCCGGTGAGGACCTCGTCCACGGTGCCGGAGGTGAAGGAGGCGCCGCCACCGCCGTGGTTGTGCATGTCGACGAAGCCGGGGACCACCCAGTGGCCGCTCAGGTCGACGGTCGGTGCGCCCTCCGCCGCGGCGCCGGCGATCCGGGTGCCCTCGATGATCACCCGGCCGTTCTCGACCGTCCCGGTGGGAAGCACCACCCGGGCACCTGCGAGAACTGTGCTGTCTGCGCGTCCGGCCATCAGGCGGATACCTCCGTGGAGAGAAGATCCCAGGCGAGCAGCCCTGCGCCCAGGCATCCGGCGGTGTCCCCGAGGGCCGCCGGGACGATGTGGGGCAGCTTCTGGAACGTGACCCGTTCCTCGACGGCCGCACGGAGTGGTGTGAACAAGGTTTCCCCGGCCTCGGCGAGACCGCCACCGATGATGAGCGTGCGCGGGTCGAGCAGTGTCAGCGCGGTGACCAGCCCGGCGGCGAGCGCGTCGACCGCGTTCTGCCAGACCGCCACGGCGGCCGGGTCGCCGGACTCGACGGCCTTCGCGCAGTCCGCGGCGTCCGCCTCGGGGTCGCCGGAGGCGGCGGCCCAGGCACGGCTGACGGCGGACGCGGACGCCAGGGTCTCCAGACAGCCGCGCTGGCCGCAGCTGCAGTCCGGCCCGTCCGGCCGGACCACGATGTGCCCGATCTCGCCCGCGTAACCGTGCGCGCCCGCCTCGATCGTGCCCGCGATGCCGATGGCTCCGGCGATGCCGGTGCCAAGCGGTACGAAGACGAAGCGGTCGGCGTCCCTGCCCGCGCCGATCCGGCCCTCGGCGAGCCCGCCGGTGCGTACGTCGTGGCCGAGTGCGACGGGAACACCGCCGAGCCGCGCGCCGAGCAGCTGCCGCATGGGCACGTCGCGCCAGCCCAGGTTCGCGGCGTAGACCGCGATCCCGTTCTCGGCGTCGACGATGCCGGGCACGGCGACGCCGGCCGCGACCGCGCTCTCGCCGAGGTGCTCCTCGCCGTACGCCCGCAGATCGGCGGCGAAGGCGAGGATCGACTCCACGACGGCTTCGGCGCCGCGCTCTCTGCCGGTGGCCCGCCGCGCCTCGTACAGCAGGGTGCCGTCGGCCCCGACCAGTGCGGCCTTCATTCCGGTGCCGCCCACATCGAGGGCGATGACGTGTTTCACGGGAAACAGTTTCGCCCGCGGAACCAAAAAGGTCTAGTCCACTATCCCGGTTTGTTGCGGATACATACAAAATAGCGGCCACGATGTCGCGGCCCGGGTTCCGGCCCGGCGGGGAAGGGCGGAGAAGGGTGGAGAAGGGAGGGAGAAGGGAGGGAGAAGGGCTTCGGGAGGAAAGGGCCACGAGGACTTCCGACGCGGTGGGGCCATGCTCCCGGGCCCGGCGCGACCGGGTACCGGCCCGGTTACGTTGCGAAAGCGATACCTGTCGTGGTGTAGACCATCGGCGATGGGCTGGGGGAGGATCACACCTCGTTCCGGAGGGCCCCACGACGGCGTGGCGGGTACGGGCGACTCGACGGATGAGGACGGACTGGCTGTGCGGTTGCGCCACCGGGTACTGATCGCGGCAGTGACCGCGCTGGGCATGACAGCGACGTTGTCGGCTTGCGGCAACACCGGCAGCGGCTCGGGGGACGTCACCCTCAAGCTCGTCGCGGCCGACTACGGCAACGGCCCGGCCAACAGCTCCGAGAAGTACTGGGACCGGCTGGTCAAGGGCTTCGAGGCGTCCCACCCCGGCATCGACGTCGACGTCAGCATCTACTCGTGGAAGGACATCGACCGCGAGGTCGCCGCGATGGTGAAGAAGGGGCAGGCCCCCGACATCGCCCAGATCGACGCGTACGCCGACTACGCCAAGGCCGGCAAGCTCTACCGGGCCGACGAGATGCTCTCCATCCGCACCCAGGCCAACTTCCTGCCGTCCCTCACCGAGGCGGGCAGTCTGGACCGCACCCAGTACGGGCTGCCGTTCGTCGCCAGCACCCGGCTGCTCTTCTACAACAAGAAGCTCTTCGCGCAGGCGGGCCTGGACGCCCCGAAGACCTGGGACGACATACGTGACGACGCGGCACTGCTCAAGCAGCGCGGGGTGACCAGTCCGTTCGCGCTGCCGCTCGGCCCGGAGGAGTCGCAGGCCGAGGCCACGATGTGGATGCTCAGCGGGGGCGGCGGCCTGATCGACGACAGCGGCTCGTACGAGATCGACTCGGACGAGAACGTCCGGACCTTCGACTGGCTGAAGACGAACCTGGTCGACAAGGGCCTCGTCGGTCCCGTCGCCCCCGGCGGGCTCGACCGGCAGAAGGCGTTCGACGCGTTCACCGACGGCAAGGTCGGCATGCTGAACGGCCATCCCACGCTGATGCAGGAGGCCGAGCGCAAGGGCGTCTCCGTCGGCATGGTGCCGCTGCCCGGCATCGACGGCCCGAGCGAGGGCTCGCTGGGCGTGGCCGACTGGATCATGGGCTTCAAGCAGAACGGCCACCGGGTGCCGCTGGGCAAGTTCTTCGACTATCTGTTCACCGACAAGAACGTCATCGACTTCGCCGACGAGTACGACCTGCTCCCGGTCACCGACAGCGCCTCCGCGGCCATGGAGTCCGACGCCAGGTTCAAGCCGCTGTGGAAGTTCCTGGCCGCGCTGCCGAACTCGCACATCTACCCGTACGGCAAGACGTCCTGGGCCCGGTCCAGCGAGTCGTTCAAGAAGAACATCGGCAGGGCGGTCGAGCCGAACGGCAGCGCCGAGGACGTGCTCGGGAAGATCGCGCGCGACTCGGCGGCGGCGGAGCACACGGAGTAGCGGGCGGCGCCTCCGGGGCCGGGCCTCCGGGCGGCCGGCCTTCCGTACGGGCGATATGTTGGCTGATATGACCGCCCCCACGCCCGGCCCCGACGACACGGACGGCCTCTCCGACCGGGACCGTGCCGTGCTCGCCGTCGAACGGCAGTCGTGGCCCGGCCCCGGTGCGAAGGAACGGGCGATCCGCGAACAGCTCGGCATCTCGCCCACCCGCTACTACCAGCTCCTCAACGCCCTGCTCGACGACCGCCGTGCTCTGGCGGCGGACCCGGTGACGGTGAACCGCCTGCGCCGGGTGCGGGACGCACGTCGCGAACGGCGCTGAGAGCCGGATCGGAGTTCCTTCGGCCGCCGGAGATCAGGCCTGTCGGCTCGGTGAGGCCTCTCGGCGGTCCGGGTTCGAGTGCCTTCGGCTCAGCGGGGCCTTTCCGGCAGCGCGAATTCAAGCCCCTCCGGCGATTGAGGAGCGGGGGTCCGGGGGCAGCGCCCCCGAAAACGCCGGCGCCGCCCCAACTCCCCGCCCCGGCTATAGGCTCCCCTCATGGGCAGCAACCCGGAAGCACCCGCACCCGAACCCGCACCCAAACACGCACCCGCACCGGAACCCGCACCCACACTCCCGACCCCCACCACCGCACCCGGCCAAGAGGCCCTCGCCGCGATCCTCGCGCGCCCCGACCGTGCCGTGATCGCGCTCGATTTCGACGGCACCCTCGCCGACATCGTTCCGGACCCGGAACAGGCCCGCGCCCACCCCGGCGCCGTCGACGCCCTCGTCGCGCTCGCCCCGAAAGTGGCCTCCATCGCCGTGATCACCGGCCGCCCGGCCGGCGTCGCGGTCCGGCACGGCGGCTTCGCCGGAGTCGCGGGCCTCGACCACCTCGTCGTCCTCGGCCACTACGGCGCCGAGCGCTGGGACGCGGTGTCCGGCACCGTTCATGCCCCCGCCCCGCACCCCGGCATCGCCTCGGTCCGCGCCGAACTCCCCGGTGTGCTCGACCGGTCCGGTTCCTGGCACGGCACCTGGGTCGAGGAGAAGGGCCGGGCGATCGCCGTCCACACCCGCCGGGCCGCCGACCCGCAGGCCGCGTTCGAGGCGCTGGGCGGCCCGCTCGGCGAACTCGCCTCCCGGCACGGACTGATCGTCGAACCGGGCCGGCTGGTCCTGGAACTGCGCCCGCCCGGCATGGACAAGGGCGTGGCGCTCGCCCAGTACGTACGGGAGACGGACGCCGAGTCCGTGCTGTACGCGGGCGACGACCTCGGCGACCTCGCGGCCTACGCCGCGGTGGAGAAGCTCCGTACCGACGGCGCCGACGGCATCCCCGGCCTGCTGGTGTGCAGCGGCAGCGCGGAGGTGCCCGAACTGGCCGAGCGGGCCGATCTGCTGCTCGCCGGACCGGGCGACGTCGTCGCCTTCCTGGCGGCGCTGGCCCGGCGGATCTGACGCCCGCCCCCGCCTCCGTCCCGTCTCAGTCCCGCCGCAGCGCGTCCAGCTGGTCCAGGAACCACTGCTGCGGCGGCAGCGCGACCGCCGCCGCGGCCAGACGTTCCGTGCGCGCCGTCCGTTCGTCGTCCGCCATCGTCAGCGCCTCGTGCAGCGCCGCCGCCGTCGCCGAGACGTCGTACGGATTGACCACCACCGCGTCGCTGCCCAGCTCCTCGTAGGCGCCCGCCTCCCGTGACAGCACCAGCGCGCAGCCGTGGTCGGAGACGACCGGGATCTCCTTGGCGACCAGGTTCATGCCGTCGCGGATCGGGTTGACGAGTGCGACGTCGGCCAGCCGGTACGCGGCGAGCGAGCGGGCGAAGTCGTCCTTGACGTGCAGCACCACCGGCGTCCAGCCGGGCGCACCGTACTCGGCGTTGATCTCGTCGGCGACCCGACGCACCTCGGCCGTGTAGTCGCGGTACACCGCCAGGTCCTGCCGGGAGGGGTAGGCGAAGGCGACATGGACGACGCGCTCGCGCCACTCGGGCCGCTCGTCCAGGAGTGAGCGGTACGCGAGCAGGCCGCGCACGATGTTCTTGGACAGTTCCGTTCGGTCCACCCGTACGATCGTCCTCCGGCCGGGGCCGGTCTGCTCGCGCAGTGCCGCCATCCGCTCGTCCACGTCCGCCTCGTGGGCGCGGCGGCGCAGGAAGTCCCCGTCCGCGCCGAGCCCGTGCACCCCGATCCTGGTCCGCCCGGTGCCGCCCAGGATCTGGGTGCAGCAGCCGATGAACGCGTCCGCCCAGCGCCTGGTCAGGAACGCCGCCCGGTCCGCGCCCAGGATGCCGTGCAGCAACTGCTCGGCGATGTCGTCGGGAAGCAGCCGGAAGTAGTCGACGGGCGCCCACGGGGTGTGTGAGAAGTGGCCGATCCGCAGATCCGGGCGCAGCTCGCGGAGCATGCCCGGCACCAGCGCCAGGTGGTAGTCCTGCACCAGTACCGCCGCGCCCGGCCCCGCCTCCTCGGCGAGCGCCTCGGCGAAGGCCCGGTTGTAGGTCTCGAACGACGCCCACTGCCGCCGGAACTCCGCGTCGAAGACCGGCTCCAGAGGTGTCTGGTACAGCATGTGGTGGACGAACCAGAGCACCGAGTTGGCGATGCCGTTGTACGCGTCGGCGTGCACCTCCGCGTCGATGTCGAGCATCCGTACGCCCTGCTCGGCGACCCCGCGCCGGACCGCCTCCCGGTCCCCGGCACCGAGCGCGGCACACACCCACAGCTTGTCGTCGACGGCGCTCAGCCCGGAGACGAGACCGCCGCCGCCGCGTCTCGCGTCGAGCGATCCGTCCTCTCCCAGGGTGTACGAGACCGGGCCGCGGTTGGACGCGACGAGGACCTGGGCATCGGACCGGACGCCGGATCGGGCAGCGGGCTGGGCATCGTGCTCGGAGACCATGTTGCGGAATCTAGCCCGATCACGAACCGCCCAAACGTGCGAAGTCAGACTGCGAGGCCGGATTGCGAAGTCGGGCTGCGAGGTCGGGCTGCGAGTCCGGACGAGGTCAGGCCGCGCGGCGCGAAACGTACTCCTCGATCTCGCACATCGGGGGACGCTCCTCGGTGTCCACGGCATGGGTGCGCGGTACGAAGCCGTTCTCGCCGCGCTCGAACTGGGTGAGGACCGGGCGGATCAGGTGGCCGCGGGAGAGCCTCAGCTGGGCGGTGCGGTAGATCGCCGCCGCCATCCGGCCGAGCGCCTGCCCGTCCTGGTGCCGGTGCTTGCGCACCCCCACGTCGACCTGGGCCAGCGCGTCCAGCCCCACCGTGTGCAGCGCGTCGACCAGCAGACCCAGCTCCACGCCGTAGCCGACGGGGAAGGGCAGCCGTTCCAGCAGCGAGCGGCGCACGGCGTACTCGCCGCCCAGCGGCTGGACGAAACCGGCCAGCTGCGGCCAGTGCAGATTGAGCAGCGGACGGGCCACCAGTTCGGTCACCCGGCCGCCCTGGCCCGTCGTGTCGCCGAAGGGGCGGTCGTACATCGCCTTCACGAACTGCACGTCCGGTTCGGTCAGCAGCGGACCGACGATGCCGGAGACGAAGTCCGCCGAGAAGTCCTTCAGGTCGGCGTCGATGAAGCAGACGATGTCGCCCCCGGTCACCAGGAGCGAACGCCACAGCACCTCGCCCTTGCCGGGTACGGCCGGGATCCGGGGGAGTATCGCGTCGCGGTGCACCACCCGGGCGCCGGCCTCCCGGGCCACCTCGGCGGTGGCATCGGTGGACCCGGAATCGATCACCACGAGCTCGTCGACCAGCCGGACCTTCTCCATCAGCTCGCGCCGGATCGTCGCGACGATCTCACCGACCGTCGCCTCCTCGTTCAGCGCGGGCAGTACGACACTGACGCTCCCGCGGCCCGCCTCCGCGGCCCTGGCGGCCAGCAGGCGGTCCATCGGACGGTCGGCGGCCGACCAGGAACGCCTGGCCAGCCAGCATTCGACCTCTTCCAGCACGGTCGATACTCCCTGTATGTGATCCATCTCGCGGTTCGGACGACTATCTCAACAGTCCGGTGCTTCGGTTACAGTCTTGAACAACGCGGACGACCATCGCATGCCGGGGTCCGTCCGCCGATAAATGCCCGGATCGAAGATCCGGTGCCACAGCGCTCATCCAGAGGGACTGAGGGAACGGCCCGTTGAAGTCCCGGCAACCCCCCCACCGACCGTGAGGTCCGGTGAGGAAGGTGCCAATTCCGTCTCGTGGCGAAACGCGCCGCGGGGAAGATGAGGAGAAAGGGCCTCGCCACCATGGCTGCGCAGACCGTTGCAGTAAGCACCGATTCTTCCGTCGACGCCGAAGCCGGCAACGCCGGAGCGGTCGACCTCGGCCCCGCTTCGGGCCTTTCCTGCCGCGAGTGCGGCGAGCGATTCGAACTCGGCCCGATTTTCGCCTGCGCGTCCTGTTTCGGGCCGCTCGAAGTCGCGTACGACCTGCCGAGCGGCTCCCCCGAAGAGCTGAAGAAGCGCATCGAGGCGGGCCCCGCCAACATCTGGCGCTACGCGCCGCTGCTGCCGGTCCCCGCCGACGTCGCCGAGAAGCCGAACCTGAACCCCGGCTGGACCAAGCTCGTCCAGGCCGACAACCTCGCCCGTGAGCTCGGCGTCGAGCAGGGCAAGCTGTTCGTCAAGGACGACTCCGGCAACCCCACGCACTCCTTCAAGGACCGGGTCGTCGCCCAGGCCATCGAGGCCGCCCGCGCCTTCGGCTTCACCACCCTCTCCTGCTCCTCCACCGGCAACCTCGCCGGTGCGGTCGGTGCCGCCGCCGCCCGCGCCGGCTTCCGCTCCTGCGTGTTCATCCCGCACGACCTGGAGCAGGGCAAGGTCGTCATGGCCGCGGTGTACGGCGGCGAACTGGTCGGCATCGAGGGCAACTACGACGACGTCAACCGCTTCTGCTCCGAGCTCATCGGCGACCCGCTCGGCGAGGGCTGGGGCTTCGTCAACGTCAACCTGCGTCCCTACTACGGCGAGGGCTCCAAGACCCTGGCGTACGAGATCTGCGAGCAGCTCGGCTGGCGGCTCCCGGATCAGCTGGTCATCCCGATCGCGTCCGGCTCGCAGTTCACCAAGATCGACAAGGGCCTCCAGGAGCTGATCAAGCTCGGCCTGGTCGAGGACAAGCCGTACAAGCTCTTCGGCGCCCAGGCCGAGGGCTGCTCCCCGGTATCGGTCGCGTACAAGGGCGGTCACGACGTCGTCCGGCCGCAGAAGCCGAACACCATCGCCAAGTCCCTGGCGATCGGCAACCCGGCCGACGGCCCGTACGTCCTGGACATCGCCCGCCGCACCGGCGGCGCCGTGGAGGACGTGGACGACGAGCAGGTCGTCGACGCGATCAAGCTGCTGGCGCGCACCGAGGGCATCTTCGCGGAGACGGCGGGCGGTGTGACGGTCGGTGTGACGAAGAAGCTCATCGAGGCCGGTCTGATCGACCCGTCGCTGACCACCGTCGTACTCAACACGGGTGACGGCCTCAAGACCCTCGACGCGGTTGCCGAAACCTCTCAGGCGACCGCGACGATCCGCCCCAGCCTGGAGGCGTTCCGCGCCGCCGGCCTCGCCACCAGCTGACCACCCGAGACTTCAGGAAGGGCACCCACCATGAGCGTCAAGGTCCGCATCCCCACCATCCTCCGCACCTACACGGGCGGCCAGGCCGAGGTCCCGGCCGAGGGCTCGACCCTCTCCCAGGTCATCGAGTCCCTGGAGCAGAACCACCCGGGCATCGCCGCCCGCGTCCTGGACGACCAGGGCAAGCTGCGCCGCTTCGTGAACGTGTACGTCAACGACGACGACGTGCGCTTCGAGGGCGGCCTGGAGACCGTGACGCCCGACGGCGCCGGCATCTCGATCATCCCGGCGGTGGCGGGCGGCTGCTGACGCCCCGTCCGGTCCTATCGCGTTATCGAATTGCCCCCTCCGCGTTTGAAGCGGAGGGGGCAATTCTGCATGGTTGAGCGGGGTACAGTGTGGGAAGTCCCCCCAGCTGCCCCGAGCCGCCCGCATATGAGAATGCGCCCGGCCACGACAAGATGCAGCCAAAGTGTGTGTTGGCCTTGCGGCATAAGTCGCCTTTGCCTGGCCCGACTTGCCCAGGAATCTCATGAAACCCGCATATTCGGGCGTTCGGCGCGGCCGAGAATTCTCGTCCGATTGACCTGTTGCAGAGGGCAGTTGGGCAGATACATTCAGCCGCGGTCGACGCGTTCCGGCGCACACACCCTCTCCTGTCGGAGGGTGAGTTCTGACCCGGGTCCGCGAAGTGCGGTCCTGCGCAAGGGCCAGTAATAGGGGAGTTAGGCATGGCTCAGGGCACCGTCAAGTGGTTCAACGCGGAGAAGGGGTACGGCTTCATCGCGGTCGACGGTGGTGCGGATGTTTTCGTCCACTACAGCGCGATCCAGATGGACGGGTACCGCACCCTCGAAGAGGGTCAGCGAGTTGAATTCGAGATCTCGCAGGGCCAGAAGGGGCCGCAGGCAGACATGGTCAAGCTCGCCGTCGGCTGAGTTCGACGCGGTCGGCCAACGACACCACTCACGCACTGAGGGCCCGTACCCCGGGGGTACGGGCCCTCAGCGCGTCCGGACGCGCCGCCGGGCGCCGTCCGCGGCTCGTCCACCGCTGTCCACCGCTGTCCACCGTGTTGGCCTCGTCCACCGCTGTCCGCCGCTGTCACCGTGGTCCGACGGGCCCGTCCACAGCCATCCGCCGTTGTCCACAGCCGTCCACAGCCGTCCGCCGTCGTCTGCGGCCCCGTCCGTGACCGTCCGCCGTTGTCCACATCCGGAGGGGGACGCTTGCACTCTCGGGGGTCGAGTGCTAATCATTGGCGTTAGCACTCTCCAGGTGAGAGTGACAGAACTTGGACCGGGCCGGTGAGGCCCGCAGGTCGGTGGGGCAAGGAACCACCGGTCACGCAGGCCGTCCGTCGCGGGCGCCACTCGGTCCGGAGAAATCCACCCCTGTCCGGGAGGACCACTTCACATGGCCAAGATCATCGCGTTCGACGAGGAGGCCCGGCGCGGTCTCGAGCGCGGCATGAACCAGCTCGCCGACGCCGTCAAGGTCACCCTTGGCCCCAAGGGTCGCAACGTCGTCCTTGAGAAGAAGTGGGGCGCCCCCACGATCACCAACGATGGTGTTTCCATCGCCAAGGAGATCGAGCTGGAGGACCCGTACGAGAAGATCGGTGCGGAGCTGGTCAAGGAGGTCGCCAAGAAGACGGACGACGTCGCCGGCGACGGTACGACCACCGCCACCGTTCTCGCCCAGGCTCTCGTCCGCGAGGGTCTGCGCAACGTTGCCGCGGGTGCCAACCCGATGGCCCTCAAGCGGGGTATCGAGAAGGCCGTCGAGGCCGTCTCCGCCGCCCTCCTGGAGCAGGCCAAGGACGTGGAGACCAAGGAGCAGATCGCTTCGACGGCCTCCATCTCCGCCGCCGACACCCAGATCGGCGAGCTCATCGCCGAGGCCATGGACAAGGTCGGCAAGGAAGGCGTCATCACCGTCGAGGAGTCCCAGACCTTCGGTCTGGAGCTGGAGCTCACCGAGGGTATGCGCTTCGACAAGGGCTACATCTCGGCGTACTTCGCCACCGACATGGAGCGCATGGAGTCGTCCCTGGACGACCCGTACATCCTGATCGTCAACTCGAAGATCAGCAACGTGAAGGACCTCCTTCCGCTGCTGGAGAAGGTCATGCAGTCCGGCAAGCCGCTGCTGATCATCGCCGAGGACGTCGAGGGCGAGGCCCTGTCGACCCTGGTCGTCAACAAGATCCGTGGCACCTTCAAGTCCGTCGCCGTCAAGGCCCCGGGCTTCGGTGACCGCCGCAAGGCCATGCTCGGCGACATCGCCATCCTCACCGGTGGCACCGTCATCTCCGAGGAGGTCGGCCTCAAGCTGGAGAACGCCGGTCTCGACCTGCTCGGCCGCGCCCGCAAGGTCGTCATCACCAAGGACGAGACGACCATCGTCGACGGCGCCGGTGACAGCGACCAGGTCCAGGGCCGGGTCAACCAGATCCGCGCCGAGATCGAGAACTCCGACTCGGACTACGACCGCGAGAAGCTCCAGGAGCGCCTCGCGAAGCTGGCCGGCGGCGTGGCCGTCATCAAGGCCGGTGCCGCGACCGAGGTCGAGCTCAAGGAGCGCAAGCACCGCATCGAGGACGCGGTGCGCAACGCCAAGGCCGCCGTCGAGGAGGGCATCGTCGCCGGTGGTGGCGTGGCTCTGCTCCAGGCCTCGGCCGTCTTCGAGAAGCTGGAGCTCTCGGGTGACGAGGCGACCGGCGCCAACGCCGTCAAGCTGGCGCTGGAGGCCCCGCTCAAGCAGATCGCCGTCAACGGTGGTCTTGAGGGCGGCGTCGTCGTCGAGAAGGTGCGCAACCTGGCCGTCGGCCACGGTCTGAACGCCGCGACCGGCGAGTACGTCGACATGATCGCCGAGGGCATCCTCGACCCGGCGAAGGTCACGCGTTCCGCTCTGCAGAACGCCGCGTCCATCGCCGCGCTGTTCCTCACCACCGAGGCCGTCATCGCCGACAAGCCGGAGAAGGCCGCCGCGGCCGCTCCGGGCGGCATGCCGGGCGGTGACATGGACTTCTGATCCTGACGGATCGGTAGTCCGGCACAGCTTCGCAGCTCTGCCGCGTGGGCCCCGGGACCATTTCGGTCCCGGGGCCCACGTGCGTCCTGCACCCCTGGCGCTACCGGGCGAACACCATCTCCGGGAAGCGGTCCGAGGGCCCGTCGAGCAGCCGGTCGTCGTGTCCGCGCAGCCACCGGTCGAAGAACGACGCCACGTACGCCCGGTTCGCGGCCAGGGCACGGCCCGGCGACACCGTTCCGACCGCCCCGGCCAGCCCGCCCTCCGGTACCGCGCCCTGCCGGGCCAGCCGGGGCAGCAGCACCTGGGCGTCCGTGTACGAGGCGTGCCGCGACCCGGTCAGCGTCACATCGGCCTTCCAGCCGCGGGTGTTCGCCCAGAACGCCGCCCAGGACGGCTGCTGCCGGTAGTCGCCCGAGCCCTCGCTGCCGGTCCCCATCAGCAGCAACGGCCGGTCGAGCCCGTTCAGGGCCACGCTGCTCAGGTGGGTTCCGTCCGGCTCCCGTCCGCCGACGTAGTCCATCTCGCCGTCCATGTTGACGCCCGCCAGGAAACGCCGGTCGTCGTGCATCGTCTGCGCGGCGGTGAATCCGCCCGCGGAGTGGCCGAAGATGCCGACCCGGCGCAGATCGAGCCCCCCGCCGAACCGGGTCCGGTTCAGCCGGGCCAGCTCGTCGAGCACGAACCGGGTGTCGGCGACCCGGACCGCCACGACCTTCTCCAGCAGGGCACTGATCACCTCCGGGTCGGTCGGCGGCGCCCCGTCGAAGATCCGCATGGTGGCCAGCCGGCCGTCGGGGAACTCGACCTCGGTCGCCTCATGGGTGTGGTCGACCGTGACGACGGCGTACCCCCGGCTCGCCAGGTCCTCCACCAGTGCGGTGTTCCAGGTGCGGGGGTCGCCGAGCCCGGGGGAGTACAACACCACGGGCAGTTGCCCGGCCCGCCGGTCGACGGGGGCGTCCCGGTACGCGTGGGTGGGCGTCGCGCCCCAGTCGACGCTGCCCGCCGCCATCCTCAGGTTCATGGCGGCGGCCCCCTCCGCGCTGCCGAAGTGGGCCGCGGCCGCCGCCGTCATCTGCGGCACGGCACGCGCCGCCGCGCCCGGCCGGGCCGGGTACCAGAGGCTGACCATCAGCTCCCGGCGGGCGGAGGTGCCCGGCACCCAGGGCTCGGTCCGCGAGCGGTCGACGAGGTGCAGCGCGACGGTGCCGACGGCGAACGGGCCGGTGGGGCGCGGCAGTACGGCCTTCGGGAGTCCGGCATCCGGGGGTCCGGCATCCGGCAGTACGGCATTCGGGCGTGGGGTGCGGCGGGCCGGGCCGGTCGCTGCTGTGGCGGGTGACGGCAGGGCGCTGGTGGCCAGCAACGCCGAAGCCGCCAGCCCGGTGACGAGCACCTGACGACGGCTGTGGCCACGGCTGCGGTCACGACCGGGATTGTGCGGGACGGCTGTCACGTGGGGCTCCCCGTAGGTCTGCGGTGGACGCCCCCACGATGCCCGCCGGAGCATCGTGAGCGCGTGATACCGCAGTCCCCATTCCGTCATGAGCCCCTGGCTCCCCGGTATGAGACGGGGAGCAGGGGCAAGGGAGGCAAAGGGACAAGGGGGGAGGGAGCCGGGAAGGCTGGGCAGGGGTGGGGCGATGCCCGTGCTACGGCAGGCGGTCGAGCAGCCAGGTGCAGAGTTCCTCGGTCACCAGGCTGTGTCCCTCGTTCCGGGAGGCGAACTTGAACTCGTCCAGACCGCCGGTGCCTTCCGGCAGCGAGGAGATGTCCTTGTACAGGTTCTCGTCCGTGTCCGGGTCGGCGACGTCGACCGCGCTGACGGACGGCACGAAGCAGTGCGACCGGATGCGCACATCGGTCTTGAAGCCGAGGATCGCGTTGAGGGCGTTGAGCCCGTCGGCGAGGATGCCGAAGCCCTCCAGTGAGCCGCCGGGGGCGCCATCGATCGACGGAAGCCCTTTCGTACGGACCTCGTTGGTCTTCAGCGTCACCACCCGCAGCTTGGCGACCAGCTCGTCCGGACCCGGCGCCTGCGTGTAGAGCTTGGTGCCGATGACCGACAGACCCTTGCCCTCCAGCGCCAGTTCGCCCACCCGTACGTCGGTGCCCTCGCCGTCGCCCCTGCCGTTGGCGACACCGATCAACCGGGGCCGGCGCGGCCATTCGCCGACCGCCTGCATCTCTGCCAGGAACGCGCCGCGCTCGTCGCTCTGGTCGGGGGTGCTGTCCCACTTCTCGATGTGGCGCCACAGCAACTGGCGGGCGGCCGGGCTGTTGATCTGGTCCGAGAACCGGCTGTCGAGATCCTTGATGTAGTGCGCGAACGCCTGGAGCGCGATCGGGATCCAGGCGCCCCGGTGCGGGCTGTCGTAGGAGAAGTACAGAGCCGTCCGGTGGTCCACGCCGTTCTGCTCCAGCTTGGCCAGCGCGTGCCGGGTGACGAGCCCGCCCATGCTGAACCCGCCGACCGCCAGCGGTGTGTCGCCCCGCTGCTCCTCGATGGCCCGCATGATCGCGGCCTGCGCCGTACGGGAGTTGTCCAGAATCGACGCACTGCGCTCGTCGAAACCGAGGAGGACGACATCGTGGCCGCGTCGGCGCAGCTCGCTGATGAGCGCGTAGTCGCCGAACTCCATGATCTGCCAGGAGAATTCCAGCTCGCTCGGCCCCGTGCTGAAGCCGTCGGCGAAGACGACCGGCCGCACGAGAGCGGTGTTCCCCTCGCCGTAGTAGACCCAGGCGGTACCGCCCGGCAGATCCCACACCTCGCTGGGCCGCAACGGGAGGGAACCGGGCCGCTCGGCGTCCAGGCGCGGGCCGGGGGCCAGCGCGATGGCGGGCCGGTCGCGGAGCCCGGAGACGATCTGCTCGTGGGTGGGTTCGGACATGGTTCGTTCCCCTTTGGGTGGTTCGTAACAGCCGGTGCCAAGAGGAACACGCGGAGTAGTCGACCGGTAGGGAATGGGGATCAAACCACCCCCAGGTGGGAGCCGGTTTCGGACACCGGGCGTCCTGGTCCCGCGACTTGGCCGGACGGTCCGGTCCTGCGGGTGTGGTCGTGCGGTCCGGTCCAACGGGTGTGGTCGTGCGGTCCGGTCCTGCGGCTTGGCTGCGTGGCCGGATCCTGCGGTCTGATCGTGCGGCCCGGTTCTGCGACTTGGCCGGACGGTCCGGCTCTACGGTTTGATCGTGCGGTCCGGTTCTACGACTTCGCCGGGCGGTTCGTCCGCACGGTTCGTCGGGCCAGTCCGGCCCGTACGTCGTTCATCCGGCTGTGCACGCCGTCCGCCGGCACGGCTCCGCCGGGTCCGGTCGGCGCGGCGATCTCTTCGCCCCGGCACGGCCTGCACCTGCCGCCGATCAGGGCCTCCGCGCTGCCCGGTGTGCGGCACTCGCTGCATTCGAGGGTGCGCAACACCGTTCGCCGTTGCGTCGGAGTGACTCGTTCGGGTGGCATCTTGTCGGTGAGCCGCCTGCGGACGAGGGCCGCCGCGTGGTGGACGGGGGTGGGGAGCCCGTCGGTGAGGGCGTGCAGCAGTTCCGGTTCCGAGGCGCCGCGCTCGAACCAGGCGTCGACCTGCGGTTCCAACGAGGTGCAGTCGGCCGCCGACAGGGTGAGCGAGGGGGCGGTGCGTCCGAGCGCGGCGAGGAGCGTGAACGCCCGGGACCGGGTGGGCCGTCGGGGCCGCTCGGGTGGTACGTCGCCCCGGGTGAACGCCGCCCACCACTCGTTGTCCCGCGCGGTCCGGGAGAAGAACGTCCGGGTCACCCAGAGCAGCACCTCGTCGTTGGCGACGCACTCGCTGCCGCGCCGCAGATGCCCGGCGTCCTGGAGCCTGTTGAGGGCGGTGCGTAGTGCGCACTGCCCGTACGGGAGGTGTTTGGCCAGCGTCTTCACGGAGATGTCGGCGCCTTCGGGCAGCCGGTCGATGTACGCGGCGATGGACGCCTCGCGCGGCGGCAGGTGTCCGAACTCGCGGTCGGCCGACGGATGTTCACCCGGTGCGGAACGCTTGCCGTACCCCGGATTGGCCATCGGGTGCGGGGGTGCGGGCGGGGGTGCGGGCAGCGATACATGCGGCGGGCACGGGGTAGCACTAAGCTGACTGACAGCCATCAGATCGCTCCTTCGAAGCGGTCGAAGTGGTCAGGCCCCTGTTCTGGTGTTGGTAGCACCGGCAGGGGCCGTCCTGCGTCGTGGAGCATTGCTCCGTATTCGGCACGCTAGAGCGTCACCACGGTCGGTGGCAAGTCGGTCACAAAAGGTCAACTCGCTGCTCGGGTGGGGTGGGTGGAAGGTGTCCCACCTCCCCATCCTTGAAAAGAGCGCTCGGACTTCGCGGCTTGAGCCCCGGGGAGGACCGGGGGCGATCCGGGGGCGACCCAGGGCGCTCCGCAGGAGAGCCGTACCCCGCCGGGGGCGTGCGAATGGTGGGAGTGCGCTGGCCGTGATGTGTGCGCGCCCCCTGCTGTTGAGGTGGAGAAACGGGCCGCGGGGCCAGGGGCCGTGCGATCGGACGCGAGTGGTTGTGATCTTGACGCTGCGGGCCGTCGGCCCGCCTTCCCGTTCCTCTCTCCTGTCTCCCGCACCTCTCGGAGGAGTCCCGTGCGTATCCGTTCGATCCTTTCCCTCGCCGTGTCCGCCGTCGCGACCCTGGCGCTCGCCACCCCCGCCCAGGCCGCCGACGACGGCTCCTACCTCATCCGTGACGTGAACGGCGGCGCGTGTCTCGCGGGCGGCGACGGCCCGCTCGGGGGTCACGTCGAGCCGTGCAACCCCGGCACCGTGTGGGAGATCCACAACCAGGGCAACGGCCTGGCCCGGATCGTCGAGGCCCGGGGCGAGGGCCGCTGCCTGGCGCTCTCGCCGGTCCGGATCTACCCGCCCGCGGTGTGGGTGGCCCCGTGCGGCAGCCAGCCCGACCAGTGGGCGATCCAGGACACGGGCGACGGCGAGCCCGTCGTCATCGCCCTGAACCGGGGCGAGTACGGCTACCTGTCCACGCGGGACGGCCGTGCGGTCCTGCTCCCCGAGGCCCGCCCCCAGTGGATCCTGCAGCGGCTCGGCTAGGGGCGTTCGTCTGGGCCAGGCCGGGCCGGGCCGGGCCAAGCCGGATCAGGCCGGATCAGGCCGGACCAGGCCGGATCAGGCACCCGGGCACGCGAGCCCGGGTGCCTGATCCAAACGAGAGGCCCCGGGAGCGTGGGCCGGTGACGAGCAGGCCGTCGAGGCTTGGTGGCCGGATCTCCGGCGGTCCGGGGGCGCCGGCTCCATAGGGAGGATCACGGACAGGAGGCGGCGTCGGGCTCAGTCGCCCGATCGACTGCCGAGATCCGCGGACAGCGCCGCGTAGATGTACTCGCTGCCCCAGCGATCCCCGTCGAGGTCGTTCTCGACCAGGTGCGCCTCCCGGCGCATCCCGAGGCGCTCGCAGACCCGCACGGACCCGGTGTTCTCCACATCCAGCCGTGCGTAGAGCCGGTGCACGCCGAGCGTGTCGAAGGCAAACCCGGCCAGCGCCGCGGCCGCCTCGGTCGCGTAACCGTGCCCCTGGTGAACCGGGTCGACGGTCCAGCCGATCTCGGCCTGGGCGGCGCGGGCATCGGCCAGGGCGAGGCTCACCTCGCCAAGGACCCTGGGCTCATCGCGTCGGCAGACAGCGAGCGCCAGCTTGTCCCCGTCGGCGCGCCAGGCCGTCTGCGCCGCGCGCTCGGCGGCAACCTGCTCGCTGCGCTCACGCGTGTGCGCCGGCCGGTACAAGTAGCGCGCCACGCCCGGCAGGCTCTGGTAGGCGTACAGGTCGTCGGCGTCGCCGGGGGTGAACAGCCGCAGCGACAACCGGGCCGTGGTCAACGGCAGCAGAGAGGCGACGTCCATGCGGACCTCCGGGACGCGGATGCGGATCAAGTTGCGGACTGATTTTCGCATCGCGACTGCCCGGCAGCCACGCCTTTTCAAGAGCAGCGCTCGGCAGCGCACTTCACCACGAGGCGCGGCATTCCAGGAGTACGAGGCGCTGCATTCCACGAGTTGTCCACTGACCCACGCTCCTGGCCGGCCGCACATCCCGCGACCGCGACCGGGCCCGGGGCCTGAGCTCCGGGTCCGGCCGGTCCGGTCAGTCGCGGCGGGGGCCGATGACGGTGTTGCCGTCGTGGACGGTGATCGCCAGGGCCGGGCAGATGTCGGCGGCGTCCAGGATCCGCTCGTCGGGCTCGATGCCCTCGGACCGGGCGCGGGCGTGCTCGCCGTCCAGGGCGAACACCTCGGGCACGGTCCCGGCGCACATGCCCGAGCCCTGGCAGAGCCCGTGGTCGACGCGTACGTTCCAGTTCATGGCGGTCACCACTCCACCGGCATCACGCGCGGGCCGCGTACCAGCATCTCGGACTTCCAGGTCACGTCACCGGCCGACCGCAGGTCCGGGAAGCGCGTGATGAGGGCGGCCATCGCCTCCTGGAGCTCCAGCCGGGCCAGCGGAGCACCCAGGCAGTGGTGGACGCCGTGGCCGAATCCGAGGTGCTGGTTGCCCTCGCGGGCGATGTCGAGGACGCCCGGGGCGGAGAACCGCAGCGCGTCACGGTTGGCGGCGCCGACGGCGACCAGGACCGGGCTGCCGGCCCGGACCAGCGTCCCGCCGACCTCGATGTCCTCGGTGGCGTACCGGGGTTGACCGGCGCCGCTGCCCAGGGGAACGAAGCGCAGCAGCTCCTCCACCGCGTTCGGGACGAGCTCCGGCTCGGCCCGGAGCCTGGCGAGCTGGTCCGGGTGGTCGAGCAGGGTGAGGACGAAGTTGGGGATCTGCGAGGCGGTCGTCTCGTGGCCCGCGACCAGGATGCCCACGCACAGATCGATCAGTTCGAGCTCGGAGAGCCGGTCGCCGCCGTCCCGGGCCTCGATGAGTGCCGTCATCAGGTCGTCCTGCGGTGCGCGGCGGTGCTGGTCGATCAACCCGGCCATGTAGGCGCGCAGTTCCTCGCGGCTCGCGTCGAACTCCTCGGCGGTCAGGGAGCTGGTCGACAGCGCGTCGTCGCTCCAGACCCGGAAGCGCGGCCGGTCCTCGGTGGGTACGCCCAGCATCCGGCAGATCACGGCGACCGGCAGCGGCAGTGCGAACAGGTCGACCAGATCGGCGGGCGGCCCCGCGGCCTCCATCTCGTCGAGGAGGGCGGCGGTCAGCTCCCGGACCTGGGGGCGCAGCTTCTCGACCTGGCGGACGGTGAACGCCTTGGCGACCAGCGAGCGCAGCCGGGTGTGGTCCGGCGGGTCCATGCCGAGGATGCCCCCGTCGCGCTGCCCCTCGGACTGCCGGGGCTCGTCGTGCGAGGCGGCGGCGGCCCGGCTGAAGCGCTGGTCGCCCAGGACGAGCCGGGCGTCGGCGTAACGGGTGACGAGCCAGGCCGGTTCGCCGTACGGCAGCTGGACCTGTAAGAGCCCCGACCGTTCACGCACGTGCTCGTAGGCCTCGGCCAACTGGAGCCCGTCGGGGGTGTTGAAGGGGTAGGCGAGGGGTGCGACATCTGCTGTGGTCACTGCGGCCTCCCGGATGTAAGCAGCTGCTTACAACGGTAGGAGCGGCTCTTGTGAGCAGTCAACGACGCTTTACGGCCGTTATCCTGACGGGCCGTTCGAGAGGAATGCCGCCATGGAGACCGCTTCCGCCCCGCCGCCCGAAGAGCGCCGCAGGGATGCTGCGGCCACCCGTCGCCGCTTGCTGGAGGCGGCCCGGGACCTGTTCGCGGAGCGGGGTTACGAGGGGGCGACGGTCCGGGAGATAGCGGCGCGTGCCGGCGTCAACCAGGCGCTGCTGTTCAGGTACTTCGGCTCGAAAAGGGGGCTGCTCACGGAGGTCGTCGCGCTCGGCGGGCTGGAGCAGCTGCGGGCGACGCCGCCGGAGGAACTGTTCGAGACCGCGCTGCGCTCGATGCTGACCCGGAGCACGGAGGGCCCGGAGGACCGCTCCCTGGAGGTCTATCTGCGGTCGGTCGGACGGGGCGACGAGGCGGCCGGAACCTTGCGGGAACTGGGCGAGGCGTACCAGAGCGCGCTGGCCGGGCTGTCCGGAGCCCCGGACGGTGAGCTGCGCGCGGATCTCGCCATGGCCTGGCTGCTGGGAATCGGCCTGATGCGGACGGTCGTCGCCCGGGAGCCCCTGGCCGGGGCCGATCCGGACGACGTGTGCCGGCTGGTGCTCGGGACGCTCGGCCGTCTGTGGACGGAGCCGGGGCCGGGGTCCGAGCCGAAGCCGGGGCCGGAATCGGGGCCGGATTCGGCCCCGACTTCGGGCGAGGGCGGCGAGTAGCGCCCGTACGAAGAGTGCGGCCGGGCCCGGGACTTGAGCCCCGTGCGTGGTCCGGGGCTCAAGTTCCGTGCGCTGGTCCGGGGCTCGGGCTTCGTACCCGGCCCGGAGTTCGGGCTTCGTACCGGCCCGGGGTTCGGGCTTCGTGCCCGGTCCGGGGCTCAAGCCCTCTACGTGGTCGGGGGCTCGGGTCATCGCCCGGCCCGGGGCTCAAGCCCGTACGCGGACCGAGGCGTTCGGGTCAGCGGTTGTTGCGCTCGAAGACGGCGAAGGCCGCCTCCTGGCGCCACTCGGTTGCCGCCTTCGGGTTGTCGGCGAGGTAGCGGGCGCAGCGCGTGCTCGGGTGGTCGGTGCCGGGCTGGTTGCCCCGGCAGGCGGAGACCGGTCGGTAGCCGGACCGGGCGGAGCCGGTCGCCCACAGGCTGCGGCCCTCGCGGAAGGCGTAGTCCAGCGAGGCGCGGGCCAGGTCCTTCAGCTCGGTGTAGCCGAGCCCGTACGTCTTGGCCGCGTACTGGTACTCGTGGCTGATGTCGATCCGGGAGACGCCCGGGTCGTCGGTGGCCAGCACGATCGGGACGCCGTAGCGGCGGTAGGCGTTGAACGGGTGGTCGGCGCCCGCGATGCCGAGGATCTGCTTGTTGCTGGAGAACGGCACCTCGACGGCCACGTTGCGCCGCGCCATCGTGCGGGCCAGCTGCCGCCAGTCGTTCTCGTGGACCAGGTCCACACCGTGACCGATGCGCTCGGCGCCGGCGACGAGGACGGCCTCGCGGATGTGGAAGGTCAGGTCCTTGGGCTTGACCAGGCCGGGGGCCAGCTCACCGGCGTGCAGGGTGAGGTGGGAGTCCGGGTACTGGCCGCGCAGGTACTTCAGCATCCGCATCTGGAGGCTGTAGTCGGCCAGTGCGCTCTCGCCGTCCTCCGGCTGCACGAGGTTGACCGCGAGGAACCTCGGGTCGCGCTCGGCCAGCCGCATGCCGACCGCCATCTGAGTGAACACCCGTGCCGGTGAGCTGCCCCGGGACACCTGGGAGATCCACCTGACGGGGAGCTTGCAGCCCGGGTCGGGGTGGCGCGTGTCGCAGTGCGCGGCCTTGCGGAACTGTACGTCGGTGTCGTCGGCCTCCTTGACCGCCTCGTCCACCACCCGGTCGAGCTGGCCACCGGCCACGAGCTTGCGGTGCAGGGCGGCCAGGTCGGCGTCGTAGCCCACCTTCTCGGCGAGCGCCTTGCTGGCGTCGGACGCGGGGGTGACCAGGGTCTCCAGGTAGAACTGGTTCTGCTCGACCACGGTGTTGGCCACGTTCGCGAGCATCTTGCCGCGGGTGTACCAGGTGGCCATGCCGAACTTGCCGAACGTGTCGAAGAAGTGGTCGTGCCCGGACTGGTCGGCCGGGAAGTCCTGCATGGACCAGGCCCGGATGATCCGCTGCCGGAACGCGGCGTCGTGCTTCGCGTCGGCCGCCGGCCTCTTGCCCGGCCCGCACGGCGGCGCCACGGCGGTGTCCGTCGCGTCGATGCACAGCCCGTCCTCGATCGCGAGCTGGATCAGGTACTCGGTGGTGACCGCACCCGACAGGTGGTTGTGCAGGTCACCCCCCTTGGGCAGGGCCTTGAAGAATGCCTTCAGCCGCGCCGGCCGGTTCTGCAACGAGGCGAGGCGTGCGGAGGTCCTGGCCTCGGCCGGGGTCGTGGGGCGGTGCAGCGCCTGCGCCGCGGGCCGCGGCGACGGCTCCGTCGCGGTGGAGGCGGCGGCGGCCGGGATCGCCGGAAGCAGGGTCAGTACGGCGAGCGCGCCGAACCCGGCCGCGCGCAGTGACTTGGGACGGTTGGCCGTCCGGAATGTTGAGATCACCGCCGAATGATTGCGTCCGGCGGGGCCGCTCCTCACCCAAATCGCATATATGGCCTGAAACGTCTACACGATCGGGTGGAAGGGCGGGAGGCAAGTACCTGACTCGGGGGAGGCGAATGCCGGAGGGAACGTCCGGCCCGACGCTCGGCAGGATCGCCCGCCCAGGCGTTGTCGGCGCTGGGTGATATCTGTTCTGCCATGAACATTGATCAGGCCGATCCGGCGGAGCTGGCCCTGCTCCGCAGTACGTTCGGGACCGGGGCCGCCCCACTCGGCCAGGAAGCGGTGAGCGCCTTCGAGGCCCGCCACGGCATCGTGCTGCCGGAGCCGTACCGCACGTGCGTGGCGGAGATATCCGACGGCTGCGAGCAGGGGCCGCCGGACTTCGGTCTCATACCGCTTGCCGAACTGCCCCGCGACTGGGGCGCCGGCCGCGCCGAACGGCAGCTCGCCCTGCCGTTCCCCCTCACCGAGAAGTGGATCTGGGACGCGGACGAGGATCTGGACCCGGACGAAGGCGTTCCGAGTTCCGTCTTCGACCATGGCTCGATCGTGCTCGGCACCGATGGGTGCGGCATGTACTGGCACCTGATCGTCACCGGCCCGCAGCGCGGGCACGTCTGGTGGATCAGCGGCGAGGGGGCCTACCCCTTCTCCGGGGAAGGATCCTCCGGGGACGGATCCTCCGGGGACGGACCCGGTTTCGCCGCCTGGGTGAAGCACTGGGCCGACGGCAAACCCTGGTAGCGAAACCGGTTGTTGGACGCCCTACGCGTTCTTGAGGTCCGCGACGAACGACGTCCAGGCGGTGGCCCGGAAGGTGAGTGTGGGGCCGTCGGACACCTTGGAGTCGCGGACGGGGACGATGCCGGGGTGACCGGCGGCGACTTCGAGGCAGTCGCCGCCGCTGCCCCCGCTGTAGGAGGACTTGTGCCAAGTCGCGGCGGAAAGGTCGTAGTCAGAACTGCTGATCTTCATGAGCGTAATCCTCCGCCACCGACTCGATCAGGGCCAGGGAAGCCTGGGGTGACAATGCGCTGGCCACCACCAGATCGTAGGTCAGTTCGTAGTGTCTGACGGTCGCCGGATCGTCGTGCAACGTCCCTGAACCGAGGCTCTGGAGGTACGCGAGTGGCGGCGCGTCCCGGAAGGACATCAGCTTGAGCTGGCCTTCCATGGCCATGTGGGCACCCGCGTTGAACGGCAGCACCTGCACGATGATCCGGTGTTCGCGAGCCAGCTTCAGGATGTGGCGGAGCGCCTCTGCCATCACCGCCGGGCCGCCGACCACTCGGCGTAGCACCGTCTCGTCGAGAACCGCCCAGAACATGGGTGTTGTTGGGTCGGCGAGAACCCGCGCCCGCTCCAGCCGTGCCACGACCAGGTCGTCGATGACGTCCTCCGGAGCCGTCGGTTGGTAGGCACGGATCACTGCGCGGGCGTACATCTCTGTCTGCAACAGCCCTGGGATCAGCTGCGGCGCGTATTCCCTGATGGTCTCCGCGAGAGCCTCCGCGTCGGCCGCCTCCGCGAAGTGGTCCGGGTACTTCGATTTCTTCAGGGCGGCGCAGTTGCGGACGAAGAACCCGTCCGCCTTCAGGACCTCGTCCAGCTTCTGGGCCTGGTCCAACTGCATCCGGCGTGTACCGGACTCCAGTTGTCCGATGAACGATCCGCTCACGAAGAGCGGCTGGCCCAGCTCGTCCTGCGAGAGGCCCGCGCCCTCCCTTCGATGGCGGAGTTCCGCGCCGAGCAGGGCGCGTGGCGAGGAGGACGGGTCGAGTTTCTTGGGCCCCGGCATGACAACTCCCTGTGACACATGTGCGGTTGTTGGTTCTGCGCCTCTTCCAGGTTAGCGACGCGTTGGACACGCTGGGTATGCATTGTCATTACTCAGCGTGGAAAGGAATGGATCATGACGATCAAGGAACGGCGCGTGACGGTGGAGGGCAGAGTGCGGGCAGCGGAGGACGCGGTGACGCGGTTGAAGGAGGGGTTCTCGGGTGTCGGGATCACGATGCCGTCGCTGCGGATCGACCCGGTGTCGTGTGCCGGGAGCGACCCGGCGCCGCCGCTGGTCGACCTCGGCCGGTGCAATCTCGACACGGCGCTGCGGCTGAGCGTGGTGCTGGAGGCACAGGGGCTGGCCGGCCATGAACGGTGAAGGGCGTGAATCGTGCGGGCCGGAGCCGGGTTCGTTCGCGGTGGACACGAGAGATGGGCGGGTGGGTCGTGTGATGGGGCGCGTCGGGCCGTACGTACAGCTGCGGGCGCCGGGTGGTGGGGCGGAGTGGGACTGCCCGCCGGAGTCGGTGCGCCCGGCACCGCTGGGGGAGGTGTTGCGGGCCCGGGTCCGGGAGGTCAACAGGGAGGGGAGGCTGCCGTGAAGGCGTCGCTGCGCCGGGTGTGATCCGGCGATGGATATATGGATACAGGGAAGGGCGACACCCGGGCCGGGTGCCGCCCTTCGATCGGGGCGACGAGGCCGGCCGTCGGCGGTGGGTCGCTGCCTTTCTCACACGATCGTGGGACGCTGGTGGGAGCGGCGGACTGCCGCGGAACCGTCGATCTACGCTCCTCTGACAGGCCACAGGAGAAGGGACTCGCGATGACTGCCGCGATGGTCGAGAACGACCGGACCTCTGAGGGCCGCCCGTGGGATTACCTGCTGCAGACGTGGCGTGAACTGGACGTGCCCGAGGGGTGGCGCGCCGAGATCGACGAAGGGCAGATCGTCTTGGTACCTCCGCCTCATGCGCATCACAACGGCATCGCCGCCAAAGTGCAGCGCAGGCTTTACCGGAATCTGCCCGACGAGCTGGAGATCTACCAGACCCTCGGTGTTCACGTGGCCCCGCTCGACAGGCTCTACGTGCCGGATCTGGTGGTCATGCCCTCGGATCTCATCGACGCCGCCGATCCGGAAGTCAACGACCCGATGGACGCGGCGGACGCGCTGCTCATCGTCGAGGTCACCTCGAAGGGCAATGCCCGGGACGACCGGACGAAGAAGTACCGCGCCTATGCCCGCGCGGGCGTGCCGATGTATTTGCTGATCGACCGGTTCGACACGCGCGGGGCGATGGCCACGCTGTTCACGGAGCCCAATGAGGACGGGACGTACAAGCACTCCGACCCGGTGCCGTTCGGGAAGCCGCTCAGCCTGCCCGAGCCGTTCGGTACGACGCTCCTCACGGATGAGTTCCCGGTCTGAGCGGACACGGGTGAGGGCGGCACCCGGCGACCGGGTGCCGCCCTCACTCATGTCCGCGGGCCGGGTCAGACCCCGGCCGGTTCCTTCGAGGGGGTGTCGGGCGTCGTCGGGCCGCCCGTTGCCGCGACCGTGGACTCGGCGGGTTCCTGGGAGACGTTGAACTCCGTCAGCAGGTCCTTGCTGAAGCCGAAGAAGTACGTCGCGAGGAACCCGGCGAAGTAGCCGACCAGCAGGCCGCCCGCGTAGATCGCGATCGTGGTGCCCAGGCCGTGGTTGCCGTCGAGCAGGGGGAACAGGGCCCAGCCGGACGGGCCGATGGCCGTGGAGCCGACCTTGTCACCGAGCTGGTTGAACAGGCCGATGAAGCCGCCGCCGAACGCGCCGCCCACGCACGCCGTGATGAACGGGCGGCCGAGCGGGAGGCTGACGCCGTAGATCAGCGGTTCGCCGACGCCCAGCAGACCGGCCGGGAGGGCGGACTTGATGGTGCGGCGGATCGACTCGTTGCGCGGGAGGCGGAAGTAGACCGCCGCGGCCGCGCCGACCTGGCCGGCGCCCGCCATCGCGAGGATCGGGAGCAGGACGGTGTAGCCCTGCTGCTCGATCAGAGTGGTGTGGATCGGGATGAGCGCCTGGTGCAGGCCCAGCATCACCAGGGGCAGGAAGAGACCGCCGAGCACGAAGCCCGCGCCCGCGCCGCCGTTGGAGAGCAGCCAGTCGGCGAACGTACCGATGGCGGTGGAGACCTCGCCGGCCACGTACATCAGGCCGAAGATCGTCACCAGGCCGGAGATCAGGACCGTGAGGGTCGGGGTGACCAGCACGTCCAGTGCCTCGGGCACCCAGCGGCGGCACCACTTCTCCACGTACACCGCGAGCACCGCCGCACCGAGCGCGCCGAGCACGCCGCCCTGTCCGGGGGAGAGCTTCTGGCCGAACGCCTCGATGTTCGCGACGCCCGGGAAGACGATGATCGCGGCGACCGCACCGCCCAGGATCGGCGTGCCGCCGAACTCCTTCGCCGTGTTGTAGCCGACGAAGACGGCGATCAGCGCCATGAAGCCGGACGCCATCGCGGCCAGGGCGGGGGTGACCGAGGTCAGCCAGCCCAGGTTCACCAGCAGGCCGTTGAGGCCGGCGATGATGCCGCAGCCGATGAGCGCCGGGATCAGCGGGACGAAGATGTTCGCGATCCGGCGCAGGAACAGCTTGAACGGGGTGGCGTTCTTCGCCTTCCGGGCCGCCTTCATGGCGGCGCCCTGGGCGGCCAGTTCCTCCGCCGAGACGGAGGGCGCGGCCTCGCCCGGATCGGGGGCCGTCGCCCGGCCCTCCTCCACCAGCTGCTCGAACTCCGGTGTGACCCGGGCGACGGTGCCGGGGCCGAGGACGATCTGGTACGTGTCGTCGTCGACCACTCCCATGACGGCGGGGACCGCCTTCAGGGCCTCGTCGTCGACGAGCGAGCGGTCGTGCAGGCCCAGCCGGAGCCGGGTCATGCAGTGGGCGATGGAGCTGACGTTCGCGGCGCCACCGACGAGCGGAAGGATCGCGGCGGCGGTGGCGCGGTTCTTGTCTTCTGTTGCCATGGTGCGTGGTGCCTTGCTGTGCGGGGGTGCGGAGGTGGAGCCGGTGGGTCAGGTGGTGCGGGGGGCGGCGGCGAGGGCGGCGCGGAGGTGGCCGTCGGACGCGGTCAGGAGGGAGGCGGCGGTGGGGCCGTCGACCTGGCCGAGGATGGTCAGGATGGCGTTCTTCACCTCGCCGTCGGTCGCGGCGAGGGCGGCCTCGATCTCCTCGTCGGAGGCGCCGGTGGCGAGCGAGACGATCCGGCGGGAGCGGGCGCGCAGCTTCTCGTTGGAGGCGCGGACGTCGACCATCAGATTCCCGTACGTCTTGCCGAGCCGGATCATCGTGATCGTCGAGAGCATGTTGAGGACGAGCTTCTGGGCCGTGCCCGCCTTGAGCCGGGTGGAGCCGGTGAGCAGCTCCGGGCCGACGACGACCTCGATGCCGTGCTCCGCCGCTGCGCCCAGCGCGGAGTCCGCGTTGCAGGACAGGCCGATGGTCAGCGCGCCCTTGCTCCGGGCGTGCTCGACGGCTCCGATCGCGTACGGCGTGCGGCCGGAGGCGGAGATGCCGACCACGGTGTCGTCGGCCGTCAGCTCCAGGGCGTCGAGGTCGGCGGCGGCCAGCTCCTTGCTGTCCTCGGCGCCCTCGACGGCCTTGACCATGGCGGTCGGGCCGCCCGCGATCAGGCCGATGACCTCGGAGGGGTCGGTGTTGAAGGTGGGCGGGCACTCGCTGGCGTCGAGCACGCCGAGCCGGCCGGCGGTGCCCGCGCCCGCGTAGATCAGCCGGCCGCCGCGGGCCATGCGCTCGGCCGTGCCGTCGATGGCGGCGGCTATCTCGGGCAGCCGGGCGCCCACGGCTGCCGGGACGGTCTGGTCCTCGCCGTTCATGATGCGGGCGATCTCGATCGTGTCGAGCTGGTCGATGTCGGCGAGCTCGGGCCGGAACGCCTCGGTGGTGAGCGTCGCGAGCTGGGCGCGCAGCTCGCCGTAGCCGTCGGGGGCGGTGGCGTCGGCGTCGGTGGTGGAGGTCATGGAGGGCGGCTCTGCTTTCTCGGTCTCGTGCGGTTCAGCGGGTGCGGGGGGTTCGCGGATCGGCGGGCCGGTCAGCGGGGACGCGGGGTGTGGCGATGGGCCAGCGCTTCGTAGGAGGCGGCGAGGGCCGGTGCGGCCGTCTCGTACGTACGCTGCGCGACGCCTATGAACAGGCAGTCGACGACGAGGAGCTGGCTCGTACGGCTCGACATGGCGGCGGGCCGCAGCTCGCTCTCCCGGGCGGTGGACGTGGTCAGTACGTGGTCGGCGTACTGCGTGACCGGGCCGTCGGGACGGCCGGTGATCGCGATCGTCGTCGCGCCGCGGTCGAAGGCGACCCGCAGCGGCTCGATCACGTCGACCGTGGAGCCGGAGTGCGTGATCGCGATGGCCACATCGCCGGAGCGGAGCTGCACGGCGTTGGTCACCGCGAGGTGCGGGTCCGTGTGGGAGTGCGAGATCAGGCCGATCCGGGCCAGCTTCTGCGCGAGGTCCTGGCCGACGAGGGAGGAGGCGCCCACACCGTAGATGTCGATGCGGCGGGCGGTGGCGGCGGCGGCCACGGCGGCACCGAGCTGGACGGTGTCGAGCCCGGCGGCGGTGTCGGCGAGGGTCTGCTGCTCGTCGTAGGCCAGCTTGGCGACCACGTCGGCGATCGGATCGTCGACCGCTATGTCGGCCGTGACGGAAGGGGCCCGGCCGGACTGCTGGTGCGCGGCGAGCCCGGCGAGGGCCAGGCGCAGATCGCGATAGCCGGGGTAGCCGAGCAGGCGGGCCGTGCGGACCACGGTCGCCTCGCTGGTGCCGGTGAGCTCGGCGAGACCGGTGACCGTGAGGGCTGCGCAGCCGGCCGGATCGCCGGCGACGGCCTCGGCGACGCGCTGCATGGAACGGGTCATGGACGGCGCGAGCGTACGGACCTTGGCCGCGAGGGCCGCCGGGGCGGGCGGGGAGTCAGCGTTGAAACTTTCCTTCAGGTCATGGGTCACCTTTGAAAGATATTTTCAACCGGGTTGGCCGTCAACCCCCCTTTGGTCCCCTTCTTCACCGGTCCGCGGCCGCCGCCTCCGGCAGCGCGGAATCCTCCGGCAGCGCGGCAGCGGAAACCTCCGGCAGTGCGGAAACGGGAACCTCCGGCAGTGCGGAAACGGGAACCTCCGACAGTGCGGAAACGGTGATCGTGAGCGCGCGAGGCGCATTCGCGGGCCGGGTGACAATGGGCCCATGGAGATGAATCCCTTGGAACAGGCGCTGCACACGGCCCGTGCGCTGGTCATGGCAGATCTCGCCGCAGGTGACGTCGCGGAGGCCGGGATCGTCTCGCTGGTCGAGGACGCGGTGACGCACCGCCGCTGGTGGGTCGAGCAGTGGCCCGACGGTGCCGCGTTCGTGGTGGGCCTGGTCGCCCAGGACGTGCAGGACGCGCTGCTCGAACGGTACGGGCGGTGGCCGCTCTGCCCGGTCTGCGACGCGGGCGACCCGCACGCCCTCGACGTGGAACCCGAACTCGGGCCGGACCCGCACTGGGTGTGCACCAAGGCCGCGGTGGCCGTGGCGCCGGTCGGTTCGCTGAGCGGGATACTGCGGCGGTGACGCTCTACATCGACCCGCCCGAGTGGCCGGGACACGGGCGGCTCTGGTCGCACCTGGTCAGCGATGTCTCCTTCGAGGAGCTGCACGCCTTCGCGGCGTCCATCGGCTGCCCGCCGCGCGCCTTCGAGCGGGACCACTACGACCTGCCGGAGGCGCGGTACGAGGACGCGGTGCGGGCCGGGGCCCGGCAGATCGGCTCGAAGGAGCTCGTCCGCCGGATCACGGAAGCGGGGCTGCGACGGCCCAAGGGGCGGCCCGCACCGGGCTGAGGAATCCCGGACGGATCCCGGCCGTCACCGCGCCTGAGCGGCCCGGCGCGGCCGGGACGCTCAGGCGCCCGTCGAGGGGGCGCACACCTCCGCCGGGTGCTGCGACGTCACGGCCGGGGCGCCCGCCACCAGCCGCGACGAGCCGGCCCGGACGCGCTGGAGCCGCAGCGAGAACACCACGGCCACCAGTGCCAGTACCGTCATCGCCGCCCCGGCCCACGCGGTCGCCGCGAAACCGAAGTCCGCGTCGATCACCGCGCCACCCAGCCAGGGGCCACTCGTGTTGCCCAGGTTGAACGCGGCGGTGGTCGTCGCACCGGCCAGCGTCGGGGCGGCGCCCGCGACGTTGAACATCCGGGCGTTGAGCGCCGGGGCCGTGTAGAACGCCGACAGGCCCAGCAGGAACGACAGCCCGACAGCCGCGACCTGGCTCGACGCGAACAGGGCCAGCGCGGCCAGGAAGACCGTCGAGGCCGCGATACCGCTCATCAGCACCCCGAAGAGATGCGCGTCCGCGACCCGGCCGCCGATCGTCGTGCCGACCAGCGCCCCGATCCCGAACAGCGCGAGCACCGTCGGCACCCAGCCAGAGTCCAGCCCGGCGACATCCGTCAGCAGCGGGGCGAGATAGCTGAACGCGCAGAAGACACCGCCCGCGGCGAGCGCCGTGATCACGATCGACAGCCACACCTGCCGGTCCCGGTAGATGCTCAGCTCCTGCTTGAGCCGGGGCTTCTGCTCCGGCAGCGGGATGCGCGGAATCAGCGTCGACACTCCGACCAGCGCCACGGCGGACGCCGCGCCCACGGCCCAGAACGCCGACCGCCAGCCGAGGTTCTCACCGAGGAACGCGCCCAGCGGCACGCCCAGCACATTGGCGATCGACAGACCGCCGATCATCACGGCCATCGCACGGGCCCGCGAGTTCACCGGCACCATCGCGATGGCGACGGCCGCCCCCACCGCCCAGAACCCGGCACAGGCGAACGCGCTCACCACCCGGGATGCGAAGAGCACCTCGTACGTCGGGGCCAGCGCGCCAGCGACCTGACCGAGGCCGAAGACGGAGATCAGGGCGATCAGCGTGGTGCGGCGGGGCAGCCGGAGCGTGGCGACGGCGAGCAGCGGCGCGCCGATCACCATGCCGATCGCGAAGGCGGATATGAGAAGTCCGGCGCGGGGTATCGACACGTTCATGTCGTCGGCGATGGGCGGCAGCAGCCCGGAGAGCATGAACTCGCTGGTTCCCAGGGCGAAGACCGAGAGACCCAGGATGTACACGGCCAGGGGCATGCGGGAGCGGCGAGAGACAGAGTCGGGCATGACAGCTGCCAACAGCGATCGGGGCCCGCGCATTCCCCGCTGCCGCAGGTTCCCTGCCGCCGCGCGTTTCCTGCTGTCGCGCGCCCCTGCTGCTGCGTGTTTCCCGCTGTCGCGCGCCCCTGCCGCCGCGCGCCCCTGCCGCCGCGCGTTTCCCGCTGTCGCGCGCCCCTGTCGCTGCGTTTCCCGCTGCCGGGGGCCGTGGCCGGGTCTAGTGGCTGAGCAGCTCCAGCTCGGTCAGCAGGTTCTGCCGCGCGCGCGGCTCCCAGTGCTCCGCCCCGTACGGCGTCCGGAACAGCCGGGGCAGCCCGAGCAGCTGGCGCAGCACGGTCGCCCGCCCCTCGCGGAACGCGTCGTCGGGCACGAAGCCGTACTCCTCGCGGACCTGAGCCGCGTAGGCCGCGTACTGCCTCGGGGACGCCGCGAGGATGGCCAGGTCCGCATCGCAGAGCACCTCGCCGTCGAGGTCGCCGGCCGCCGGGTCGTGCGTGACGGTGAGCCGTACGAGACGGGCCACCTCGGCCGTGACGGCCTCCGGCACACCGGCCTCGGGCAGGGCACGCTCGGCCAGCGCCGCGCTGCGCTCCTCGTTCTCGGACCGGTCGGGCCGGTACACCGCGTCGTGGAACCAGGCGGCGAGGCGCACCGCGTCCGGATCGGCCGCGTACTGGGCGAGCGTGTCGATGTGATCGAGCACCGCGACCAGGTGCGCGGTGGTGTGGTACTTGCGCTGCGGTTCCGCCCAGCGGTCCAGCAGATTGGCGGCGTACGGCAGCGGGTCCGGATCCTCGGCGCCTCCCCTGGCGGCGACGAGACAGGCGCGCCAGCGGTCGCGCAGACCGTCGTCGGTGCTGCTGCGAGGGGGTCGGGCCGTGTCGTCCATGCCCCGAGGCTAAGGCGTCCGGCCCCGGGTTTCAGGCATCCGGCCGCTTCGGGGAACGGGAGCAGGGGGTGGGCGACACGGCGTGGGGCTGGAGCGGGGGTATGGGGTATGGGGCGGGAGCGGTGTCCGCTAGCGTGCGCCCGTGATGGACGCGATGGATGTGATGGATCTGACGGACCCGGCGGGCCGGACGGCCCCGATGGATCTCAACGCGGATCTCGGTGAAGGGTTCGGGCACTGGACCCTCACCGATGACGACGCGCTGCTCGACTGCGTCACCAGCGCCAATGTGGCCTGCGGCTTCCACGCGGGCGACGCCTCCGTGATGCGGCGGGTCTGCGACACCGCGGCCGCCCGGGGCGTACGGATCGGTGCCCAGGTCGCCTACCGCGATCTGGCCGGCTTCGGACGCCGCTCGATGGATGTGCCGCCCGCCGAGCTGACCGCCGAGGTCGCCTACCAGATCGGTGCGCTGCGGGTGTTCGCCGAGGCGGCCGGTTCCGCGGTCTCGTACGTCAAACCGCACGGCGCCCTCTACAACCGCGCCGTCCGGGACGACGAACAGGCCGCCGCCGTGGTCGAGGGCGTCCGGCTGGCCGGCGGGGGGCTCGCGGTCCTCGGGCTCCCGGGGTCGCGCCTGCTCGCCCACGCCGGGGCCGCGGGCCTCACCGCCGTAACGGAGGCCTTCGCCGACCGCGCGTACACGCCCGAGGGCACGCTGGTCCCGCGCGGCGAGCCCGGCGCGGTGGTGCACGACGCGGACGAGGTCGTACGCCGCAGTGTCGGGATGGCGGTGGACGGCGGCGTCCTCGGCGCGGACGGCAGCCGGATACCGGTGGTGGCGCGCTCGCTCTGCGTCCACGGAGACACTCCGGGCGCGGCGGCACTGGCGCGCAGGGTCAGGGCGGCGCTGGAGGCGGCGGGCGTGACCGTGCGGGCGTTCGCATGAGTCCGGGCACGGGGACGGGGATGGGGATGGGGACGTGCGCGGGTGCGGGCGCGGGAGTTGGTACGGGCGCGGGTGCGGGCGCGGGGGTTGGTACGGGCGCGGGTATGGGCGCGGGGGTTGGTACGGACACGGGGGTTGGTACGGACGCGGGTGCGGGTTCGTGGGGGTATACGAGTGCGGGCGTCGAGGTGCTCCCCGCAGGGCCCGGCGCGCTGCTCGTCGAGCTGTCCTGCGGTGAGCACGCCGAGGCGTTCCACGCCGAGCTGCTGCGGCGCCGGGCGCTCGGTGAGCTGCCCGCCGTGCGAGAGATCGTCCCCGGTGCCAGGACCGTCCTCCTCGACGGCATCGCGGACCGTACCCCGGACGGCCGCGCGCGGCTCGCCCGTGAGCTCGCCTCCTGGCGGATACCGGCGCTGCGACGCGACAGCGGGGAAACCGTCGAGATCCCGGTGGTCTACGACGGCCCGGACCTCGCGGACGTCGCGGCGGCCTGGGGCGTCACCGTCGCCGAAGTGCCCCGTATCCACGCCGGGACCGAATTCCGGGTGGCCTTCTGCGGGTTCGCCCCCGGCTTCGGCTACCTCACCGGGCTCCCCGAGCGCCTGCACCTGCCGCGCCGCGCGACCCCGCGCACCCGTGTCCCGGCCGGTGCGCTGGCGCTCGCGGGGGCGTACACCGGGGTGTACCCGCGCCCGTCGCCCGGCGGCTGGCAGCTCATCGGACGGATGCCCGAGCCCGGCGGGCTGTGGAACCCGGCCCGCGAACCGGCCGCGCTGCTGAGCCCCGGGGCGCGGGTGCGCTTCGTCGCGGCGGAGGCGCGGTCGTGACCGGCGCCGTCGAGGTGGTCCGGGCCGGTGCGCTGACCACCGTTCAGGACGCCGGCCGCATCGGCTGGGCGCACCTCGGGGTGCCGCGGGCCGGTGCCCTGGACGCCCCCGCCCGGCGGCTGGCCAACCGGCTGGCCGGGAACGGGGCGGACGCTGCGGTGCTGGAGACGACCGTCACCGGCTGCGCGGTCCGCCCGGACCGGCCCGTCGTCGCCGTCGTCGGCGGGGCGCCCTGCCGGGTCACCGTCGACGGGCGGCCGGCGGCCTGGGGGGCTCCGGTACGGGTTCCGGCCGGCGCGGTGCTCGACGCGGGGCCCGCGGTCCGGGGCCTGCGCGGCTATCTGGCGTTCGGCGGTGGCCTGGTGCCGGAACCGGTGCTGGGCAGCAGATCGGCCGACCTGCTCTCCGGGCTGGGCCCGGCCCCCCTGCGCGACGGGGACGTACTGCCCCTGGGACAGGCCCCGGCAGGGCTCCCGGGCGCCGACGCCCTGCCCTGGCCGGGTGCGCCCGCCGAACTCGTACTCCCGCTGTACCTCGGCCCCCGCCACACCTGGTTCACCGACGAGGCGCTGCGCACGCTCACCACGGCCGAGTACCGGGTCTCGGCGCACAGCAACCGGATCGGGCTGCGCACCCTGGGCCCGGCCCTGAACCGGGCCCGTGCGGGCGAGCTGCCCAGCGAGGGGATGGTGCTCGGGGCGGTCCAGGTGCCGCCGGACGGGCGGCCGGTGGTCTTCCTCAACGACCATCCGACGACCGGGGGCTACCCGGTCGTCGGCGTGGTGCACGAAACCGCACTCGCGGGGGCGGCACAGGCGGTGCCGGGAACCCGGGTGCGGTTCGTGCGGGCGGGCTGAGAAGCGGGCGGGTCGGGGAGTGGACGGGAGTGGGAGGCGGGCGGGTCGGGGAGTGGGAGGCGGATGGGGCGGGAACGGGTCCTACGCCGCTGCCCTGAAGCCCCGCAGCCGCAGCGAGTTGCCGACCACGAAGACCGACGAGAACGCCATCGCGGCACCCGCGATCATCGGGTTGAGCAGTCCGGCCGCCGCAAGGGGCAGGGCGGCCACGTTGTAGGCGAAGGCCCAGAACAGGTTCGTACGGATGGTGCCGAGGGTCTTGCGCGACAGCCGGATCGCGTCCGCCGCGGCCCGCAGGTCCCCGCGCACCAGCGTCAGGTCGCCGGCCTCGATCGCGGCGTCCGTGCCGGTTCCCATCGCCAGACCCAGATCGGCCTGGGCGAGGGCGGCCGCGTCGTTGACGCCGTCACCGACCATGGCGACCGAACGGCCCTCCTCCTGGAGGCGCCTGACGACGTCGACCTTGTCCTCCGGCATGACCTCCGCGTACACCTTCTCGATCCCGACCTCGGCCGCGACCGATTCGGCCACCGCCCGGTTGTCGCCGGTGAGCAGGATCGGGGTCAGCCCCAGGGCCCGCAGCCGCCGGATGGCCTCCGCGCTGGTGTCCTTCACCGCGTCGGCGACTTCGAGCACCGCCCGCGCCTCGCCGTCCCAGGCCACCGCGATGGCCGTCCGGCCGGCGGTCTCCGCCTCGGCCTTGCGCCGGGCCAGCTCCACCGGGAGGTGGATCTCCCACTCGGCGAGGAGCTGTTCGCGGCCGACGAGGACGGCATGGCCCTCGACGACGCCCTGGACGCCGAGTCCGGCGATGTTGGCGAAGTCCTCGGGGGTGGGCAGGGGTGCGCCGGTGCGTTCGGCGGCTCCGGCGGCGACGGCCTGGGCGATGGGGTGTTCGGAGGAGTGCTCCAGTGCTCCCGCGAGCCGGAGCGCGTCGGTTTCGTCGGTGCCTTCGGCGGTGTGGATGTCGAGGAGGGTCATCCGGCCGGTGGTGACGGTGCCGGTCTTGTCGAGGACGATCGTGTCGACGCGGCGGGTGGTCTCCAGGACTTCGGGGCCCTTGATCAGGATGCCGAGCTGGGCGCCGCGTCCGGTGCCGACCATGAGGGCGGTGGGGGTGGCCAGGCCCAGGGCGCAGGGGCAGGCGATGATCAGTACGGCCACCGCCGCGGTGAACGCGGCGGTCAGCCCCCCGCCGTTGCCGAGCCAGAAGCCGAGCGTGCCGAGCGCCAGGGCGATGACGACGGGTACGAAGACGGCGGAGATCCGGTCGGCGAGGCGCTGGGCCGCCGCCTTGCCGTTCTGGGCGTCCTCGACGAGCTTCGCCATCCTGGCGAGCTGGGTGTCGGCGCCGATCCGGGTGGCCTCGACGACGAGCCGGCCGCCCGCGTTGAGCGTCGCCCCGGTGACGGAGTCGCCGACCCCGACCTCCACGGGGACCGACTCACCGGTCAGCATCGACGCGTCCACGGCCGAGGCACCCTCGACGACGGTGCCGTCGGTGGCGATCTTCTCGCCGGGGCGGACCAGGAACCGGTCCCCGACCTGGAGTTCGGCGGTCGGCACGGTCATCTCGTGGCCGTCGCGCAGCAGGGTCACTTCCTTGGCGCCGAGTTCGAGCAGCGCCTTGAGGGCCGCGCCCGCCTTCCGCTTGGACCGGGCCTCGAAGTAGCGGCCGGCCAGGATGAACGCGGTGACCCCGGCGGCGGCCTCCAGGTAGATGTTGCCCGCGCCGTCGCTCCGTCCGATGGTCAGCTCGAAGGGGTGCGTCATGCCGACCATGCCCGCCGTCCCGAAGAACAGCGCCCACAGCGACCAGAGGAACGCGGCCGTGGTGCCGACCGAGATCAGCGTGTCCATCGTCGCCGCACCGTGCCGGGCGTTGGTGAACGCGGCCTTGTGGAACGGCCAGGCGGCGTACGTGACGACCGGCGCCGTCAGCGTCAGCGAGAGCCACTGCCAGTAGTCGAACTGGAGCGCCGGGATCATCGACATCGCGATCACCGGCACGGCGAGCGCGACGGCGGTCAGCAGCCGCTGCCGCAGGGGCCGCAGCTCGTCGGCCTCCGCGGCCCCGGGGGCGCCCTCCTCGGCGGTGCGCACCGGGGGAGCGGGCTCGTGCGCGGTGTAGCCGGTCTTCTCGACGGTGGCGATCAGGTCCTGTACGGAGATGTCCTCGCCCCGGTAGCTGACCTTGGCCTTCTCGGTGGCGTAATTGACGGTGGCCTCGACACCGTCCATCCGGTTGAGTTTCTTCTCGATGCGGGCCGCGCAGGAGGCGCAGGTCATGCCGCCGATCGCGAGCTCGACCTCTGCGGCAGCACCGGTGGCGGTGCCGGTGCCGGTTGTGGCGGTGTGCGCGGACACGATGTCCTCCCTGGCGGTAACGTTCCGGTCTATACCCCTAGGGGGTATCCGTTGTTGATCCAGGTATACCCCCCTCCCCTATAAAACGCAAGGGTGGATGTGCCGTCCGGGGCGGGGCTGTGAGCGTTCGATCACGCGATGTGCGGCTGACCTCACGTATCTTCGCCTGGCGTCGAGGCTGCGCCCTCGGTGTACTGACCCGTAGGCTGGCCATTGGACTAGACCTATTGATGCTTCCTGGAGGATTGGGATCCCATGAGCAACCGTGCACTCCTGGAGGTGATCGCTCTCGACGCGGAGGACGCGATCGCGGCCCAGGCGGGTGGTGCGGACCGGCTTGAGCTGGTCACCGACATGGCGGCGGACGGCCTGACCCCGTCCTGCGCGACCTTCGCGGAGATCCGGGCGGCGGTGGACATTCCGCTGCGGGTGATGCTCAGGGTGGCCGACGGCTTCGCGGCCGGCGACATCGAGGTGCTGGTGGCGAGGGCGCGCGAGCTGCGCGCGGCGGGCGCGGAGGAATTCGTGCTCGGCTTCCTCGACGCCGAGGGACACCCTGACCTGGTCGCCGTCGAACGGCTCGTCGCCGAGCTGGACGGCTGCCGCTGGACCTTCCACCGCGCGATCGACCGGGCCGTCGACCGGGACGCCCTGCGCAAGCAGCTCGCGGACCTGCCCGGCCTGGACACGTACCTCACCGCGGGCTCGGCGAAGGGCGTCGACGACGGCATCCCGACGCTGCTGGTGGAGGCGGCGCGCAAGGGCGAACCCGGGTACGAGCCGCAGATCCTGGTGGGCGGCGGACTGCGGCTCGAACACCTGCCGGAGCTGCTGGCCGCGGGCATCGACGCGGTGCACATCGGCGGTGCGGCGCGTCCGCACGGGTGGTCGGGACCGGTGGACGCGGCGGCGGTGCGGGAGTGGCGGACGGTGCTCGACGCGTAGTGGGGCGCGCTGCGGGGCGGGTGCGCGGGGCGTTCCCGGACCCCCGCCCGCTGCCCTCGAACCCCGGACCCCCAGACGGGCGGGGGCGCGGCCTCGGACCCCCGCCCCTCAGACGCCGGAGGGGCGGGGACGTCCGCCGGAGGAGTTCAGGGGCGCAGCTCGGCCGGCAGCTCCGCCGCGTGCACCACCGTCAGGCCCGACACCGCTCGGGTCAGTGCCACGTACAACCGGCGCAGGCCCGTCCGCTCGTCCGGTTCGCCGTCGACCACCGCGGCCGGCTCGTCCAGTACCACGTAGTCGTACTCCAGGCCCTTCGCCAGCGACGCGGGGACCAGGGTCAGACGGGACTCGGCGGTCGTCTCCTCGCCCGGGGAGAGGTACGCGTGCCCCGCCGCCGTCAGGGCCTGCGCCAGCGCCGGGATCCGGGCGTCGGCCGCGATCAGGCCGATCGAGCCCTCCCGCGACAACGACTCGTCGCACGCCGCGAGCACCGCCGCGTCCAGCTCCGCAGGCCCGGCCACCTCCCGCACCTCCAGCGAACCCGGCGACTCACGCACCGACTCCACCGGGGCGAGGCCCGGCGAGATCGAGGGAAGCAGCCGCGAGGCGTACGCGATCACCTCGCGCGGCACACGGAAGCCCGCCGTCAGCTCCTCCACCACCGCGTCCGACTTGCCGAGGTGGTGCAGCGCCTGCGCCCAGCTCTGCGTCGACCACGGCGTCGTGCCCTGCGCCAGGTCGCCGAGAACCGTCGCCGAACCGGTCGTGCAGCGCCGGCCCACCGCCCGGTACTGCATGGGGGACAGGTCCTGCGCCTCGTCGAGCACCACATGGCCGAGCGAGTGCGTACGCGCCACCAGATCGCCGGCCTCGTCGATGAGCACCGCGTCCGCCGCCGACCACTTCGCCGACTTCACGCTCCGGGCCGGCTTCTCCCACAGGATCGTCTTCTGCTCGTCGCCGGTGAGCAGGCCCTCCGCGTGCGCGGCCAGGAACTCCGCGTCCGACAGCAGCCGCAGCACCAGCTTCGCCGGGTCGACGGCCGGCCAGATCGCCTTCACGGCCGCCTTCACGGCGGGGTTGCGGGCCACCGCGTTCTGCACCCGGTCGTCGGGGGCCTCGCCCGCCTCCTCCATCCGGACCAGGACGGCGTGCGCGATGCGCTGCGGAAGCGCGTCGTGGGCGGCCCCGTACCGCATGTCGCGGGCCAGCAGCTCGTCGACCATCTCCGCGATCTCGTACGCGGGCACCCGCCAGCGCCGCGAACCGCGCACCACCACGACCGGCTCCACCGGGGGCGTCACATGCGAACGGATCGCCCGCCGCAGCACCTCGGCCATCCGGGCGTCGCCCTTGACGACCGCGGCGGCCGCCGGGTCCGTACCGCGCACCTCGACGCCGGCCGTGACCAGGTCGTCGACGGTCGCCTGCTGCACCGCCAGCTCGCCCAGGGCCGGCAGCACCTGCTCGATGTACTGGAGGAAGGACCGGTTCGGCCCGATGACCAGCGTGCCGGTGCGGGCCAGCCGCTCGCGGTGCGCGTACAGCAGATACGCCACCCGGTGCAGGCCGACGGCCGTCTTGCCGGTGCCGGGCCCGCCCTGCACGCAGACCGTTCCGCCCAGCTCGCTGCGGACGATCTCGTCCTGCTCCGGCTGGATCGTCGCGACGATGTCGCGCATCGGGCCGACGCGCGGCCGCTCGATCTCCGCCTGGAGGAGCCTGCTGGTCTGCGTGGCCTCGGTGGGGTCGGTGAGGTGCTCGTCCTCGTACGCGGTCAGCTCACCGCCGGTGTAGCCGAACCGGCGGCGCTGCCCCACGTCCTGCGGGTCCTTCCTGGACGCCCGGTAGAACGGCTGCGAGACGGGCGCGCGCCAGTCGATGACCATCGGGTCGCCGTCGGAGTCGTGGACGTGGCGCCGCCCGATGTAGAACTGCTCGCCCTCCGCCCCCTCGGCCTGCTCGCCACCGACCCGGTGCAGATAGTCCAGGCGGCCGAAGAAGAGCGGGGTGTGGGCGAGATCGGCGAGCGACTTGATGCGCTCGTCGATCTGGGCCTGGAGGACAGCCGCGTTGACCCAGTTCGCGGTGACATCGCGGATGTCCAGGGCCTGGGCGTCCTCGCGCATGGCGCGCAGCGCGTCGCGCGACGCGGTGAGATGGGCGCGTTCGCGAGCCAGGGGATCGGTGGTGGTGTCGCTTTCATGTTCGTGCGCGGGCACGGTGTTGCCTCCGGCTGTTCAACGCAGGACGGCGGACCGCATCCGGCCCCGGTCGGTGTTCGGGGGCGATGCGGTCCGCTCGGGGATCGATCACGGGTACGCGCAGCAGGTGCGCGTACGGCTGTCGGCCGGTTTCCGTCCGGTCGGCGGCGCTCCCCCGGCTGCCGGCGCGGGCCCTGGCGGGCCGCCGGTACCACGGTGCGGGAGGCGGGCAGACCGGCGATTGTATCGACCGCGTCCGCCGGGGGCGAGCGAATTGATTCCGGGTCCATCCCGTAGGGGACGGCATGCGACCGCAGACCTACTCGCGCCCCCGCCGGTTTCCGCCCGTGGGTCTACCCGGGCCCCCGCCGGATTCAGCCCGCGGGCCGATGCCCGCACCGGCCGGGCGCAGGACCATGGAACACATGAGCACCGTTCTCCTGAACCCCCGCAGGACCGGCCCCGCGCACGGCGCGACCGCGGCCACCGGTCACCACCGCACCCACCGCGTCGGCGACGCGGTCCGCGCCGTCAAGGTCTTCGCCCGCGCCGCGTTCGGCGTGGTCGTGCTGGGCGAGTACGCGGAGGAGGCGGGCGTCCGCAGCCGCCGCGCACACTGAGCGTCCGCAGTCGTCGTGCGTGCTGGGCGTTCGCAGTTGCCGTGCGTGCTGGGCGTTCGTGGCGGTCGTGCGTGCTGGGCTTCCGCAGCCGTCGTGCGTGCTGAGCTTCCGCGGTTGCCGCGCGGACTGAGCACCCGCAGCTGCCGTGCCCGCTGAGCGTTCGCAGTTGCCGCGCGGACTGAGCACCCGAGCTGTCGTACGCGCTGAGCGTCCGCTGTGAGTACCAGGAGCCGCCCGGTATGAGTATCCGGCCGGAGGCCGCCCGGCCCTGCCCCGCGATTGGGTAGCGGCATGGAGAACAGCCACGTCCACGTGAGGCGCCCCGCCCCCGCCGCCCCCGCGCGCCGCCTGAATGCCTGCGTCGCCCCCATGATCGCCACGGTCCTTGCCTTCTTCATGGCCTGCTTCGGCACGTTGGCCATCGGCTTCGCGACGATGGCCACCGACAGCTGCGGCCCGGACAACTGCTCCTCGGACATCACGGTTCCGCTGGGCCTCATGGCCTGCGGGCTGTACGTGACCCCGTTCATCACGCCTCTCGCCCTGATCGCCGCCTGGGTGCTGGCGTGCCGGCGTCCCCACCGGACCACCGCCCGCCTGTGTGCAGCGGCGATCGCCGTGCTGCCGGGGCTGACGACGGTGGGCGGCCTGGTCCTGCTCCTGGCGCTGGACGGCTGACCCGGTCGGTCGCTCATCGGCCGACCCGGTCCAGGACGCAGCCGGTCCGCGCACACGGACCGGCCACCGGCCTCAGTTGTCCGTCAGCAGCTCGTCCGCGTCCACGATCCGGTACGCGTACCCCTGTTCGGCCAGGAACCGCTGGCGGTGTGCCGCGAAGTCCTGGTCGATCGTGTCGCGCGCGACCACCGAGTAGAACCGCGCCTCGTGCCCGTCCGCCTTCGGCCGCAGCACCCGGCCCAGCCGCTGCGCCTCCTCCTGGCGGGAGCCGAACGTCCCCGACACCTGGATGGCGACGGTCGCCTCCGGCAGGTCGATCGAGAAGTTCGCGACCTTCGAGACCACCAGGACGTTGAGCTCGCCCTCCCGGAACGCGTCGAAGAGCTTCTCGCGCTGGGCGTTGCTCGTCTCGCCCTTGATCACCGGGGCGTTCAGGTGCTCACCCAGCTCGTCGAGCTGGTCGATGTACTGCCCGATGACCAGGGTCTGCTCGCCGCGGTGCTTGCGCACCAGCGCCTCCGTCACCTTCCGCTTCGTCGCCGTCGTCGCGCAGAACCGGTACTTCTCCTCGGCCTCCGCGGTCGCGTACGCGAGCCGCTCCGAGTCCGTCAGATTGACCCGTACCTCGACACAGTCGGCCGGCGCGATGTAGCCCTGCGCCTCGATCTCCTTCCACGGGGCGTCGAACCGCTTGGGCCCGATCAGCGAGAAGACGTCCGACTCGCGGCCGTCCTCGCGCACCAGGGTCGCCGTCAGTCCGAGCCGCCGCCGGGCCTGGAGATCGGCGGTGAACTTGAAGACGGGCGCGGGCAGCAGATGCACCTCGTCGTAGATCACCAGCCCCCAGTCGCGGGAGTCGAACAGCTCCAGGTGCGGGTAGACGCCCTTGCGACGGGTCGTCAGCACCTGGTACGTGGCGATGGTGACCGGCCGGATCTCCTTGCGGGTACCGCTGTACTCGCCGATCTCGTCCTCGGTCAGCGAGGTCCGCTTCACCAGCTCGTGCTTCCACTGCCGGGCCGAGACGGTGTTCGTCACCAGGATCAGCGTGGTCGCCTTGGCCTCGGCCATCGCACCGGCCCCGACCAGCGTCTTGCCGGCACCGCAGGGCAGCACCACGACACCCGAGCCGCCGTGCCAGAACCCCTCGACGGCCTGCTTCTGGTACGGCCGCAGCGCCCAGCCGTCCTCGGCCAGCTCGATGGGGTGCGCCTCGCCGTCCACGTAACCGGCGAGGTCCTCGGCCGGCCAGCCCAGCTTCAGCAGCGTCTGCTTGACCTGCCCGCGCTCGGACGGGTGCACGGCCACGGTGTCCGGGTCGATCCGCGCCCCGACCAGCGGCTGCACCTTCTTCGAGCGGAGGATCTCCTCCAGCACGGGCCGGTCGGTGGAGGTCAGCACCAGCCCGTGGACCGGGTGCTTGGAGAGGGTGAGACGGCCGTACCGGGCCATCGTCTCGGCGATGTCGACGAGCAGCGCGTGCGGAACGGGATAGCGGGAGTACTGCACGAGTGCGTCGACGACCTGCTCGGCGTCGTGCCCGGCCGCCCGCGCGTTCCACAGCCCGAGCGGGGTCAGCCGGTAGGTGTGGATGTGCTCGGGCGCACGCTCCAGCTCCGCGAAGGGCGCGATCGCACGACGGCAGGCATCGGCCTGGTCGTGGTCGACCTCCAGGAGGAGTGTCTTGTCGCTCTGGACGATGAGGGGTCCGGTCACGCGCGTCGGCCCTTTCTGCGGGGTGTGGCCACGGATGCGGCCAAACGTCCAGTGTGCCGCATGCCGCGGCCGCGGCGCGTGTGTTGTCGGGCACGGGTTCGGTGGGGGTGTTGGCGTTGGCGTCCTGGGCCACCGTTCCGGGCCGGCGGACGGTCCGTCGGTCGGTGCCTCCGGTAGTCGGCCCCTTCGGCGGTCGGTCCCTGCGGTAGTCGGCCCGTCCGGCGGTCAGTCCGTCCGGCGGCGGCCGCGTCCTTCAGGGAACTGTCCCAGGTGTACGGCGCAGTGGGCGGTCACCGCCAGTTGCTGGGCGTCCTCGGTGAAGGTGTCGATGCGGATCCTGCGTCCATCGGTCAGAACGATGTTGCAGGTGAAGCCCATCCCGCGGGCCTCGGCCAGTGGCCGGCCGTCCTCGCCGCGCGCGCCGACGGACGCGATGTCCTGCCACGGGATCAGAGTGGCGGTGCCCGCCACGCGGTGGGTGAGCCCCCGTTCGTGGACGTCGAAGCACTGCTCACGGGTACGGAACCCCTGGATCAGCCGCCAGATGCCCAGCCCCAGCCCCGCCAGCCCGACGCCGAGCAGCAGCCCGGCCAGCTGCGGAGCCCCGTGGGTGGTGCCGATCGACGCGACGGTCACGGGCACCCCGAAAGCCATGCCCACCGCTCCGACGACGAGCATGATGCCGGCCTGCCTCAGCCGTCTGCCCCCGTCCGTACGGTGCTCGCGGACGAATCCCCCCAGCTGTTTTGCCGCTTCGGTGCGCCGCATGACATCCCCCTCCAGCGTCGTGAACACGTCAGAGTTTGCCCTGCGGCCGCCCGGCCCGCCCCCGGTTCGCACGCACTGCCACGTTCGGCGGCGGCCGATGGGGCGGGAGATGCCGGTCGCCTCGCGTGCCCAGGTGCCGGAGTGAGGCTGATCAGGGCCGGCCCTCCCGTTGTTCTGCGGCGCCGGTCCGGGCCATGCGGAGGTTCGGCAACTTGTCCCGCCACATGTGCCGCTCACCTGTGTATGTGAACCCGTAGTGCTGGTAGAAGGTGATGGCCCGCTTGTTGTAGGCCGTGACCCACAGGCGGATGGGTGCGTCGTCGGCCCAGGTGAGGAATGCCGCCATCAAGCGGCGCCCAATGCTTCGGCCCTGCACCTGGGGCAGCAGGTACATGGGCCCGAGACTGACCTCTTCATCCCGGCGCCCGCACAGGAAGCCGACGATCTCGTCCCCCTGGCGCACGACATGGCAGAAGCGGTGCGCGGGCCGGCGCTCGACCTCCTCGATGAACTCCCGCCACTGGGCAATGCCCTCGTTGGTGACCACGTTGCCGCGTTGCGCCCGGATCCATGCCTCGTCGATCCCCGCGTCCCGGTTGGGGTACGTCAGTAGCCAGGCCGCCAGCAGGACATGGGCGAGGGCTGGGGCGTCCTCCACCTGGGGGGTGTCGATCACGAAGTCCACCCGGGCATTGTTCAGCGCGGCCCTGCGGGCTGTCTCGCGAAATACGTCGCCCCACGCACCGGATGATCGCTTACTGCTTACTGCTTACTGCTTACTGCTTACCGCTTACCGCTTCGGGCCGGGTCGAGGTGAAGGGTGAGGACTGCCTGCACGAGGTGGGTGACGCGGGTGGTGCCGCAGCGAAGCTTGCGCAGGAGGCGCCGGGTCTCCAGCGTGGCCATGGCCTGCCCCTGGAAGACTCCGGACCGAGCCGGTAGGGCCGGAGGGGGCCGCCGGCCGTCTCTGCTGCGGGCCGGTCGCTGACGTGTCCCGTCCTCACGCCGTCGCGTCGTCCGCCAGTTCCGCGACGCCCGTGATGCGGTGCAGCGGATACGTGCGGACCTCGTCCGCCGTGTGGTCGTACGCCGTGACGAAGCCGCCCTCGACCCGGACCGGGGCGATGACCCGCTGGCTGGCGGCGCCGTCCGCGTTCACGTAGCCGATCCAGAGCGCCGAGCCGGTCATCGCGGCGGCCTGCACGGTGGCGAGGGTCTCGGCGGAGGTCGTACGGGGCAGCGAGCCGGGCGCGGCCGCAGGGGCGCCGGGGGCCTCCGGGGCGTCCTTGCGGACCACCGTGGCGGCCGTGTCCCCGGCGCGGATCGCCCGTACCGCCGCGCCGAGCAGGGTGGCGTCCGGCACCGGAGGGCCCTCGGGCACGGGGACGGGGGCGGTGCGGGGCGGGGTGCGGCGGGCGCCCGCGCGGGTGATCAGGACGTCGCCCTCGGCGGACTCGGCGGCCGGGGCGTAACCCATCTCGCGCAGCCCTTCGAGCAGGGACGCCGGGTCGACCTGGGCGGCCAGGGCGGTCGGCGCGAGACGGCGCAGCCGCAGGGTGACCGAGCGCTTGTCGGCCAGGATCTCGTTCAGCACGGCCTCGTCGTCGCAGCGCACGTACGAGGAGGCGGCGCCGATCCGCAGATGACCGTGGCGGCGGGCCACGTCGTCGATGAGGTAGCTGAGCGGCTGCGGGACGGGCGTGCGGCTGTGCGCGGCGAGGAAGGCGTGCAGATCGGTCGCGGACTGCCCGGCGTCCAGGGCGCGGCGCACCGAGCCGGGGGTGAAGCGGTAGACCGTCGCGCCGCCCTTCGACTCGATGTCCGCGAGGGCGGAGAGCATGTCCGCCAGCGGGCGCTCCAGCGGGCCGGGGGCGACGGCCGTGAGGTCGGCCTGGAGCAGGACGTGGTCCAGCGGCTCCGGGATGAGCGGCGCGAGCAGCGCGGCGGCCTCGGCCGGTCCGGCGCCGAGCAGGGCGCGGGTGTGCGTGGCGAGTGCGCCGCGGCCGGTGATGCCGAGCAGTTCGGACTCGTTGAGCGTCCACAGGGCGATCCGGGACCGCAGATCGGTGGTGTCCCCGGCGGAGACGGAGGCGCCGCGCAGGGGACGCTCCCAGCGCAGCCGGGCGAGGACGGTCTCCGGGTCGGCGGCGGTGCCGGGCTCCAGGGCGGCGAGCAGGGCGAGGACCCGGTGGCGCACCTCCGGGGCGGCGGAGCGGTCGAGCTCGGGGCCCAGCGCGGACAGGGCCCGGCCCTTGGCGTCCTGGCCGCCGACGAGGCCCGAAATGCGGGTCGCGGCGAGCCAGGCGGTGGCGAGGTGCGCCCAGCGGTCCTGCGCGGGGAGTTCGGCCCAGTCGTCGTACGCGGGCGTCGGCGCGTACCGCTCGTCGGCCTCGCCGTCGGAGGCCAGCAGCCCGGCAGCGAAGGCGAGTTCGGCCCAGAACGCGGCGACCGGCTCGGGGACCTCCAGGGCGGTGGCGGTCCTCTTCAGCTCGCGGACACTGAGCCCGCCGGCCCGCAGTATCGGGGGCCCGCCGCCGTTCCAGCTCTTCAGCAGCTCCTCGACGGTGTTCACGGCCAGCAGCGCCTGACCGGCCGCCGCGCTGTCCACAGCCTGTGGATCGCGGACGGCGACCGCTTCCACGGCCGGCGGCCGCGGCTCCGGCACGCGGTGGGCGCGGCCCGCCCGCAGGTGCAGGGCGGCCTCGCGGGGCAGCACCACGGTGCGGGTCGACACCGGCAGCAGCAGCCCGTGGTCGCGCAGCCACTTCACCGGCGGGGTGGGGTTCGGGGTCACCTCCCCGTACGGCGGCCCCCAGACCAGCCGGTCCAGCACGGACAGGGCCTCGGCCGGGGCGGAGTCCAGCAGCTCGCCCATCCTGGTCCGGTCGGTGAAGAGAGCGGCCAGGGCGGTCACGGCGGAGACCGGGTCGTGGGTGGCGGGCAGCCCGGCCGCGGCCAGGATCTCCTGGAGGCGGCCCGGGGACATGCCGGAGGTCGCCTCGGCGACGGTCGGCCCGAGACCGGTGGGGGAGGCGTGCTGCGGGGACGGCGCGAGGATCTCGCGCGCCGTGCGCACCAGCCGCAGCCGCTCGTCCTCGCCCCAGACGAGGGCCTGCTCGCGCAGCGTGGCCAGGGCGCCGGGCAGCGCGTCGGAGATCGCCGCGCCCGCGTCGTCACGGTGCTCGCCGTCGTCCCGGCCGTCGCCGGTGAGCAGCCCGAGCAGCGTCTCGTACGGGGCGGGGTCGGTGGCCACCGCGAGCGCCTCGGCGGTCTGCAGCGCGAACCGGTCCAGGTGCTCCAGCGCGCGTACGACCGAGGCACGGGTGCCGGCCCTCGTCGCGAGCTGGGTGATGTCACCCGGCACCGGGTTGAGGAGATCGGGGCGGGCGCGCAGCAGCCCGGCCAACGACTCGTCGTCCCGGGCCCGGAGAGCTTCGGCGAGCGTCCGCGGTGGTGTGGTCATCCCCATCCGTCCCACGGTAGTCGCTCCGGACAGGCCCGAGGGCGCTACCGTCGGTGCAGGGCGGTAGAGGGGAACGATCGCGTGGGGATCGAGAGCGACCAGCTGGTCTACGACTATCTGAGCCGGGTCGGGGACCTGGCACAGCAGCAACAGCTGTCCTCGGCCGCCCGGATGAGGCTGGTCTCGACGCTCCGGGGCGAGATCGACCGGCAGCGCGGAAAGCAGTCCGGGGACAGCCCGGCGGCGGTCCGCCGCATCATCGGGAGGCTCGGCGAACCGGACGAACTGGTGGCCGCCGCGGCCGCGGCGGGCGACGGCACGGTGGAGCTCGCGGCGCGGCCGGAGCCCGCGCCGGAGGAGGGGCGGGGCATTCCGCGCCCGCGCAAGGGGATGCTCCGCAAGGACGGCCGGAAAGACGGTTCCGGCAAGGGCGCGTCGCGGCCGCAGGAGCCCGGCCCCGGTGCACCGGGCGCCCCCGGTGCCCCCGATGCGCCCGAGGTGTCCGGCGTGCCCGGGGCACGGGGCGGTGGCCGGGTGCCGTCGCCGCCGCACATGGCCGGTACGGACGAGCTGGGCCCGTCCGGGAGCGAGCCCGACTGGTGGCGGGTCGAGCCGGGGCCGTTCGGCGAGGGGGTCGACGTACCGGGGTTCGTCGGCGGTGTCGAGATTCCGGACATGATGCAGCCGCCCCCGTCCCGGGAGGCGGTGCCGCGCCCGCGCAGGGCGGAGAACGGACCGGCGGACGGTGACGGGGACGGGGCCGAGGACGCCGCCCCGGAGGAGGACGAGGAGGAGGCGCCCAGGCGGCGCCGGCTTCCAGGACTGCGCCGCCGCGCGCCGCGCGAGCGCGGTGCGGGCGGCCACGGCTTCTCCCACCCGCTGCTGCTGCTCGCCGCCCTGCTGCTGGTGGCGGGTGTGGTGACGGGTTCCTGGCTGGCCCTGGGGGGTGGCTGGCTCCTCGCGTACAGCTCGCGCACGATGTCCCGCGCGGAAGCGAAGTGGGCCGCGATGGGCCTGCCGGGCGTGGTCGCGGCGGGCGCCCTGGTCTGGCTGTGGGGCAGGACCGAAGGCCGCTGGGGCGAGCCCATCGGGACCGGTCACCTGGGCGACGCGATCGGCGAGATGTGGCCGTGGGTGGTGCGGGGGGCGGCCGTCGCCTCCGCGCTCTACCTGGTGTGGCGGTCACGGAGGCCACGCACCTGACGCCTGACGGGCGCCGGGCCGTTCGCCGTCGCCGTGCGTCCGAGGACCGGGTGCCGGGCTGTTGGCCGTCGGCCGTGTGTCTGGCGTCCGGGCCGGGCTGTTGGCTGTGGGCGGTGCGCCTGGGGACCGGGTGTCGGGTGCGGCCGGTCGTTGCCCGCAGCCCGTCCGGGCCGTTCGCCGTCGCCGTGCGTCCGAGGACCGGGTGCCGGGCTGTTGGTCGTGGGCCGTGTGTCTGGCGTCCGGGCCGGGCTGTTGGTTGTGGGCGGTGTGTCTGGGGACCGGGTGTCGGGTGCGGCCGGTCGTTGCCCGCAGCCCGTCCGGGCCGTTCGCCGTCGCTGTGCGCCCGAGGACCGGGTGCCGGGCTGTTGGCCGTCGGCCGTGCGGCTGAGGACCGGGCGCCGGGCCGTTTGCCGCCGGGCACGGACCGGTCGTCGCCCGTGCCCCGTCCGGAGCGGGCCGACCGCTCCCGCTCCCGCCCCCCGCTCCCGCCCCCTGACCCCGCCCCCTGACCCCGCCCCCGGACCCCGCCCCCGGACCCCGTCCCCGGCTCGGCCGGCTGCTCAGCCCGTCATCTTCGCCTGGAACTCGTCGAGGATCTTGTCCGCGGCGGTGTAGCCGATGCCCGCGATCCACAGCCGGTCGTCGACCTTGAAGACCTTGCCGTTCTTGGACGCCTTCAGGCCCTTCCACAGGCCGCTGTTCATCGTCTTGGTCGTGCCCGCCTTCGCCGGGTCGCCGTACGTCGACGTGAAGACGACGTCCGCGTCCGCGAGGTCGATCTTCTCGGGCGACACGTCGTACGAGAAGCCGTCCTTGGCCTTGTCGGTGATCGCGGGGCGGCCCATGCCCAGGTCGGCGAGGATCGAGCCGATGTAGTTCTGCTTGCCGTAGATGCGGATGTCGGCACCCTCGACGAAGCGGACGAAGTTGACCTCGGTGGCGGCGGCCTTCTCCTTGCCGCCGATCGCCTCGGTCACCTTCGCGACACGGGCGTCGTAGTCGGCGACGACCTTCTTCGCCTCGGCCTGCTTGCCGAGCGCCTCCGCGTGCAGCTGGAAGTTCTCCTTCCAGGCCGATCCGGTGGACTCCGTCATCACGGTGGGGGCGATCGCCTTCAGCTGCTCGTAGCGGTCGCCGTCCCGCACCTTGCTGGTGAGGATCAGGTCCGGCTTCAGCGAGGCGACGGTCTCCAGGTTGGGGTTGGCGATCTCGCCGACCTGCTTGATGCTCTTCGTCCGGCTCGCCGGCAGGTACGAGGGGAAGCTGTCCTCCGACGCCGAGTGCGTCCCGCCGACCGGCTGCACCCCGAGGGTCAGCGCGGAGTCCAGCTCTCCCGTGTCCAGCACCACGACGCGCTGGGGGTGCACGGGGACCTCGACGTCGCCCATGGCCGTTTTGACGGTGTGAGTCTTCGCTTCTCCGGAGTCGGAGTCGGAGGAGCCGCTGGCGCTCCCGCCGGACTCCGAGAATCCGCAGGCGGAGAGGGTGAGCGCGCCGGCCAGGGAGAGGGCGCCGAGAGCGAGGGTGCGGCGGCGGACGGGACGGCGGACGGAGGAGGCCATCGGGTGCCTTTCGTAAGGGTCGGGAGTCAGGAACCAGGAGTCAGGAGCGGGTACGTGCGCCGGGGTGCCCGGGGCCGGTGCGCGGGCTCACGAGGCCGGTCCGGCCTGCCACGGCGCACCCGGCACGACGAGCGGCGAACCCGTCACCGGATCCGGGACGATCACCGCCTCCAGGCCGAAGACCTCGCGTACGAGATCGGCCGTGACGATGTCGTCGGGGCGGCCCTCGGCGACGATCCGGCCGGCCTTCATGGCGACCAGGTGGTCCGCGTACCGGGCGGCCTGGTTGAGGTCGTGGAGCACGGTGACGACGGTCCGGCCGCGGGTGCCGTCCGCCGCCGGGGCGGTGAGCCGGCGCACCAGGTCCAGGACCTCCACCTGGTGGGCGATGTCGAGGTACGTGGTCGGCTCGTCGAGCAGCAGCAGGTCGGTCTCCTGGGCGAGCGCCATCGCGATCCAGACCCGCTGGCGCTGACCGCCGGACAGCTCGTCCACGGACCGGTCGCCGAGCGCGGTGACATCCGTACGCTCCATCGCGTCGGTCACCGCCCGCTCGTCCTCGTCCGACCACTGCTGCCACCAGTGCTGGTGCGGCTGGCGCCCGCGGGCGACGAGGTCGCCGACGGTGATCGCCTCGGGGGCCACCGGGGTCTGCGGCAGCAGCCCGATCGACTGGGCGATCCTGCGGGTGGGGATCTTCGACAGCTCGGTGCCGTCGAGGAGGACCGCCCCGCCGCGCGGCTTGAGCAGCCGGCCGAGCGCGCGCAGGGTGGTCGACTTGCCGCAGGCGTTCGGGCCGACGATGACCGTGACCCGGCCGTCCGGGATGTCGAGGTCCAGCGAGTCGACGACGGTGCGGTCCTCGTACGCGAGTGTCAGCTCCCGTGCGGTGAGCCGGCCGGTACCCGCAGCCTTCGCCGTGGCGGTCTCCGCCGTGGCGGCCTCCGCGGCCGTCTCCGTGCTGCCGGACGTCGGGGTCGAACTCATGCTGTGCCTCCACTACGGCCGCGACCGCCGCCCTGACCGCGGATGATCAGCCAGATCAGATACGGGGCGCCGACCGCCGCCGTCAGTACGCCCACCGGCAGTTCGGTGGGGGAGAAGAGCCTGCGCGCCAGCAGATCCGCGAACACCACGATCACCGCGCCGAGCAGCGCCGAGGAGAGCAGCGGGATCTGCGCGGTCCGGGTCATCCGGCGGGCGATCTGCGGGGCGAGCAGCGCCACGAAGTCGACCGGACCGGCCGTGCCCGTCGCCACGGACGCCAGGACCACGCCGAGCGCGACCAGACCCAGCCGCACCCGGCCCAGCCGCACCCCGAGCGCGGTCGCGGTGTCGTCGTCCAGCGATACGGTGCGCTGGGCGCGGGCCGCCCACAGCACGGCGGGCAGCAGGATCAGCAGCGTCCAGCCGATCGGCGCGGCCTCGGACCAGCCGCGGCCGTTGAGCGAGCCGGTCATCCAGATGTGCGCCTGCTGGGCGACCAGGTAGTCGCCCTTCGTCAGGAACAGCGTGGTGACCGAGCGCAGCGCGATGGCGAAGCCGATGCCGATGAGGACGAAACGGGTGGCGTGCAGCCCGCCCCGCCAGGCGAAGACGTACACGAGCGCCGCCGCGGCCACCCCGCCGATCACCGAGAGGTAGGGCAGCACGGTGTACGAGGTGATGCCGAAGGTCATCGCGCCGACCGTGAGCGCGCTCGCGCCCTGGCTGATGCCGATGATGTCGGGACTGGCGAGCGGATTGCGGGCGACGGTCTGGATCAGCGCACCGGCGATCCCGAAGGCGGCGCCGACCAGCAGCCCCACCGTCATCCGGGGCAGCCGCAGCGTGCCCACGACCAGTTCGTCCGGGGACGGCTGACCCAGCACCACCTTCACGACCTCGCCGGGCGCGACGAAGCTCTCGCCGACGCAGAGGTACGCGACACAGACGGCGGCCAGCAGCACGACGAGGGCGGCGGCGACCAGGGCAGCCCGCCGGTGCAGCAGGAACCGCCCGCGCGCCCCGATCCGTACGACCCGATACCCGGCGGGCCGCACCCGGACCTTCGTACCGGCGCTCATGCGGGCACCGCCTTCCGGCGTACGAGGGCGACCAGGAACGGCACCCCGATCAGCGCTGTCATCACACCCGCCGGGACCTCGCTCGGCGGGAACACGATCCGGCCGATCACATCGGACACCAGCAGCATCACGGGCCCGATGAGGGCCGCCATCGGCAGCACCCAGCGGTGGTCGGAGCCGACGACCGCGCGGGCGATGTGCGGTACGGCGAGCCCGATGAACGCGATCGGCCCGGCCGCCGCGACACCGACACCGGTCAGTACCGTGGCACCGACACCGCCGACGACCCGGACCGTCGCGACGTTCTGCCCGAGCCCCTTCGCGACGTCCTCGCCGAGCGCCAGCGCGTCGAGCCCGCGGGCGACGGACAGCACCAGAACGACCCCCAGCAGCAGGAACGGCCAGATCTGCTGCGCCACATCGGCCTCGCGCCCCGCGATCGAGCCGACCTGCCAGAACCGGAACTCGTCCAGCGCGGACGCCCTGGTCGTCAGCACCGCCGAGACCACCGAGACCAGCAGCGCGTTGATCGCGGCACCGCCCAGCGCGAGTTTCACCGGGGTGGCGCCGCCACGCCCGCTCGACGCGATCGCGTACACGGCGACGGAGGCGATCGCCGCCCCCGCGAAGCCGAACCACACGTACCCCGTCAGGCTGTGCACCCCGGCGAACGCGATGGCCAGCACCACACCCACCGAGGCGCCCTGGCTGATGCCGAGGATTCCGGGGTCGGCGATGGGGTTACGGGTGATGCCCTGGAGCACCGTGCCCGCGATGGCCAGCGCGGCGCCGACCATCAGCCCGATCAGGGTGCGCGGCACGCGCATGTTCCGGATGACTTCGGCGTTGTCGGAGTGCCCGCCGTGCAGCAGCACGTCGAACACCTCGGACGGGGGTATGGAACGGGCCCCCACGGCCAGGCTGAGGAGTACCGCCACGAGCAGCGCCACGACGGCCGCCGCCGTCGCGAGTGCGCGTCTGGAGCGGCGTGGTGCGGCGGCTGACATCGGACCCAATCAAAAGGCGGAGAACATCAAATGGCGAATAACAATGCAAAGGTAAGGCTTGGCTAAGTCTAAGCACCGCCGTTTCGGACCCGAAGGCCGCACCGGGGACGGACCCTGCGCCCACCCGACGACAATGGACCTCATGCCCTCGCACCCCCTGACGGTCGGCTTCGACCTCGACATGACGCTCATCGACTCCCGCCCCGGAATCAAGGCCGCCTACCAGGCGCTCTCCGCCGAAACCGGGACGCCGATCGATGCCGACCTGGTGGTGAGCAGGCTCGGCCCGCCGGTCGAGGAGGAGCTGCGGAACTGGTTCCCGGCCGACGCGGTGGCGGCCACCGCCGACCGCTACCGGGAGATCTATCCCACACACGCCATCACCCCGAGTCCGGCGCTGCCGGGCGCACGGGAGTCGATGGCGGCGATCCGGAAGCGCGGCGGCCGCGCCATCGTCGTCACCGCGAAGTACCACCCCAACGCGGAACTCCACCTGACCCACCTCGGCATCGACCCCGACGCGGTCATCGGTGGCCTGTGGGCCGAGGCGAAGGGCCACGCCCTGCGTGAGCACGGCGCCCACATCTACGTCGGCGACCACACCGGCGACGTACGCGGCGCCCGCACGGCCGGCGCCCTGTCGGTGACGGTCACCACGGGCCCGTGCGACGCGGCGGAACTCCGGGCGGCGGGCGCGGACGTCGTCCTGTCGTCGCTGACGGAGTTCCCGGCGTGGCTGGCGCAGTACGAGGAGTACAGGGGGTAGCGCTTCTCCGGCGGCTCAGGTCCCGCTGCCGGCCGGGTTGCCGGGCGTGGCCCGCCGCAGGAGTTCGATGCCCAGCTCGTCGGTGCGGTCGGCCCGTCCGGTGAGGCGGTGGACCAGCACCCATCTGCCGTCCGGCACGGCCCCGGCGAAGACCGAGGCGTCGCCGGTGGCGCCGTTGTGCCAGAGCAGGGTGCCGGCTCGCTGCCAGGACAGGGCGGGCTCCCCCAGCTTCCGGTCGATGAGGAGCGCGGTCACCAGATCGGCGGTGGCCCGCGGGGTGGCCCAGAGCCCGCCGGCGGGGAGGATGGCGCCGGTCATGGTCCAGGGACGGCGCGGGCGGCCGAACCGGCCGCGGCCGCAGAGCCGTCTGTCCGGCGGCGGAGCGCTTGTCACCTCGGTGATGTCCAGAGGGGCAAGGACATAACGGTCCAGAAGCTCCTGGTAGGGCATACCCGCGGCGGAAGCCAGCGCAGCCCCGAGAACGGCGTACCCGAGGTTGGAGTACTCCTCCGTACGCCCCGGGGCAGCGGTGGCGAGGGCGTCCAGCCCCTGGAGCACGGCGAGCAGCGCGGCGTCGTCGAACGCGGCGTACGGATCCCGCCGTTTCACCCGCGGCGGGAGCCGCGGCAGCCCCGAGGTGTGCTGGGCGAGGTGCTCCAAGGTGATGCCGGTGCCCCGAGGAACGGGCAGGAACCGCTCCAGCAGGTCATCGGGACGGAGCACGTCCGCGGCAGCCAGCCGGGCCAGTGCGGTTCCGGTGAGCGCCTTGGTCAGAGACCCGATCTGGACGTACGCGTCGAGGGCATGGCCATGCAGGACCTGAGGGGCTTCGCCGTTGCTGAGAATGCAGGTGGGGACGGGGCGCATGCCCGAGTACTCCTTTGTTCCGGCTGCTTGTGCCTGGTCGGTTCCGGGGGAGGCCGATTCCGGAGCTCCCGAACGTAGTCGGGTTCTTGGACCATGCGGCTCGGTTCGAGCCACGGCACCGGGCGCGGGACGACGGGCGGCCTCAGCGAAGTGCGCCCGCGGTGCCCGGCGTACGGCCACGGGGCCGGGGACGCGGTTGGTGTGACGGCGGATCAAGCCTTAGGTTCGGTGGCCATGGGGGAATCCGAACGCTCGGCGCACACCGGCATCAACCTCGTCCGGACCAGGCGCCTTTGGGTGGCCGTCGCGCTGGGGGTGGCCACGCTGCTCGTCGCCGGCTGGGCCACGGTGGGCGACAAGTGGCCCTGGAGCCGCCTGCCGGACCGCGTGTGCTGGGGTTCCGTCGACCGATCGGTCCTGACGGAGGCGGCCCCGCCGGGCGACGGCTCGTGGAAGGTCACGGAGGGCAAGGACCACTGGGGCGACCCGGAGTGCACGGTGCGCAGGGGCGACTGGCAGCTCAGCACCACCGTGATGAAGACCCCTCTCAAGTCGCATCTGTGGTGGGACCTCGGCAGGATTCCGCTGCCCCACGACCTGCCCGGGATGATCAAGACGAACGGCGACCGGGTGGACGGCTGGCTCCATCTCCCGCAGTGCCCGAGCAAGCTGGTGAACGTCGACGTCCCCGGCGCGAAGGCGGACCCGCGCGCCGCCGCGGACCTCGCCGCCAGGACCCTGCTCGCCGTCGGCAACGCCCGGATCGCCGAGTGCGGCGGCAAGCCCTTCCCTGTCCCCAAGAGCTTCGACTGGCCCGCGCTGAAGCCGGTACGCCCTGCCGCGGGGGAGCCGCCCTGCGGCGTGGCGGACGCCGCGACCGTACGGAAATGGGCCGGCGGCGAGGTGACCCGGCTCGGTGCGTTCGATGACGCCCCGATCAGCAGGTGCTCGGTGCTCCAGGACGGCGAGGACGAGCTCGACCTGGGACTCTTCTCGGCGGTCGTCCTGCGTGACAGGGCGACCGTGGACGCCTTCTCGCCGACCGGCGTGCGGGCCGAAGTGCCGGTGTCGGCGGGCAGACCCCTGCACCTGACGGCCGAGGCCCTCCGCTACGACCGCGACGCCGTCACGGCTCTGATGTGCGCCGAAGGCCCCGGGAGCCGGTACGTGCACGTGTACGCCTCGGGCACGGACGCCCAGTACGCGGCGATCAAGCGCGCCGTCCTGACCAAGGTCGCCACCACCATGAACTGCCCCTGACACAGCGGCCGCGGCGCCGGACCGCCCGAGCCTCCGCTACACCTTCGCCGCGCACTCCACCCAGAGCAGCTTCCCGCCCTGCCCGGGCAGCCCGCCGCCGCGCATGGGGTACGCACCCCAGGACTCCGCGTAGAGCGTGACGAGATACAGCCCGCGCCCGCGTTCGGCCAGTTCCTCCGGCGCCTGGGGGCCGCCCCACCGGAACGGTGCCGGGATGTGCGGATCGCTGTCCCACACGCTCATCCGTACGCGGCTGCGCCCGGCATCGCGCAGCCGGAGCGAGTACGGCCCCGAGGAGTACAGGTAGGCGTTGGTGACCAGTTCGCTCGCCAGCAGCTCGGCGGTCTCGGTGAGTTCGGGCATGCCGTGCACGCGCAGGACGTTGCGGAGGGTGGCGCGGGCGACGCCGGGGGCACGGGGATCCTGCGGGAGTTGGAGGGTGTATGCCCAGGGCGGGGATACCGTGGAAGCGACCATGGAAGTCTCCGTTCACGGGGAGGAGTTGGATCGCGGATTTCCTGCTGCCCGGTGACGAGGCCGCTCCGTCGAGCGGGGTACTTCCGGGCGGGTGGCCTGAGACCCAAGGTAGCGATTCGCGGTTAACGTGTTAACCGAATCTCGGTGAATCCATAAACTGGCACCCTTGTGGGTGACAAGCCGCTCAAGGAGGCGAGCAAGCCCGTGAGAACCAACCCGACGGGTCGCCAACTCCGTTTTGGCTCCGAGCTGCGCAAACTCCGCGAGCGCGCAGGCATCACCGCTACCCAGGCCGGTCAACTCCTGGGCGTCAAGCAGAATCAGATCAGCAACATGGAGGCGGGACGCATCGGCGTGAGCCCTGAGCGCGTGCGCGCTCTGGCCTGCCACTACGAGTGCGCCGACCAGGACATCGTCGCCGCGCTCGGGCACATGACCAACGACCGCACGCGCGGCTGGTGGCAGGAGTACCGGGAGATCCTTCCCGCCCCACTCCTGGACCTTGCGGAGATCGAACACCACGCCCGTCGGCTGCGGACAGCCGTGACCGTTCACATCCCCGGTCTTCTCCAGACCGCGGAGTACGCGCGCGAGGTCTTCCGCCAGGACGTACCGGAGTTGTCGCCTCCCGGCATCGAGCACCGCATCTCGTTCCGCATCAAGCGACAGGCCGTCCTCTTCGGGGAATCACCGACACCTCACCAGGCCGTCATTCACGAGGCCGCTCTGCGCATGCGGTTCGGCGGCTCGGAAGTGACCCGTAAGCAGCTTCAACATCTCCTCGACATGGGCGAACGGGACCACATCACTCTTCAGGTGATCCCCTTCTCCGCAGGGACCTTTGCCGGGTCCGGCCAGTCGATCTACTACTTCCTGGGTCCGGTGCCGCAGCTCGACACCGTGAATCTGGACCAGTCCCACGGTCCTGTCTTCCTCGACGCCGAGGCCGAGTTGGAGAAGTACCGCGTACTGCTCGGCCGCATGGAAGCAACCGCGCTGGACCACAGCAGTTCCAGGAGCTTCATCCACAACGTCATCCGCGACCTGTGAAGGAAACCGAGATGCTCTCCCCCGCATGGCAGAAGTCGTCGTACTGCGCCCAGGGCAATTCCTGCGTGCACGTGGCCGCACTCGCCCCCGGCGCGGTCGCCCTCACCGAGTCCGCCGACCCCACCGGAGCGATACTCCGCACCACCCCCGCCGCGTGGTCCGCCCTCGTGCGCACCCTCAAGCAGGGCCACCGCGAGGGCTGATCCCCGGCCGCACGTTCTGGCCGGGGTCAGGCACCACTGCTGCCGGCTGCCAAGTGGCCGTTGATCTGCCGCAGGCGCTGCCACGCGGCGGGGTCGGTGCCGTCGCCGAGCGTGTAGTGGAGGGCAGGCCGGGTGGCCGGGCCGATTCGGACGGGTGCGGTGTCGGGGAGGGCCCGGCCGGCGTGGTCGAGGCCGAGGTCGGCTACGGCGTCGGGGCCGAGGGTGAAGGAGAGCGGCACCGGGGGCGGCTCGTGGTGGGCGGGGGTGGTCAGATCCGCGCGTGCGGTGCGCAGTTGGCCGATCATCGTGGCGAGGTTGTGCCTGGCGGCCAGGGATTCGGCCAGCTCGGGCATGGCGTCCACCGGAGCGTGCTGATCGGCGCGGTAGCCGACGGCCAGCGTGATGTGCTCCTCGACGCCGAGACGGGTGCGGGCGGTGCGTACGGTGGCGATCGCCGGGCGGTCGGGGGAGCCGATCGCGACGGCCCAGGTGGGCAGGGACTGCTGGGCACGGGTGCGGGCCAGGTCGGTCAACTGTCGTGGCGACCAAGGGGCGCTGACGGGCTCGGAGGTGGCCCATCCGGCGGGCGGGGCTCCGGTGAGTGTGCGCCAGGCCTGTTCCAGGGCGCCGCCCAGGACGAGATGCTCGTCGGCGGGGTGGACCGTACGGATGGAGAGCAGCAGTTGCCGTTCGCCCTCGGTGCCGGGGCGGGGCCGGAAGGCGTTCGCGACCTGGGGTCTGTCGCCGGTGGCGTGGGTGAATCGCCCCTCGTGCCAGCGCAGTACGGCTCCGGAGAGGCCGTCGTAGTAACCGCACTCGGGGTCGCTCATGACCCAGCGGGAGGGCAGCCCGTCCAGCAGCGTGCGGGCGGGGAAGGTGAGCCGGGTGCCGGGCGGGGTGACGATCTGCAGTTCGCGTTCGGTGCGAGCCGCGTTGCGCACCACGTCGGTCAGCCAGGTCGTGGCAGCGACCACGGGGCGGCCTTGGATGACGATGGCGGCCTCGTCGGTGAGTAGATCGACACCGATGGGGGCCACCTCCGTGACAGCGTCGGCGAGATCGGTCACGACATCGGTGTGACCGGCCTCGCGCGGCCAGACGTCGCCCCCGTGCATGGCGACCAGCCGCCCGGCGACGGACCCGGCCAGCCGCGCGGCATCCTCCACGGCACTGGTCGCCCGCGCCTCGGTCCACCACACGGGCGACTCCGCGTCGACGTCCGGCCCGAGCAACCTGGCTGCCTCACCCGGGACTTGGACGTACCGGGGCGCTTCGACCGACACCAACGCCTGCCCGGCGGCCGTGCACAGCTGAGCGACGGACCCGTCGCCCGCCCGATTCACGAGCAGATCGGGACCGCCGGCGAGGAGCCCGGCCAGCAGCGTCCTCGTGTCCGGCATCTGCGGGGTGAGGGCTATGACGTCCTGGGTCATGTGCGCTCCAGGCAGCCGGATCCGGGAGGCAGGGAAGGCGGTTTGCCCTCGTGAGCGGTCCGGGCTTCTTGTTTCAAGTGCCGGAACATCACTCGCGTCCTGAGAGGTCCTGCAAGTCCTCCAGGGAGGAGGCCTCTTGTTGAGACCCGGGCACAACAGTTCCGGAACGAGCGCTGCCGGGCCAGGACGCCAATTCACGCACCGCTTGGACAGATGTCAGCCCACGCTGCTTCGCCTCGCTGAGACGCATCAGCCAATCCTGTCCGGCGTCGATTGCCGCATCACCGGCCGGCGTACGAGGCTCAAACCCCGCCGCAATGCCATCCTCTGCTGCCCAGAGATAGCCGACTGTGCGCCCGTCTCTAGCCACTTCGGCGAAGCTGACCGGCGAATCGGTCTCCGTTGCAAAGCGAGGTGAGTTCGGCGGCAGAAGTGACTGGAGCCACTCGGTCCGACGTGGAATTTCCGCCATATACCAGGAGTCCAGAATGTCAGGGTCTTCGTCCGGAAGGTCTTCGAACCCGTCCTCGGTCGGGATTCCGTAGGAGGTGAAGTCCGAGGCAACGATCTCAACTCCGAGCATCCGCGTAATCGCGGCAAGTGCAGCCTTGAGGCGTGGAGCATTCTCCTTCTGAACGTCCGGCTGCTGATGGCCGCGCAGATCGTGAGACATCCAGGCATCACCGTAGGTGTCAAGTGTCACGGTTCCAGCGCCGCTTGCCCATTCTTCGACCGACATCACGAAGAGTTTCTCGACCCGGTGGGCTTCCCCGTTGCGCATGCAGGTGCCGGGCATGGTCAGGTTGACCTCCACCACGCCGACCCGCTCCAGGTCTGCCGACCTCAAGGCGGCGAAGAGCTCGCTGTCGTCCGCTGCATCGGCCAGGGCTGCGCGCACTCGCTTGCGCGCGAGCAATACGGAGTGGTCGTCCTCGGCACGCATGGTGACGTCAGCTGTCGCGTTTTCGGTGACGATGCCGAGAGTGTGCATCGCTGCCCATGCCCGCAGGACCGTGCGGCCACAACGCAGCGCGAGGTCTTGCCCCGGTTTTCCTTCGTTGGTCTCCCAGGACCAGCTACCCACAGGATTTGTCGTAATCACAGGACACCTCGCGGGTCGGCCTTGGCGCCCGGAGGGATCGTGATCGTCCCGTCTTCGAGCCGGATGACAAACAGGATGCCACGCCCCTTTCCGCTCTTGATGGCGTGTTCACCTCGGTGAACCTGAAGCAGCTCATCGGGGATTCCTCTGGCCTGCCATTCGGCTACGGTCCCCTGTCCGTCCACGAGCATGATCCTGTGATCGGCAGTCGACTTCGACAGCTGGCCCAGATGATCCGCCTTCGCAATTGATTCGAATGGATTCTTGGGGTTTTCCAGCCGCTTCATCTGGTATCCGTAACTTTCTCCGTTCGCGTCAGTCACCCGAACGTCCAGATCTGCCTTGAAGGCCTGGTTCTTGATCTCGAATTCGATGTCGCGCAGCCCGCTCCGGTAGAACTGGTCGCCGAGCCGGATCTGATCCATGGCCCGAAGATCTTGGCCGCGAACGCCGGATCCCAACATGGATACGACGTCTCTGAATTTGTGTGTCTGCGAGAGATGTCCGGAGGTGATTATGTCGGCGATTTCTCGACCGTGAGGGTACTCGCCCATTCGGGCGACGATCTTCTCCAGAACCTTGGGCTTTATATTGTTATTGGGGATTTTGCGCATTGCTTCGCGGAATTGGTGCTCGGCCTCACCTCCCAACTCCATGGGCCCGGAACCGGAGGGGGAGTCGGATCCGTGATCGCCATCGGCGTGCCCCGGACCGTCTCCGCCACCACCTGCCGTTGGGGAGTCCGCGTGCGCAGCATCTCCATGGCTGGAATCCGCAGCTTCGCCCGAGTGACTGCCGCCGCCCGAATGTTCGGCTGCTCCTGCGCCGTGACCATCCCTGGGGCCGTGCTGCCTCGCAGCGGCATGGCCGTCCTCGCCTCCCGGTCCATGCGGTGCGCTTCCCGAGTCATGTCTGCCGCGCGGTGGCAGTCCGTCGCCCGCGTGGGCGGTCGCACCGGGCGCGCGGCCTCCCACGCCGACCGGTTCGCGATCGCCGTGCGGTCGGCCGGCGCCCCGTTCGGCGGCGGAGGGTTCATGTCTGGCCGGGGTCAGGTCGGGGGTGCCGTCCCGGCCGAGCGGGATGAAGTTGCCGTCCTTGTCGACCCGGAAGCGGTCGCTGAGGTCGAGGGCGCCGTCGGGGAACCTGGTCTTCGGGATCTGGAGGTGGTCGCTGACGTTGGCCAGGACCTGGGAGACCTTGGGCAGGTCCGAGAGGGCCTTGGCGGCCTTGAAGGTGCCGGAGAGGGGGTCGAGGGCGTCGCCGATCTTCGCCATGGTGCCGGCGGCCTTCGCGATCGTGCCGCCCTTGCCGAGCTTCGCGGCGGCGGCGAGCGGGCCGGTGGCGAGGGTGAGGATGTTGAAGGAGAGCACGGCGTGGGCGCGGGCGGGGTCCTCGTTCGCCATGTCGTACGCGATGAACTGCTTGCCGAACTCCTTCGCGTACGCCTTGCTGTCGCGCTGCCAGCCGGACAGGTGCTCGCCCTGGCCGAACAGGTCCATGCCGTAGGCGTAACCGCCGACGGCGGTGCGCCGCAGACCGTCCCAGGCCTGGTCGCGGGCCTCGCCGCTGTGGAAGCCGATCAGGGTGCCCAGGCCGTCGATGCCGCCCCAGATGCTGTCCTTGGCTATGCCGTCCCACGCCCAGCTCTTGGCCCCGTGCCCCCACCACTCCAGGCTCCACCGCTCGTAGGTGCGCCCCTCCGGGCTGCCCCACGGGAGGTCCTTCATGCCCTTGAGCGTGTCGGCGTTCTGGCCGTACATGCCGAGCCCATGGGTGCCGTCGTCCACGATCCACGCAGGACGACAGGCGCCCGGACTGAGCTTGTTGATCTTGTTGGCCGCGTTGCGTTCGGCTTCCTGGAAGCCCTCACGCGCCGCGGCCACGCCGTCCATCAGCGCCTGGTGCCTGTCGGTCTTGTTCTTGTCCTCGGTCCAGTCGTCATCGCCCCTGACGCTGTCGACGAAGTCGATCGCGTCCAGCCTCAGCTGCTTGAGCCGGTCGGCGTGTGGTTTGGCCTCGAAGATGAACGTGTCCAGGGCGTCGGCGAGCGACTCGACGCTCCCCGCGAATTCGTCGGCCGTGTCCATGACCGGCTGGGTCGAGGAGAACAGTTGCTCTGCCTCGGGTGCCTTGTAGTACGCGGCCGTCGCCTGGAAGCGGGAGTGGACGTCCTTCCCGCCGCTCCGGATGCCCGTCGCATGCGTACGGAGACCGGACGCGGCCTTCTCCAACTGGCCGAAGTCACCGGTGTACTGAGGAATCCCGCCCGGTTCGATCACGGCGGTTACTTCCCGCCCCGGTGGCCGGGCTTCTGCCCGACCGCCCTGATCTCGGCGGGGGTCGGGGCCTTTGCCGCCTCGTGCTGGGCGCGCGCGGCCATGGCCAGATCGCCCTCGATGTACTCGGTGGTGGCCTTGACCGTTCCGTCCATCGACTTCTTCGTGCGGGCGGCCATGAACCTGATCTGCTGCTGGGTGTCCGAGATGAAGTTCGCCACCGCGGCTCCCACCGGGCCCGAGGGCGCCTCGCCGCAGTACGGCCCGCTGATCGTGCCGGCGTGCAGCGCGGCATCCTCCACGTTCGTGCCGTAGCCCCTGACACCCTTGCTCAGGTCATCGGCCGCCAGCCCCACCAGCGACAGAACGGACTCCACCCCGCTCGGCCTGATGTCCCACCCCGTCATGCCGTCCCCCCGCATCCCCCGGTCGATACGCCGTGTCAACTGCGCCAGGCGGCACGTGCGCCACTGGCGACAGGATCTTCATCTGTATCAAGGGGGGGGCGTAGCAGTGGCAACGCACTTCCGGCCAAACACGTGTTGGACCACATACCCAGCGTGGGGAGAGAGTGTCGCGGCGGCGGCGCCCCGCTGCCGAGTGAGCAGCTCGAACCGGCTTCTTCGTGCCCTGCAGCCGCCTCGCGCGGTGGCGGCCGGACGGCCGGTCGATGCGAACTGTCGTGTTTGCTTCAGGGAAGAGTGTGGCCGGTGTCCGGCCCGCGCCACCGCTTCGCCGCCCCCGCGCGCACCGACCGGATCACGCCCGCCGCGGCGATCAGGAAGCCGACGCCCATCAGCATGCACAGCGACCAGGCGATGGACGGCAGGGGGCGGGTGCCGAGGAAGAGGGGCGCCATGGTGACCAGGGTGGACAGTGCGCCGAGGAAGAAGACGATCGCGCCGATCCGGACCAGCCGGTCACCAGCGCCAGAAGGTGTAGTACTCACCCGGCCAGGGTAGTTCCCGGCGGCGGCGAACCGCCCCGCGGCCGACCCCGTGGCCAGCGGCTCGGAAAGCAAGCGCCGTTTCCGGACAGAGTCCGGATGACCAGGCTTGACGAGGGGTACTCCCCCTGGGGAGGCTGCTGCCAGCAGGGGAGCACCACCACTGGATAGCCTGACCTGCTGAGGCTTTGTTCCGGGTTCCGGCATACAGGTTGCATACGGGTTGAGATGGGGTGCGTGCTTTGCCGACTGGCAAGGTCAAGTGGTTCAACAGCGAGAAGGGCTTCGGCTTCCTCTCCCGCGACGACGGCGGCGACGTCTTCGTGCACTCCTCCGTGCTCCCCGACGGCGTCGACGCCCTCAAGCCCGGCCAACGCGTCGAGTTCGGGGTCGTCGCAGGTCAGCGAGGTGACCAGGCGCTCTCGGTGGCGATCTTGGACCCCACCCCCTCCGTCGCGGCCGCGCAGCGCCGCAAGCCGGACGAGCTGGCGTCCATCGTGCAGGACCTGACCACCCTGCTGGAGAACATCACGCCGATGCTGGAGCGCGGCCGCTACCCCGACAAGGTGGCCGGCAAGAAGATCGGCGGCCTGCTGCGCGCGGTCGCCGACCAGCTCGACGTCTGAGAACCGGCAGAAGGAGCGCGGCTCAGACGAACGACAGCGCGTCGGGGCCGAGGGGCGGTACCAGTCCCTCGGCCGCCGCGCGGGTCAGCAGTCCGCGGATCGCCGCGTAGCCGTCCTCGCCCAGGTCGGCGGTGAACTCGTTGACGTACAGCCCGATGTGCTGGTCGGCCACGGCCGGGTCCATCTCCTGGGCGTGCGCCAGCACGTAGGGCCGGGACGTCTCCGGATCGTCCCAGGCCATCCGCACCGAGGTGCGCACCGAGTCGGCGAGCAGCTTCAGCGTGCCCTCGCCCAGCGAGCGCTTGGCGATGATCGCGCCGAGCGGGATCGGCAGCCCGGTCGTCTCCTCCCAGTGCCGGCCCATGTCCGCGAGGTTGTGCAGCCCGTAGTTCTGGTACGTGAACCGGGCCTCGTGGATGACGAGCCCGGCGTCCACCTTCCCGTCGCGCACGGCGGGCATGATCTCGTCGAACGGCATCACGACGATCTCGCCGACCCCGCCCGGCACCACCTCGGCCGCCCAGAGGCGGAACAGCAGGTACGCGGTGGAGCGCTCGCTCGGTACGGCGACGGTCCTCCCCGTCAGGTCGGTGCCCGCCTCCTTGGTGAGGACCAGCGGGCCGCAGCCCCGCCCCAGCGCCCCGCCGCACGGCAGCAGCGCGTACTCGTCGAGCACCCACGGCAGCACCGCGTACGAGACCTTGAGGACGTCGAGCTCACCGCGCTCGGCCATGCCGTTGGTGATGTCGATGTCCGCGAAGGTGACATCGAGGGCGGGCGCGCCGGGGACCCTTCCGTGCGCCCAGGCGTCGAAGACGAAGGTGTCGTTCGGGCAGGGCGAGAACGCGATCCGCAGCGGGGCCGACGGGGCGCCCGACGGGCTGTCCGGCAGATCGTTCGACGGGTCAGGAGTCGTGTCGGTCATGGTGGGTCCAACCTTCCAGTACGGGTACGAGCTTCCCGAACGCCCCGGTGAGCGCGGCCAGCGCGTCGCCGATGCGCCAGGCGTCCCGGTCACGCGGGCCCACGGCGTTCGAGACCGCCCTGATCTCCAGGACGGGCAGGCCGACGAGCCCGGCGGCCTCCGCGACCCCGAAGCCCTCCATGGACTCGGCGGCGGCCCGGGGGTGCGCGGCGAGCAGGGCGGCGGCGCGGTCGGCGGAACCGGTCACGGTGGAGACGGTGAGGATGTCACCGGTGAGCGCGCCGGTGGCGGCGGCCGCCTCCCGTACCAGCGACCGGGGCGGGAGGTGCCAGGCGCGGCCGAAACCGAGTTCGGTGACCGGCACGAAGCCCGCCGCGGTCTCGGCACCCAGGTCCGCCGCGCCGATGCGGTCGGCCACCACGAGGGAGCCGACCGGTGCGACAGGGGCGAACCCGCCGCCGATGCCGGCCGAGATCACCAGGCCGTAGCCGTCGTCCGAGGCCAGGCCGAAGGCCGCCGAGGCCGCCGAGGCGCCCGGCCCCGCGCCGCCCGCGAGGACGTCGAACGCGCCCGTGCGGTGGATCTCCGCGCCCGGGACGCGCCGGACCGACGCCTCGGGAACGGCCCCGAACACACGCGTGACCGCGTCCCGTTCCGCGGGGACAGCGGTCACGACGAGCACACGCACGGGGCGAATCCTCCGAGGTCAGGAGGGGAGGAGATCAGGAGGGGGAGGGGATCAGGAGGTCTTCTTCAGCTCGAAGTGCCAGATGCCGACGAGCTCCTTGCCCTTGGTCTCCACGATGCTGATCTGCGTCTTGTTCGTGGTCTCGCCGGTCTGGCTGGAGAAGAAGGCGCTGCCCGGGATGGACCGGTAGGTCTTCTTGTACGGCTCCTGCTCGGCCTGCTGACCGTTGATGAACAGGGTCCAGCCGTTGTCCGCGACCTCGGGGTCGACGCCGAAGCGGACCTTGTCGTCCATCGCGACCTCGACGGACTTCTCCGCCTTCTTGTTGAGGCAGCTCTGGTACTCGGACTTGTCGAGGGCCTTGCCGTCGTTGTAGCAGGACGCCTCGGCGCTCACCGAGTTGCCGCCGACCGTTACGGTCGCGAGCGGCGTCGGCTTGTCGCAGGCGGAGAGGACGAGGAGTCCCGCGGACACGGCACCAAGAGCGACGCCGATTCGGCGGCCCTTACCGGAGAAGAACGCAACGGTCATGGGCCGAAGGCTATCGGTCGCTCCGGTTCACGCCACGCGGGGGTGCGGCGAGCCGTGGCGCGCCGCGCTCAGCAGACCCCGTACGGACGTTGCGGCGCCGAGGGCGAGGATGCCCGCGGCGACCGACATGCCCAGTACGCCGTTGAGGGGGAGGGCGATGCCGATGCCGCCGCCGACCACCCAGGCCATCTGGAGCACGGTCTCGGACCGGGCGAACGCCGAGCTGCGCACCTCCTCGGGCACGTCGCGCTGGATCATCGCGTCCAGCGAGAGCTTCGACAGGGCCAGCGTGAAACCCGCGGTGGCGCTGAGCGCGGCGACCATGACCGTGCTGAAGAAGAGCGCGGCGAGCACCGCGACGAGCAGGGCCAGGGCCAGCACGGCGACGACGATCGCCTCGGGGCCGCGGGCCCGCAGCCAGGAGCCGACGGCCGTACCGGACGCGTTGCCCAGGCCGGCCGCGACGCCGGCGATGCCGAGCGAGACGGCGGCGCTCTGCCCGGCGAACGGGTGCTCGCGCAGCAGGAACGCCAGGAAGAAGATCAGGAAGCCGGAGAGCGCGCGGTGCGCGGAGTTGGCCTGGAGCCCGTTCAGTACGGACGGGCCCACGGACCGCAGACCTGGCCGCTTCTCGCCGTTCCGCTCCCGGCGCCGCGCCCGGCCCGGCCGCCCGCCGGTCCGCCCCGGCTCCCGCAGGGAGACCGCCATGCCGTGCGGCGGCACCAGCTGGGCCTTCCGCTCGCCCTTCGCGGAGTCGACCTTGGGCGGCAGCGTGAAGGCGAGCACGGTACCGCCGAGGAAGATCACGCACGCGCCGTACAGCGGCCAGCCGGGCCCGACGGTCTGGAGCCCCGCCCCGATCGGGGCCGCGATCCCGGTCGCCAGGAGCCCGGCCAGGGTGACCCGGGAATTCGCCTTCACCAAGGAGAAGCGCGGCGGCAGCAGACGCGGTACGACGGCGCTGCGCACCACCCCGTACGCCTTCGAACAGACCAGGACCCCCAGCGCGGCCGGATACAGCTCCAGGCCGCCGGTGGCGACCGCGCCCGACATGGTGAGCGCCAGCACCGCACGGGCCAGCATCGCCCCGGCCATCGCCGCGCGGCGGCCGTGCGGCAGCCGGTCCAGGAGCGGGCCGATCACGGGGGCCAGGAGCGTGAAGGGGGCCATGGTGACGGCGAGGTAGAGGGCGACCCGGCCACGGGCCTCGTCCGTCGGTACGGAGAAGAAGACCGTCGAGGCGAGGGCGACCGTGATCATCACGTCGCCCGCGCCGTTCACAGCATGCAGCTCGATCAGTTTGCCGAGCCCGGACTCCCCGGCGCCGTGTGCGTGGGTCGCCTTCCGGATGCCCTTCGCGGTGCCGGTGAACGGCTTGTGGAGGGCATGACCGACCGCCCGGCCCGTCCTGCGGAGCGGGCCGGACTCTTCGTGCGACCGGGCGGAAGTCACTTCGTCATAGTGCCCCAGCCGCGGTGGTGGCGAACCGGCATCGGCACGGGGCGCGGCGCGCTTGGCCCTGTCGGGTCAGCGATCCGCCCCGGCCGGACGGGGCGGGGGCGGCGGCCGGACGCGGGTTCCGGCGGGCGTTCTCTGTGAGCGGCGCGGGCGTCCCTCTGGGTTCCGGCGTTGTTCGGCACGGGTTCGGGCGGGTGTTTCCCGCAGGCGCCGGCGGGCGTTTCTCGCGGGTTCGGGCGGGTGTTTCTCGCGGGCGCCGGCGGGTGTTTCTCGCGGGTGACACGGTGCCGGGCACGGGGTTGTCCGCCACCTGATCCGGGGTTGTTCGATACCGGATCCGGCGTTGTTCGGCACAGGATCCGGCGTTGTTTGGGACGGGCAGGTGGGCGGGGGGCGGCGGAGAGGGTAGCGTGCGTAGCGCGCCACCGGCGGTTGTTCTCGGCCGCGCGCCTCTCGGCGATCCCGCAGAATGGGTTGCAGAAGGTGTGCCCGAGGCAGGCAGTAACGGGTGTGGACGTCGACGCGGCCCTCAGGTCCGCTCCGCCTCCACCCGTCATGGCCGAAATCGATGGATGTGCTGGCGCGCTCGTGAGACTGGCGTAGGAGAGAAGCGAGACCTGTGAGTGCTGCGACGACGCGAAGCCGTACGGCCCGTACCCCTGTTCCCGACCGTCTGTGCGCCGAGGCGGTAGACCTGGCCCGCGCGGCGGCCGAGGAGGCAGCCGCGCCGGGGGTCGTCGGTGAGCATGTGGCCGTGGTCTCCGAGGGGGACCGGGTCGTCACGCACTTCTTCGAGTGCAAGGAGCCCGGCTACCGGGGCTGGCGCTGGGCGGTGACGGTCGCCCGGGCCTCCCGCGCGAAGAACGTCACCCTCGACGAAACGGTGCTGCTGCCCGGCAGCGACGCGATCCTCGCCCCGGAGTGGGTGCCGTGGAGCGAGCGGCTGCGCCCCGGCGACATGGGACCGGGCGATCTGCTGCCCACCGAGGCGGACGACATCCGTCTGGAGCCCGGCTACACCGGTGAGGATGAGCCGCCGCCGAACTCCGCGGTCTCCGAGGTCTCCCAGGAGATCGCCGACCTCGTCGACGCGGAGGACGCGGAGCTGACGACCCGCCCCGCGACGACGAGCCGGGGCTCGATCGCGGCGGTCGCGGACGAGCTCGGCATGCGGCGGGCGCGGGTGCTGTCCCGGTACGGGCTGCATGCGGCGGCCGACCGGTGGGACGAGGAGTTCGGCGCGAAGACGCCGATGGCCCAGGCGGCTCCGGCCTCGTGTGTGACCTGCGCGTTCCTGGTGCCGTTGGCGGGCTCGCTGCGGCAGGCGTTCGGGGTGTGCGCGAACGAGTTCGGTCCGGCGGACGGGCGGGTCGTGTCGCTGTCCTACGGGTGCGGCGGGCACTCGGAGGCGGCGGTGATGCCGAAGCCGCCGAAGCCGGCGCCGCATGCGCTGGACACGATGCAGGTGGACGAGTACCGGTTGCGGCCGGCCCGGGACTCCGGCTCCGTCCCGGCGGAGGCGGACGCGCCCACGGAGGACCTCGGCCACTCGTAGGCGGCGGCCGGGGCGGTGGGGCTTCCCGCGGCGGGCGGGGTACGGGTTGCTCCGGCGGACCGGTTCCGTCCTCGATCGCCGGACGGGCTTGAGCGGGACGCCGGGTGCCCTGGCGAACCGCTCCGTCCTCAGTCGCCGGACGGGCTCGAATCGCCGGGCGGACTGAATCGCCGGACGGGCTTGATCCTGTCGCTCGTCCGGGGATTTTCTGCGGGCCCCGGTTCCGCCGACCGCCCGGGAATTCGCCGAGGGCTCGGATCCCGCCGCCCGGAGGCCCGATGATCTTCCGGCGGTCCGGGGTTCCCATGCCGGACTGAGGGGCTTGCGTCGGTCCGAGGGGGCTTACGCCGGTGCGAAGATCTTCCGGCGGTCCGAGAGGCTTGTGCCGGCCCGAGAATCTTCCGCACGTCCGAGGATCTTCCGTCCGTTCAGGCAGTCCGCAGCGGCCCTGCGAACGCGGGCCGGACGATCCGCGTCGGCCTGGCAGACCAGGGCCGGACGATCCGCGTCGGCCCACCGACCCCGGGCCGGGCGATCCGCTCCGGCCCCGGCCCGGCAAACCCGGCCCGTCCGGCGCTTGAGGACGGAACCCTTGCCGTGCAGGGCGGTGAGGCAACCCGTGGCCGAGCGGAAGGCAACGCCGAAGCCGACGCGGAAGCCAAGGCCGCAGGCAACGCCGAAGCCGAACGCGGAGTCCGAAGGCCCGAACCGGCCGATGCGCTGTCCGGCGGGCCCCGTCCGGTGCGAGGACCCGGTACCTTCGGGCGCACACTTGGCGGCACGGGCAGTGCGCTATCGGAAAGAGCGGAGTCAGAGCGTGAGCATGAATGCGACCGAGGGGGCCGATCCGTTCGGGACCGCACGGCTGCGGCGCGGTGTGCTCGACGCCTGGGGCGCCGGCCCCGCCAGGTTCCGCGAGGACGCCAACGCCGAGGAGGACCTGGCGCTCGGCGGCTACCGCGACCGGCTCGTCGTCGAGCTGGCGCAGAACGCCGCCGACGCCGCCGCCCGCGCCCGGGTCCCCGGCCGGCTCCGGCTCACCCTGCACCCGGCGACCCCGGACAACCCCGCCGTCCTTGCCGCCGCCAACACCGGCGCCCCGCTCGACGCCACCGGCGTGGAGTCGCTCTCCACGCTGCGTGCCTCCGCCAAGCGCGAAGGGCACGAAGGCGCCGTCGGCAGGTTCGGCGTCGGGTTCGCCGCCGTGCTCGCGGTGAGTGACGAGCCCGCCGTCGTCGGCCGGCACGGCGGTGTCCGCTGGTCGCTCGCCGAGGCCCGCGACCTCGCCGCCCGGACGGCCGTCGCCAGCCCCGGCCTCGGCGACGAACTGCGCCGCCGCGACGGTCACGTACCGCTGCTCCGGCTCCCGCTGCCCGCCGAGGGCACCGCACCCGACGGGTACGACACCGTCGTCGTCCTCCCGCTGCGCGACGGCGGCGCCGAGGACCTCGTGGCCCGGCTGCTCGACGCGGTCGACGACGCCCTGCTGCTCACCCTGCGCGGCCTCGAAGAGATCGTGATCGAGACCCCGGACACCGTACGGACGCTGCGCCGCTCCGAGCACGGCCCGTACACCCACGTCGAGGACTCCGCGCACGGTACGAACCGCTGGCGCACCGTCGCCCACCACGGCCCCGTGGAGCCCGCGCTGCTCGCCGACCGCCCCCGCGAGGAGCGGCTGCGCCCGCACTGGTCGGTCACCTGGGCGGTCCCGGTGGACGCGGAGGGCGCCCCGGTACGCCCCCGCACCCTCCCCGTCGTCCACGCCCCGACCCCCACCGACGAACCCCTCGGCATCCCCGCCCTGCTCATCGCCTCGCTGCCGCTGGACACCGCCCGCCGCCACTTCGCGCCGGGACCGCTCACCGACTTCCTGGTGCAGCGCGCCGCCGACGCGTACGCCGAACTGCTCGCCGGCTGGCAGCCGGTGTCCGTCGACACCATCGACCTCGTACCGGGACCGCTCGGCAAGGGCGAACTGGACGGGGCGCTGCGCGGCGCGATCCTGGAACGGCTGCCGCGCGTCGCGTTCCTGGCGCCCGCCGCCCCACGCGACACCACCGCCGCCGAGGCGGACCGGTGGGACACCTGGGACGTGCAGCCGGACGGCCTCCCCGCCCCGGCCACCACCGCGCTGCGGCCCATCGAGGCCGAGGTGCTGGAAGGCGTCGGCGCCGAGACCGTACGGGTGCTCGCCGAGGTCCTGCCGTGTCTGCTGCCCGCCGGACTGGAACGCCGCAGCGAGCTGCGTACGCTCCAGGTCGCCCGGGTCCCGCTGACCGAGGCGATCGACCGGCTCGCCGGTCTGGAGCGCGACCCCGGCTGGTGGCGGCGGCTGTACGACAGCCTCTCCGGCATCGACCCGGACCGCCTCTCCGGCCTGCCCGTACCGCTGGCCGGGACGGCGCAGGACGCGGGCTCCGGGGCCCCGGCGGTGCCCCGCACCACCATCGGGCCCCGCCAGGTGCTGCTGCCGCTGCCCGACACAGCTGCCGGGCCGGTGCTGGAACGCCTCGCCCGGCTCGGGCTGAAGGTCGCCCACCCGGACGCCGCCCATCCGCTGCTGGAGAAGCTGGGCGCCCTGCCCGCCACCCCGCGCGCCGTGCTGACGACCCCGCAGGTGCGGGCCGCCGTCGCCGGGTCGCTGGACGCTGGCGAGATCTGGGACGAGGACGCGCTGGACGGCGACGAGCTCGCCGAGACCGTGCTCACCCTCGTACGGGACGCCGATCTGGCACCCGGCGACGAGCCCTGGCTCGGCGCGCTGGCCCTCCCCGACGAGGACGGCGAACCGGCCCCCGCGGGCGAACTGGTGCTGCCCGCGAGCCCGTTCGCGGCCATCATGCGCGAGGGCGAACTGGCGCTCTGCGACCAGGAGCTGGCCGACCGCTGGGGCGAGCAGCCGCTCACCGCCTGCGGTGTCCTCGCCACCTTCGCCCTCGTGCGGACCACCGACGTGGTGCTGGACCCGGACGAACTGGAACCGCGCGAGGGAGACTTCGCCGAGCCCGACGACGCCGGGCTGCTGGACGCCGTGGACGTGTGGTGCGAGGACATCCTCGACCAGCTGCCCGACACCCCCGTGCCGCCGGTCGCCACCGAGATCGTCGCGGTCCGCGATCTGGACCTGGTCGACGACGACGCCTGGCCGCAGGCGCTCGCCATGCTCGCCCGGCCGCCGCTGCGCGACGCGCTGACCCAGCCGGTGCGGGTGCTGCTGCCGGACGGCACCACGCAGTCCGTCCGCCCGTACACGGCCTGGTGGCTGCGCGACCACCCGGTGCTCGACGGCCGCCGCCCCGCCGGACTGCGGGCCGCGGGCGGCGACCCCCGGCTGGCCGGGCTGTACGACTCCGCCGACGCCACCGGCTTCGACGACGCCCAGGTGCTGCGCGCCCTCGGCGTACGGACCTCCGTGGCCGCACTGCTCGACGAGCCCGGCGGCGCCGCCGAACTCCTCGGCCGGCTCGCGGACGACGAGCGTCCGGTCGGCCCCGTACAACTGCACTCGCTGTACACCGCGCTGGCCGACCTCGACCCGGAACAGGTCACGCTGCCGGACGAGCTGCGGGCCGTGGTCGACGGCGAGGTGCGGGTCGTCGACGCGGCGGACGCCGTGATCGCGGACGCCCCCGATCTGCTGCCGCTCACCGACGGCATCCCGCTGCTCCCGGTCGCCCCGACGCGCGCGGCGGAGCTGGCCGAACTGTTCCAGGTGCGCCGGCTCGGCGAGAGCGTCGAGGCGGAGGTGTCGACGGAGGGCGAGGAGCACCGGGTGCCGGACGCGGTGCGGGTGCTGCTCGGCGCCGGGACGCCGGACGCGTACGTCGAGCACGGCGAACTGCGCGCGGGCGGCGTCGAACTGGACTGGCGCCGCACCCCCGACGGCACGGTCCACGCCGCCACGCTGGAGGGCGTCGCGGCGGGCCTGGCCTGGGCGGCGGGCCAGTGGCCGCGCCGCTTCGAGGTCGCGGCGCTGCTGGAGGACCCGTCCCGGACGGAGGAGCTGGCCCGGGACCGCTGGTTCGACTGAGAGCCTCTACGCGTACCGGGGCCGAACGCGCGGGGAATTCGCGAGAAAACCCCAATGGCCGCACAACCCTTCACGTTTGAGGATGGTCTCGTCTGTGAAGCCACCAGGCTTCACAGACGATCTTGGCCCTGCGGGCGGTCAACCTCCGCGGGCCCTTCTCCAACTTGGGGAATGAACATGCGCATTCGTGCCACCGTGGCCGCCGTCAGCGGCGCCCTGGCTCTTTCCGCCCTCGTCGTACCGTCGGCCGCCCAGGCCGGCGACGCGCACGGCGCGACCGGCTCCGTCGCCGATGCCGCGCGTGCGGCCCAGTCCGGCTCCGCCGCGAAGTCCGGCGCGCGCTCCCTCGCGGCCGCGGACACCGTCGGCCGGCTCAACCTGGTCTTCTCCAAGTTCACGGTCAACGGCGGCAAGCCGATCGCCGTGGGCACCGCCGCCACGAAGATCGTGCCGACCACGTTCACCGTGACGCACGGCGCCGACGTGAACATCTTCGCCTCGGACTTCGAGCTCGGCGTGGGCCTCTACCGCGGTTCGTTCGACGCCCCGACGAACGAGCTGTACGGCGACACCGCCCCCACCTGCAAGAAGGTCTCCTCCACGGTCGCCACCTGCACCGGGCGGATCGCCGTCTCGCCCGTCTACGACCTGATCGGCAACGCCGACGCCACCACGTGGAAGGGACAGGGCTTCGCCGTCGACTACAACGGCGAGAACCGGAACGACCCCGACCCCTCCAAGCTCGGGTTCGCGCTCCAGGACAACCTGGGCAGCACCAGGGTCCAGCGCTTCTCGAAGCTGACCGTCAACGCCGCTCCGGAGCCCGTCAAGAAGGGCAGGACCATCACGGTCACCGGGAAGCTGTCGCGGGCCAACTTCGACGACCTGGCCTACCACGGCTACGCCACACAGGCCGTGAAGCTCCAGTTCCGCAAGAAGACCAGCTCCACGTACTCCACGGTCAAGACGATCAAGACGAGCAGCACCGGCACGCTGAAGACCACGGTCAAGGCCTCGGTCGACGGTTACTGGCGCTACAGCTTCGCCGGTACGGCCAGCACCCCGGCCGTCACCACCGCCGGTGACTTCGTCGACGTGAAGTAGTTCCACCCGGCACCGTCTCGGCCATCCGTGGCCACCCGTGAGCAGCGGGATCCCTCCGCGAGGGGTCCCGCTGCTCACGCATCCGTCCCGTGCGTTCCCGTCCGGCCTTCACGGCCTCAGTCCACGGAGAAAACCATGCGCTTTCGTGCCACCGTCGCCGCCGCCTCCGGCGCCCTGGTCCTGTCCGCCCTCGCCGTACCGGCGGCGCACGCGGCCTCGGCCGATCCCGTCCTGACCAAGATCACCGTCAACGGCGGCAAGGACGTGGTCCTGGGCACCACCGCCAAGAAGACCGTCACTGTGTCGGTGACCGCCTCGCACGCCTCCGGCATCGAGACCGGCTGGCTGATCCTGTGGCACGGCAAGGACCAGGACGAGGGCATGGACGGCGCGCTGCTGCCCAACGAGGACGACGCGACCTGCAAGGCCGCGAGCGCGACCACCAGCACCTGCTCCCTCACCATCACCATCGACCCCAGGGTCGACCTGTACAAGAACGCGCTGGCCGGCTCCTGGCACGTGCTCGCGGGCGCGGAGGCCAAGGACGGCTCCAGCTACTACTCGGACTACGCCGCCACGGCGAAGATCCAGCGGCTGTCGAAGCTGACGGTCAACGCCGCTCCGGAGCCGGTGAAGAAGGGCAAGACCATCACGGTGACCGGGAAGCTGTCGCGGGCGAACTGGGAGGACCACGCGTACCACGGCTACACCGGCCAGTCGGTGAAGCTCCAGTTCCGCAAGAAGACCAGCTCCACGTACTCCACGGTGAAGACGATCAGGACGAACAGCACCGGGAACCTGAAGACCACGGTCAAGGCCTCGGTCGACGGTTACTGGCGCTACAGCTTCGCGGGGACGTCCACCACCCCGGCCGTCACCACCGCCGGCGACTTCGTCGACGTGAAGTAACGGCAGGGCGGGGGACCCCGTACCGCGCGGGGAAGCGCCCTACACCGGGAAGCGTCGGCCGACCAGCCGCCAGGCGTACTCCAGGCCGGCCGACGCCACCACCGCGATGCCCACCGCCGCCCACGGCATCGTCGTCCCCACCAGCTTCAGCGCGAAGAAGTCCTGTAGCCACGGCACCACCAGCACGACCAGGAACGCCAGCCCCATCGCCGCCACCAGCGCGATACGCCACCAGGTGTACGGGCGGGCGATGATCGCCAGCACCCACATCGAGACCAGGAACAGCGTGAGCGTGGCCGCGCTGGTCTCGGCGTCGAGGGCGCCCGGACCGGAGTAGTGGCTCCGGGCGATCAGATACGTCGCGAAGGTGGCGACGGCCGCGATGACGCCCGACGGGATCGCGTACCGCATGACCCGGCGCACGAAGTGCGGATGGGCCCGCTCCGTGTTGGGGGCCAGGGCCAGGAAGAACGCCGGGATGCCGATGGTCAGCGTCGACAGCAGGGTCAGATGGCGCGGCAGGAACGGGTAGTCGACCTGCGTGCAGACCACCAGGACCGCCAGCAGCACCGAGTAGACGGTCTTGGTCAGGAACAGGGTGGCGACCCGGGTGATGTTGCCGATCACCCGGCGGCCCTCGGCGACCACGGACGGCAGCGTCGCGAAACTGTTGTTCAGCAGCACGATCTGGGCGACGGCCCGGGTCGCCTCGGAACCCGATCCCATGGCGACGCCGATGTCGGCGTCCTTCAGCGCGAGTACGTCGTTGACTCCGTCGCCGGTCATGGCGACGGTGTGGCCGCGGGACTGGAGGGCGGCGACCATGTCCCGCTTCTGCTGCGGGGTGACCCGGCCGAAGACCGCGTTCTCCTCCATGGCCGTGGCCATCTCGTCCGGGTCGGTGGGCATCCGGCGGGCGTCCAGGGTGTGCTCGGCGCCGGGCAGGCCCAGCTTCCCGGCGACCGCGCCGACGGAGACCGCGTTGTCACCGGAGATGACCTTCGCCGCGACCCGCTGGTCGTCGAAGTAGGCCAGGGTCGCCGCGGCGTCGGGCCGCAGCCGCTGCTCCAGGACGACCAGCGCGTTCGGTACCGCCCCGGCGGCGATGTCCGGCCCGTCGAGCGCCCCCTGCGCGCGGGCCAGCAGCAGCACCCGCAGGCCCTGCTTGTTGAGCTGCTCGATCTCGGTGAGCGCCGGGTCCTGCTCGGGCAGCAGCACATCGGGGGCGCCGAGCAGCCAGGACGACTCCCGGCCGCCGCCCTCGTCGAACGCGGCGCCGCTGTACTTACGGGCCGAGGAGAACGGCAGCGTCCGGGTGCACAGCCACTTCTCGCCGTCCGGGTAGGCGTCCACGATGGCCTGGAGGCTGGCGTTGGGCCGGGGGTCGGAGGAGCCGAGGGCACCCAGCACGTTCCGGACGTACGCGTCGTCCGCCCCGCCCAGCATCCGGACCTCGGTGACGTCCATGCCGCCCTCGGTGAGGGTGCCGGTCTTGTCCAGGCAGACGACGTCGACGCGGGCCAACCCCTCGATGGCGGGGAGCTCCTGCACCAGGCACTGCTTGCGGCCGAGCCGTACGACGCCGATCGCGAACGCGACCGAGGTGAGCAGCACCAGGCCCTCGGGGATCATCGGGACGATGCCGCCGACGGTCCGGGCGATCGACCCCTTGAGGTCGTTGTCGTTGACGACGAGCTGGCTGATGACCAGGCCGATCGCGGTCGGCACCATCATCCAGGTGACGTACTTGAGGATGGTGGAGATGCCGGTGCGCAGCTCGGACTGGACGAGGGTGAAGCGGGACGCCTCCTCGGCGAGCTGGGCGGCGTAGGCCTCCCGGCCGACCTTGGTGGCGGTGAAGGCGCCGCCGCCGGCGACCACGAAGCTGCCGGACATCACGGGGTCGCCGGGCCGTTTCAGTACCGGGTCGGCCTCGCCGGTGAGCAGCGACTCGTCGATCTCCAGGCTGTCGGCCTCGGCGACCGTGCCGTCCACGACGGCCTTGTCGCCGGGGCCCAGCTCGACGAGGTCGCCGAGGACGATCTCGGAGGTGGAGATCTCGGCCGCGACCCCGTCGCGGCGCACCGTGGGTTTCGCCTCGCCGATGACCGCGAGGCTGTCCAGGGTCTTCTTGGCCCGCCACTCCTGGACGATGCCGATGCCGGTGTTGGCGATGATCACGAAGCCGAAGAGGCTGTCCTGGATCGGCGCGACGAACAGCATGATCAGCCAGAGCACGCCGATGATCAGGTTGAACCGGGTGAAGACGTTGGCGCGGACGATCTCGCGGACGGAACGGGACGAGCGGACGGGTACGTCGTTGACCTCGCCGCGGGCGATCCGCTCGGCGACCTCGGCGGCGGTCAGCCCGCGTGGGTCCACGGCCGGGGCGGGCAATTTGACCGGGTGGACCGGATCGAGCTCGGCTCCGGCGTCGATCATGGCCGAGCCCGGATGGCCGGTGGAACCGCTTGCTTCGGGGGACTGCTCGCCGAAGGAATGGGATGCCCGCTGCGTCATGGTTCCGACGGTACGGGTGGATGGTCCGATTCACCCACTGGGCGGTCCGAAGATCAGACCGGAGGAGGAGGGTAATGGTCCTGAGGTGGTACGGGTCCGGTGCCGGATCCCTAGGGCCTCCCGTCCGGATCCGGGCGGAAGACCCTAGAGGCTGTCGGGCGACGCCTCGGCCGCGGCCGCCGCGCGCTTGATCGCCGCGTCGCGCCCCCGTACGTACCAGATGCCGATCAGGCCGAGCCCCGCGCCGGCCAGGCAGGTCCACACCCACCACAGATGTCCGTGGTCGTCGAACCAGCCGTAGAAGGGGATCTGGACCAGGAAGAGGACGAACCAGAGGATCGTGCCGCCGGTGATGGTGGCGACGACGGGCCCCTCCAGGGGCTCGGGTGCCTCGTGCTTCGGTGTCCACTTCGCCATGGACTCAGTGTATGGGGCCCCTGTACGAAGGGCGTCCGGGCCAGGTGGCCCAAGGGTCTACGCGCGGAGATAGCGATCTTCGCCTTATGTATTCATACTGAATCTGCTTAAGACTGACTCGAATTGTTCGTGTGAAAGTCCAAAGCTGACCACTTTCTTCCCCCTCTACGTACGACTGAGGTCATACATGTCCCCCTCGGCCACCGCTCCGGTCGATGCCCAGCAGCCTGCGGCCCCCCAGCCGCGCGGCGGCGTGGATCGTTTCTTCAGGATCTCCGAGCGGGGGTCGTCGGTCGCCCGCGAGATCCGTGGCGGATTCGCCACGTTCTTCGCGATGGCGTACATCATCGTGCTGAACCCGATCATTCTCGGCAGCGCCAAGGACATGTACGGACATCAGCTCGACGGTGGCCAGCTGGTCACCGCCACCGTGCTGACCGCCGCGTTCTCCACGCTCCTGATGGGTGTCATCGGCAATGTGCCGATCGCGCTGGCGGCCGGCCTCGGTGTCAACACCGTCGTCGCCCTCCAGCTCGCCCCCCGGATGAGCTGGCCGGACGCCATGGGCATGGTCGTCCTCGCGGGCATCGTGGTGATGCTGCTGGTCGCGACCGGGCTGCGGGAACGCGTGATGCACGCCGTGCCGACGTCGCTCCGCAAGGGCATCGCGATCGGCATCGGCCTCTTCATCCTGCTCATCGGCCTGGTCGACTCGGGCTTCGTCTCCCGCGTCCCGGACGCCGCGCACACCACCGTGCCGCTCCAGCTCGGCAGCGACGGCCACCTCAACGGCTGGCCGGTCCTGGTCTTCATCATCGGCGCGCTGCTCACCCTCGCGCTGATCGTCCGCAAGGTGCCGGGCGCGATCCTGATCTCCATCGTCGCGATGACGGTCGTCGCGATGATCATCGACGTGATCGCCGATCTGCCGGCCGGGGCGTGGGGCCTGACCGTCCCGCAGTGGCCGGGCAACCCGGTCGCCACTCCGGACTTCGGGCTGTTCGGTCAGGCCAGTCTGTTCGGCGGCTTCAGCAAGGTCGGCGTGCTCACCGGCATCCTGTTCGTCTTCACCGTGCTGCTGTCCTGCTTCTTCGACGCGATGGGCACGATCCTCGGGGTCGGCGACGAGGCGAATCTGACGGACAAGGACGGCAACTTCCCCGGCATCAACAGGGTGCTGTTCGTGGACGGCATCGCGGTCGCCGCGGGCGGCGGGACCTCCGCCTCCGCGGGCACCTGCTTCGTGGAGTCCACGGCGGGTGTCGGCGAGGGCGCCCGCACCGGCTTCGCGAGCATCGTGACGGGTCTGCTGTTCACGGTGGCGCTGTTCCTGACACCGCTGGCGACCATGGTCCCGTCGCAGGCGGCCACCCCGGCGCTGCTGGCGGTGGGCTTCCTGATCATCTCGGGCTCGGTGCGGGACATCGACTGGAGCGACTACACGCTCGCCATCCCGGCCTTCCTCGCCATGCTGATGATGCCGCTCACGTACTCGATCACCAACGGCATCGGCATCGGCTTCATCGCCTTCTCCGTGCTGCGCGTGGTGGCCGGGCGCTGGCGCGAGGTGCCGGTGCCCATGTACGTGGTCTCCGCGGTCTTCGTCTTCTACTACGCGATGCCGGCCCTCGGTCTCACGTGACCTCTCCGGCTCTGATCCCCGCGGTCCCCTCCGGGCCGTAGAACCTCTCCGTCTCGTCGACGGCCGCCTTGAAGCGCTCGTCGAAATCATCGCGAATGAGCGTCCGGACCACATAGTCCTGGACGCTCATTCCGCGTTTGGCGGCATGCTGCCGGAGCCGGTCGAGCAGCTCACCGTCTATCCGCAGGCTGAGCACAGTCGATCCCATGGCAAGCAGGGTTACGGCCCAGCGGGTCGGTTCGCGTCACTTTACGGATCCGACTCACTCGTTCGGGTGACCGATTGGGTGAAGTGCCTCTCGCGCGTGTAACACGAATGGTCTTTAGGACGACTAATGAGTTACGCTAATAAACATGCCTGACCTGATCCACGACGGCGACAGTGCCGCCGCCGTGAGCTCCCTTCGCTCCGCCGTGATGCTGCTCAGCCGGCGCCTCAAGCACCAGCGCGTCGACGAGTCGCTGAGCCCCACCGAGATGTCGGTGCTCGGCACGCTCGCCAGGTGCGGCTCGGCCACGCCGGGCGAGCTGGCCCGCAAGGAGCATGTGCAGCCTCCGTCGATGACCCGCATCGTCGCGCTGCTGGAAGCGAAGGGGCTGGTCAGACTGGAACCGCACCCCGATGACCGTCGCCAGAAGGTGGTCAGCCAGACCGAGCAGGCCGAAGCCATGCTCGAAGAGAGCCGCTCCAAGCGGAACGCCTGGCTGACCGCCCTCGCCGAGGGCCTGGACGAGGACGAGTGGGAGACGCTGCGCAAGGCGGCGCCCGTGCTGGAGAAGCTCGCTCACCTGTAGCGGTACGGGCCGCGCCGGACCGAGTCCGGCGCACCGCCCGCCCCGCCGCACCCCGTCAGTCAGCGAAACGTATACGCCCGAGGAGGCGAACCCTTTTGAGTACGGGATCCGGAGCAGACTCCGCCCCCGCACCGACTTCCACCCACGAGAGCAAGCCCGGCGGGACCTTCTCGTCGCTGAAGATCCGTAACTACCGCCTGTTCGCCACGGGCGCCGTGATCTCCAACACCGGTACCTGGATGTCCCGCATCACGCAGGACTGGCTCGTCCTGAGCCTCACCGGGTCCGCCGCCGCCGTCGGTATCACCACGGCGCTCCAGTTCCTCCCGATGCTTCTGTTCGGCCTCTACGGTGGTGTCATCGCGGACCGCCTCCCGAAGCGGAAGCTCCTCCTCTTCAGCCAGGCGGCGCTCGGCCTCTGCGGGATCGCCCTCGCGGTGCTCACGCTCTCCGGTGTCGTCCAGGTGTGGCACGTCTACCTCATCGCGTTCCTGCTCGGCATGGTGACGGTCGTCGACAACCCGGCCCGCCAGTCGTTCGTGTCCGAGATGGTCGGCCCCGCCCAGCTGCGCAACGCGGTCAGTCTCAACTCGGCGAACTTCCAGTCCGCCCGGCTCATCGGCCCGGCCGTCGCCGGTGTCCTGATCACCACGGTCGGCAGCGGCTGGGCCTTCATGTTCAACGGCCTGTCGTTCGCCGCCCCGCTCGTCGGCCTGATGCTGATGCGCACGAACGAGCTGCACAAGGCCACCGTCGTACCGCGCGCCAAGGGACAGCTGCGGGAGGGCCTGCGTTACGTCTCCGGCCGCCCCGAGCTGATCTGGCCCATCGTCCTGGTCGGCTTCGTCGGCACGTTCGGGTTCAACTTCCCGATCTGGCTGACCGCCTTCGCCGACGAGATCTTCCACGGCGGCGCCGGGATGTACTCCTTCTTCAACATCCTGATGGCGGCCGGCTCCCTGGCCGGTGCCCTGCTCGCCGCCCGTCGCCGCTCCTCCCGGCTGCGGATGCTGGTGGCCGCGGGCACGGCGTTCGGCGTGCTGGAGATCATCGCGTCGCTGTCCCCGTCCGTCTGGCTCTTCTCGATCCTGCTGGTTCCGATCGGCATGATCGGCCTGACGACCAACATCAGCGCGAACACCAGCGTCCAGATGGCCGCCGACCCGGCCATGCGGGGCCGGGTCATGAGCCTGTACATGATGGTCTTCGCCGGTGGTACGCCGGTGGGCGCCCCGATCGTCGGCTGGATCAGCGACGCCTACGGGGTCCGTACCGGCATGGCCGTCGGCGGCGCGTTCTCGCTGCTGGCCGCACTCGGCGTCGGCCTGATGCTGGCCCGCGTCGGCGGACTGCGCCTGCGCGTCGACCTCCGTCCGGGCCGCCCGCACCTGCGGTTCGTCCCGCGCGAGGAGCTGGCCACGGCGGCGTGAGCACCACCCCGTGACGCACGGGAGACGGCCCCGACCGGGTGGGTGACGGTCGGGGCCGTGCCGTGTGCCGAGGAGGAGGGCGGAGCCGTCCCGGGGCGGTGCGACACGCGGCGCATGAGCCGTCCCGGGACGGTGACACTCGGCGCATGAGCCGCCCCGGGGCGGTGCGACACTCGGCGCATGAGCCGTCTCAGACTCTTCGTCGCCGTGCTGCCGCCCGCCCCCGCCGTCGAGGAACTGCGCCGCGCCGTCGCCCCGCTGCACGCGCTCCCCCAGGCCGAGGGGCTGCGCTGGACCGGGGTGCCCGGCTGGCACTTCACGCTGGCGTTCCTCGGGGCCGTGGGCGAGGAGCTGCTGCCCGAGCTGGAGGAGCGCCTCGCTCGGGCCGCCCGGCGCACCGAGCCGTTCCCGCTGCGCGTCCACGGGGCCGGCCGGTTCGGCGGGCGGGCGCTGTGGGCGGGGGCCGCGGGGGCGCTGGACACGTTGCGGCTGCTCGCCGAGCGCGCCGACGCCGCCGCCCGCCGCACCGGCATCCCGATGGACGAGCACCGCCGCTACCACCCGCACCTCACCCTCGCCCGCAGCCGCCGCGCCGAGACCGACCTGCGCCCCTGCGTCGAGGCGCTCGGCGGCTTCGAGGGCACCGGGTGGGAGGTCGGCGAGATGGCCCTGGTGCGGAGCGATCTGCCGGACAGCGGGGTGCCGGGTGAGCAGCCCGGGTACGAGGTGGTCGCATCCTGGTCGCTGGGGCACTGAGGGCGGCGGTTACGCTCGAAGGGTGGACCCGAAGACCAGAAACCGCATCATGGCGGCCGTGCTCGTGCTGATGTTCGTCGTCGTCGCCGTGGCGGCCGCCGTCGGGGCGTGACCGGCGGGCGGCCCGACCGGACGGGTCTCAGCGGCGGCGCAGCCGGCCGAACCGGCGCCGCAGCCCCCGCAGCGGCCTGCGCGCGGGCGCTCGCCCACGGCGTACGCCTCCCGCGTCCGGCGACGGTGGCCGCCATGCGCCGTCCGGCGAGAGGACCGGCACCCGGCGCTCCGCCTGCGCCCGGATCTCGTGGTACGCCTGATGGGCGGTGCCCTGGTACGCCTCGTTGTACGAGGCCAGCGCGGCGCTCAGGGCCGAGCCCGCGACCCCGCGCCGACGGGCGAGGACCGCGAGCCAGGTGAAGAAGCCCATGACCACGGCCAGGGCCGCGACCATGATCAGGAACGGCACGACTTCGTCCATGCGGCGAGCATAGGACCGCTCCGCGCTCATCGGACAGTGAGCGCCGCCGCCGTCTCCCGGGCGAACGCCTCCGGGTTGTCCAGCATGATGTTGTGCCCGCAGTCCGGGACCGCCACGACGCGTACCCCGTGCTCGACGAGCACGCTCTCGCCGGGCAGCGGGCCGTCCGCCGCAGGGCGCAGGAACGTGCGCGGGATCTTCAGGCCGAGCAGCAGCTCGCGCATGGCCGGCGTCGTCCCGGCGGCGAGGTGCACCGCGCTGCGGTGCAGTGCCTCGCGGCCCGCCAGCCGCATGGTCGCCCACCAGTGCGGCCCGACCCGGTCATGCACCTCGGACCAGCCGTGCGCCAGGAACTCCTCCTCCGAGTACGCCGCGATGCCGCTGCTGCCCGGCCGGGCGGGGCCGGGCGGGGCAGGGTCCAGATTGGCGTCGACCAGGACCAGCCGGGCCACCAGGTGCGGATGGCGCGCCGCGAGCACGATGGCCACCGCGCCGCCCATGCTGTGCGCGATCACGTCGGTGTCGTGTGCCCCGGCCGCCTCCAGTGCCGCCGCCACCGCGTCGGCGTGCTCCTCCAGCGTGTAGCCGAACTCCGTGGGGCGGTCGCTGATCCCGAAGCCGAGCAGGTCCATGAGCAGCGAGCGGCTGTCCGCCAGCAGCGGGTGGGCGGCGCTCGCGGTGAAGTACGGGCCGGACGAGGCCCCGAGCCCGTGCACATAGACCCGGGTCCGGGCGCCGCCGGACCGGCCGGGCAGCTCCACCCACCTGATACGCGCGCCGTCCGCCGTCACCCGGGCATGCTGCATGACTCCTCCTCCGCTCGCTCTTCAACCATCGGCGAGACTATACATCGATGCCGAGGTATATCTGGAGGCATCGGAGAGGATACGCACATGCTGGAACTGGCCATCCTTGGATTTCTGTACGAGCAACCGCTGCACGGCTACGAGCTGAAGCGCCGGGTAGCCCACCTCACCGGGCACGTCCGCCCCATCGCGGACGGCACGCTGTATCCGGCGATCAAGCGCCTGGAGCGCGCCGGATGGCTGGAGCGCCGCACCGAACCCGGCAGCAGGGCCGCCCCCCGCCACACCCTCACGCTGACCGGCCCGGGCCGCGAGGAGCTGCGGCGACGGCTGCGGGAGGCCGGCGAGGTGGACATCAGCGACGAGAACCGCTGGTTCACCGTCCTCGCCTTCCTCCGCCACCTCTCGTCCCCGGCCGAACAGGCGGACGTGCTGCGGCGCCGGCTCGCGTTCCTGGAGGAGCCGAGCAGCTTCTTCTACGAGGGGGAACGGCCGCTGGGCGCCGAGTCGTTCGACGACCCGTTCCGGCGCGGGCTGCTGAGGATCGCCCGCGCGACCAGCGAGGCGGAGCTGGACTGGCTGGCGGCGACGCTGGAGGAACTCGACGCGTCCTGAACCGGGGCGTGCGGGAGGGCCGCCGCCGCCCGCCGGAGGGCCGCCGCCGCCCCGCCGGAAGGCAGTGCGGCAGCGACCCGTCAGACGGCCCTCACGGGCAGCCGCTCACGGGCAGGTCCTCACAGGCAGGTCCTCACGGGCGGCCGCTCACGGGCAGGCCCTCACGGGCAGGTCGGCGCGAGGTGGTCTTCGTGAGCGGGTCCTCACCAGGCGAACGCCTCCGGCGAAGGACCGGGCCCCGGGAAGATCCTGTCCAGCGACGCCAGCAGCTCCGCCGAGAGGTCGAGCTCCAGCGCCCGCAGCGCCGAGTCCAGCTGCTCCCGGTTGCGCGGCCCGACGATCGGCCCCGTCACCCCCGGCCTGGTGAGCAGCCAGGCCAGACCGACCTCGCCCGGCTCCAGGGCGTGCTCGTCGAGCAGGTCCTCGTAAGCCTGGATCTTCTCGCGCTGCGCCGAGTCCTTCAGCGCGTCCGCGCTGCGGCCGGAGGCCGACCGCCCGGCCGTGCCCTCGCGCTCCTTCCGGAGCACACCGCCCAGCAGCCCGCCGTGCAGCGGGGACCACGGGATGACGCCGAGGCCGTAGTCCTGCGCGGCCGGGATGACCTCCATCTCGGCACGGCGCTCGATCAGGTTGTAGATGCACTGCTCGCTGACCAGACCCAACGAGCCGCGCCGGGCGGCCAGTTCATTGGCCTGGGCGATCTTGTAGCCGGCGAAGTTCGACGAGCCCGCGTACAGGATCTTGCCCTGCTGGACCAGGACGTCGATCGCCTGCCAGATCTCCTCGAAGGGGGTGTTCCGGTCGACGTGGTGGAACTGGTAGAGGTCGATGTGGTCCGTCTGGAGCCGCTTCAGCGAGGCATCGACGGAGCGCCGGATGTTCACGGCCGAGAGCTTGTCGTGATTGGGCCAGGGCTCGCCGTCCGCGCCCATGTTCCCGTACATCTTGGTGGCCAGGACCACCTTGTCGCGCCGTTCGCCGCCCTTGGCGAACCAGGTGCCGATGATCTCCTCGGTGCGGCCCTTGTTCTCGCCCCAGCCGTACACGTTCGCGGTGTCGAAGAAGTTCAGCCCCGTGTCCAGCGCCGCGTCCATGATGGCGTGGCTGTCCACCTCATTGGTCTGCGGGCCGAAGTTCATCGTGCCGAGGACGAGGCGGCTGACCTTGAGTCCGGTGCGTCCGAGCTGTGTGTACTCCATGGGAATCAACCCAACGCCTTCGAGTCCGCTCGAAGCAAGGACGACCGGATGATGTCGACGCCGGCGGCCCTCGGTCTGCGCGTAGCCTGGCGTCGTGAACTCCGTACCGCGTGTTCTTGCCGTACTCGACGAGCTGCTCCGCGGCGCGACCCGCGAGGACCGCGGCGCGCTGTGGCAACTGGCCGAGCGGGGGCGGGAGCTGGATGCCAACCTGGTACGTCTGCCGCCGGGCGGCTCGGTCGGTGCGCATCAGGAGGACGTGCTGGACGTGCTTCTGGTCGCCGTCGCGGGCGACGGCCGGATCGAGGCGGGGGACGATTCGCTGGAGTTGACCCCCGGCACCGTCGCCTGGCTGCCCCGGACCTCCCGCCGCGCCCTCGCGGCCGGCCCGGACGGCGTCGCCTACCTGACCGTCCACCGCCGCCGCCCCGGCCTCACCATCAAACCCCCGGCCCCGGCCGTGCCCGCGCCGGTGCGCGCTCCGGCGTACGAGGGCGGCGAGGCGCCCTGCATGCTGGACCTGGTCTGCCCGGCGTGCGGCCGGCTCTCGCAGGACCCGGAGCCGGTGTTCTGCAGCCGGTGCGGGGAGCGGTTCGCGGAGGGGTGAGCGGCAGGGAGGCGGAGAGGGCGCGGCGGTAGCGCGGAAAGGGCGCGACGGTAGCGCGGCGGGGGAGTGGCGGGAGCGCGGCGAGGAGCGGCGGGGGCCGGATCGCCGGTGCGGCCTGCTGTAAGTGACCGAATCGCAAGTCCTGTGAGCAGGCCCGGATATGGCCGAGCGTCTAGTCTGTTGCCTCCATGTAGTCCACAGGGGGTCGCATGCACAGCGAGGGTACGGCCGGTCGTGATTCGGGCCACGGGCAGGGCGACGGCTCCCCTCGTGGGGCCGGCGACTTCCTCCGGAGCGACTCCACCGAACACGCTCGGCCGTGGCCGGAGACGCAGCCGACGCAGGAGTCGTCCGAGCCGTCCGGTCAGGCGGCCGCCCCCGCACCGCACAAGGTGATCGACGGCCGTTACGAGCTGCTGCACAGCCTCGGGCGCGGTGGCATGGGCGAGGTCTGGAAGGCCCTGGACACCCGCCTCGACCGGCACGTCGCGGTGAAGGGTCTGCTCGGCCGGGACGCCGTCGGGGCGGCCACGCAGGAGCAGATGATGCAGCGGGCCCGGCGGGAGGCCGCGGCCATCGCCAAGATCAGGCACCAGAACGTGGTGGCGGTGCACGACAGGGTCGAGTCCGGCAACCAGGTCTGGATCGTGATGGACCTGCTCAACGCGCGTTCCCTGGCGGACCTGATGCGCGAGGAGCGGCGGCTGCCGGTGCGGCGGACGGCCGCGATCGGGCTCCAGGTGCTGGGCGGGCTGCGGGCGGTCCACGAGGCGCGAGTGGTCCACCGTGACGTGAAGCCGGCCAACATCCTGTTCGCCAAGGACGACTTCGCGATCCTGGCGGACTTCGGCATCGCGACCTTCGACGGCGCCGTCCCGCTCACCAGAGCCGGTGAACTCATCGGCACCTTCAAGTACCTGGCGCCCGAACTGCTCGGCCAGACGTCGCAGGTGAGCGCCGCGACCCCGGCGTCCGACCTGTGGTCGCTGGGCGTCACGCTGTACGAGATGGTCGAGGGCAGGCACCCCTTCGACCGGCCGAACGAGTACGAACTCCTGGTCGCCGCCTGCCAGTCCGCCCCGCTCCCGATGGAGCACGGTGAGGAGCTGGCCGAGGTGGTGGGGCAGCTGATGCACAAGGACCCGCGGCGGCGGCTGAGCGCGGAGCGCGCGGAGGAACTGCTCCAGGAGATCCTGCGCACCTCCACCGCGAAACCGGATCCGGTACGCCCGCCGGCCCCGGTGGCGGAGAAGCAGACGAAGCCACAGGCGGAGGTGGAGGCAGAGCAGGCGGAGGCGGAGCAGGCGGAGGCCGGTAAGGCGGAGGAGCCCGCTCCGGACCCCGCTCCGGCCCCTGCCCCGGACCCCGCCCCCGTACGGCCGCAGGTGCCGCCCCCCTCCCCGCCGCAGGCGTCGCGCAAGCGCGTGCCCGGCCGGCGGAAGCTCACGGCGGTCGCGGTGTGCGCGGCGCTGGTGGCCGGTCTCGGATGGTTCGCCGTGGAGCAGTTGCGGGAGGACGGCGACCCGGACACGGGCGGCCGTCCGGGCCAGGGGCCCGTGTCGGAGCCGTACATCAAGACGCACCCGGTCCTGAAGGTGGGCGTCAAGGCCGACCAGCCCGGACTGAGCGAGAAGACCAAGGACGGGAAGTACCGCGGGTACGAGATCGATGTGGCCTACGCCATCGCACAGGACATGGGCTACAGCCGCGACAAGGTCACCTTCGAGCCCGTGAGCAGCGAGAACCGGAGCACGATACTGGAGAAGGGCGATGTGGATCTGGTCATCGCCACCTACAGCATCACGGACGAACGCAAGCACGCCGAGGCTCCCGACTACAGCGTCGCGTTCGCCGGTCCGTACTACGTGGCGAGCCGGAGCTTCATGGTCCGCAAGAAGGCGAAGGCGGTGTCGATCGACGACACCAGAGTGCTGGAGAAGAAGCAGCTCGAAGTGTGTACGGCGCGGAGTTCGACGTACGAGGCGTGGCTGCCCAAGGCGGGCTACAACATGACGGAGTCGCTGCCGAGCGGCTACGACCGGTGCGTACACGACCTGCTGGACCCGATGTCGCCGGTCTACGCGGTGAGCACCGACGACGTCATCCTCGCCGGGTTCGTCAAGAACGACCCCACCGAGCTGAAACGGCTGGACAGCGGTCCGGGCGCGGAGGGCTACGGCGTCGCGATGAACCCGGACGAGAAGGGGCTGAAGGGGGAGGTGTGTTCGTCTCTGAAGAAGATCATGACGGACGGTGTCTGGGAGAAGCTGTACGCCGACCACCTCGCCCCGCTGCTGAACAGGGTGAGCCCGCCGAACAAGCCGAAACTGACGGAATGCCCGTCCTGAAGCCCTGATCCGCGGGGCTCCGGCTCAGCGGTCGGCCACCCAGGCCGCGTCGGCCGGCGGCCGGCCGGTGGCGAGGACGTGGCGGACGATCCGGAGGGCTTCGTCGAGTGGCACGGTGTCCGTGTCGGGGTACTCGTCGGCCTGCCCGTTCGACAGCTCGAACCCGTCGCTCCACCCCTCTGCCCCGGGGTCCGCGGCGTGCTCGCCGGGATCACCCGGATGGTCGATCAGCATCACCATCGCCCGCTCGGTGTTGCTCACGACGTACAGGGTCTGCCCGGACGAACTCTCCAGCAGCGACTCCAGCTTCCCGTCGGCGATCCTCACCCGAAGCGCCTCCGCCACGGTGTCGGCGGCCACGGCACCGCCACCGGCACCGCCACCGGCAAAGCTCCACGATTCCGCCATGCTCAGGACGATCCCACACCCCGCCGTGCGGAGGCGTCGTGGGGCGTGGGGCGTGGGGGCGAGAACGACCGGGAAGCCGGCCCGGCCCGCCCGGTAGCCTCACGCCATGGGGCTCGACATCACGGTGGTGATCGCCGACTGGTCATGGCTGGGCGAAGTGGCGGCGCGCGAACGGCTGTTGAGGCTGAGGAACGCCTGGTACGCCGAGGAGACCGGCCTGTGGGAGCACGACGCCCCGGTGGTCGAGGGCGACTGGGAGTGGCCGAAGGGGCCGAACGGCGACCGCTTCGCCCTCTACGAGTTCCTGCGGACCCTCGGCTCGTACAAGCCGCATTTCTGGGCCACGCACCACTGGGAACGCGTCCGCGACCACGCCGATCCGCTGCTGCGGGCCGGGCTGGACACCTTCCTGCTCGGACTGATCTGGGAAGGCATGGACGGCGAGTCGGGGGAGACGGACGCCGGCTTCTTCTCCGGCGAACCGGAGGTCGCTTACGGCCTGTTGGTCGCGTGCTCCCCGGACAGCGTCCGGAGGCTGGCCACGGTCTGGCAGGACGTACGGCCACGGCTGGGCGGGCTGCGTGAGGCCTTCACCGGGTACGCCGCCACCCCCGACGGCAGGGGCGCCGACTTCGACTCGTTCGCCCTCCTGCTGGCGGAGTGGGGCCGCGTCCTCACCGAAGCCGCCGGGCGGGGCTGGGGTGTTGTGGGGCTGAGCGAGTAGGGCCGCGTCCGCCGGCGGTCTGCGGGGGCGCCCCACGGCCCAAAACATGTGGAGGTGCGCCGCTGCCCGCGGACATGATGACGGCATGAGCGATCACGCACTTCCCGTACAGGCACTGCTCGTTGTCGACGTCCAGGCGGACGCGGTCGAGGGAGACCGGGCGGTGCCCGAGGCGGCGCGGCTGCTGGACCGGACCGCGGATCTGATCACACGGGCACGCAGCGGAGGGGCGCTCGTCGTCCATGTGCAGAACGACGGCCCGCCCGGGGCGGGGGACGAGCCGGGTACGGCCGGGTGGGAGCTCCACCACCGCGTCGATGCCTCGGGCACGGAGGTCGTCGTCCGCAAGACCCGGGACGACGGGTTCCACGGAACGCCCCTGGGCGGCCTGCTGACCGATTCGGGGGTGCGGGCGCTCGCCATCTGCGGGGTGATGTCGGAGATGTGCGTACAGGCGACGGCCCGTACCGCCCTGGAGCTGGGGTACCGGGTCGTCATGCCGCACGACGCCCACGCGACGCACGACATCCCGGCCGCGCCCGGAATCAGTGACCGGATCCCGGCCGCAGCGGTCTCGCGGGTCGCCGAGTGGGCCCTCGGCAGTGACGTCGAAGTCGTCGCGCGCGCCGCGGACGTGGCCTTCACCGCGCTGCCGGTGCGAGCCGCCTGAACCGGCCGGCGCGCGCCGTGTTGTGGCGGATCGGACCGGTCGGCGCGGTCCGGGAACCGCGGCGCCCGCTCCTGTCGTCATCACGCCCGCGCCACCATGCGTGGACCCGCACCGAGTGCCGAGCGGGCCGCGCCACACACACGGACCAAGGAGCAGCATGAGCGTTAACGGCAGCACGCGACCCCTCAGCGGCAGCCGAAGAAGCACCGTTTCCTCGCCGCGCCGAGGCTCTCGTGCGACTCTCCTGAACGGCTCGAAGGCAGTGCTGGCCCTCGCACTCGTCCTGGCGGCCGCCACCGCGTGCAGTAAGTCGTCCGACGACGGAACGCACGAGGCCAAGGACTGGAAGGCCGGCGACTGCGCCGGGCCCGACAGCAGCAAGAAGGACGCCTACCAGCCGCTGGACTGCGGCGACTCCAAGGCGACGCTCAAGGCGCTGGAGATCAAGGACGGCTCCATGTTCGCCGACTCGATCCAGTGCCCGGCCGGCACGGACGCGATCATCTCGGTGAAGGTCTCCTTCGGTTCGGGTGACGCCAGCGCCGGTATCCCCAGCAAGACCATCTGCGGCCGCAACCTGAGCGGCGACCACCCCGGTGACGCCGGTGCGGGCGGCGGGCAGTTGGTCAAGGGCGACTGCGTGGACGACCAGGCCAAGGAGGTCGCTTGCGGGAGTGGTGGCAGCGGAGTGACCAAGGTGCTCGACCTGACGAAGACCGCCAAGGAGTGCCCGGCCGGGAGCAAGCCCCTGGAGCTGTTCCCGAGCCCCGGCCGCCCCTACGACGCCATCTGCACCGGCAAGGCGTGACGTACGAGGCGTGATGTACGAGGCGTGATGTACGAGGCGTGACGTACGAGGCGTGACGTACGAGGCGTGATGTACGAGGTGCGACGTGCAGGACGTGACGTGCAGGACGTGACGTTCCGGGCTTGATGTACCAGGCTTGAAGCGGACACCACGGCCGGTGGAGCGGGTGCTCCACCGGCCGTGGCATGTCCGCGGGACGGGTTCGCGATCCGGTGCTGGCGAGGAGAAGCGGTGCCCGGGACGGGCGGCCCCGGCGGGGCGTACGCCTGCGTCCGAAGCCCCGGCGGGCGATCCGTCAGACGGGCTTTTCGGCGGGCCGGTGGAACAGGGCCGTCCAGAGGAAGGGTTCGCCGAAGAGCGGGGAGCCGGACGGTTCGTCGCGCATCCGGCGGAGTTCGGTCTCCGTCAGGCCGGAGAAGATCCGGCGCAGCGACTCCGGTGCGTAGGCGAGGCCGCCCTGGAGCCCGCCCCTCTCGTAGAAGGCCGCGTCGGGGAGCTCGGAGCCCATGCCGCCCTCACCGGCCGCGAAGCAGGTGAGGGCGAAGCCGCCGCCGGGGGCGAGGACCCGGTCGAGCAGCGCGAGATAGCTGACGCGGCGGTGCGGCGGCAGGTGGTGGAAGCAGCCGGAGTCGTACACGAGGTCGTACGGGCCGGTCAGCTCCGTCGCCGTGAGGTCGAAGACGTCGCCGTGGTGGAACCGGACGTCGACCCCCGCCTCGCGGGCCCGGTCCCCGGCCCAGGCGAGGGCGGACGGCGACAGGTCCACCGCGTCGACCTCGAAGCCCAGCGACGCCAGATGGACGGCGTTGCGGCCCGGCCCGCAGCCGAGTTCGAGGGCGCGGCCCGGCGCGATCAGACCACGGTCCACGTACGAGACGAGGTTCTCGTCCGGCTTCGCCACGAAGAACGGCACGGACCGTTCCCGGTCCGCGTAGAAGCCGTCCCACCAGGAGCCGGCCCCGGCCGTCCACCGGTCGCCGTCCTGTGCGAACAGACCGTCCATGAGCCGGAGTACGTCATCCGTCGTGCATATGTTCCGGTCCACGTGGACCCCCTTTCCACACGTTCGAATCGTAGATTCGCAGGGCCCCCGGGCCCAGTTGGGCGAAGTCCCGCGAAACCTCCCGGCGGCAGCCTGGCGGGCGGGTACGGGCGGGGCCGACAACCCCGGTCGCACCGGCCCGGATCGGGGGCGGGGGCGCCTGCGCCGAGGCGTGAAGGGGCAGGTCTCGCGCCCCCCGAGAGTTGTTTCTTGGGGAGTTCCGGAGGCGGGGGAGCGCGGGAAGTGATGGAGTCCGGAGTGCGTGGCGGACCCACCACCGACGTGGCGGAGCGGGAAGAGTGGCAGCAGCGGTAAGGACGACGAAGGAGGACCGATGGCGGGTGTCGTGGCGAGCCGGCGGAGGAAGACGGTTCGGCAGCCCATGGAGCTCCTGGGAGCACGGGACCGACTCCTGAGGGCGGGGCGCGAGTTGTTCGGCGCGTACGGGTACGCGCACACCGGGATCGAGGAGTTGTGCGCCCGCGCGAAGGTGCCCGGCCACGTCTTCCAGCAGGAGTTCCTCTCCCGGGAGGTGCTGCTGATGGCGCTCTACGACGAGGTGGCGACCCACGGGCTGCGCGCGGCCGAGAACGCCCTGATGGCGGAGGGCATGGAGGACTGCCCGACGGCGGAACGGGTCCGGCTGCTCTTCGCCGCCTATGTGAAGGCGGTCACCGAGGACCCGTGCGCGGCCCGGGTCGCCTTCGTCGAGGTGCTCGGGGTGAGCCGGGAGGTGGACAACCACCTCGCCACCTGGCGGGCGATGTGGATCGAGTTCCTGACGTCCGAGGCCGAGCGGGCCGTGCGCCGGGGCGAGGCGGAGCCGAGCGACCACAAGGTGACCGTCACGGTGCTGAACCACGCGGTGGACGAGCTCATGGCCCACCACGGCCGCCGCCCCCGCCAGGTCGACGCCGAGTGGCTGACCGACGAGCTGACCCGGCTCTCGCTGGCGATGATCCTGCCGTCCTGACGCGCCCGCTTGCCGGGACGGCAAATAATGGGCGGATGGACGACGGCGCACAGCACGCGGAACAACCGGACGACGAGATCACGACCGTCCTGACAGGCGTCGGCCCGCGCCTGCGGGCCCTGCGCCAGGAGCGCGGCACGACCCTGGCCCAGCTCAGCGAGACGACCGGGATCTCGCTGAGCACCCTCTCCCGTCTGGAGTCGGGCGGCCGCAAGCCCACCCTCGAACTGCTGCTGCCGCTGGCCAAGGCGTACGGGGTCCAGCTGGACGAGCTGGTCGGCGCCCCGGCCACCGGCGACCCGCGCATCCACTTCCGCCCCTTCGTCCGTGACGGCATGACCTTCGTGCCCCTCACCCGGCACCTCGGCGGACTGCACGCGTACAAGCAGATCCTGCCCGGCGGCCGCGGGGCCACCGGGCCGCTGGAGCAGCGGGTGCACGAGGGGTATGAGTGGCTGTACGTGCTGGCGGGGCGGTTGCGGCTGCTGCTGGGCGAGCACGATCTGGTGCTCATGGCCGGCGAGGTCGCCGAGTTCGACACCCGTACACCGCACGCGTGGGCCAGTGCCGGGCCCGAGCCGGTCGAATTCCTCAGCCTGTTCGGGCAGCAGGGCGAGCGGATGCACGTACGGGCCCGGCCCACCTCGGACCGCTAGGGCCTTTCGTTTGGATCAGGCCGGATCAGGCACCGGGGCACGCGAGCCCGGCATGATCCAAACGAAAGGCCCTAGGGCCCTTCGGCCCGGGTCGTGCCGGGTCTTCTCATGGCCGGGGCGTGTACGGGCCGCCCAGCCCCCAGGCCTGGTGCATCGCGTCGGCGAACGCCGCCGCCAGCGCGTGCTCGCCGGTCGGGCCGGGGTGGGTGCCGTCGTACGTGTCCTCGTGGATGTCGTACCCCGGCGGGCGGGAGGCCAGCAGGACCGGGGACATCGGGTCGTCCAGGTCGGCGACGGCCTTCGCCAGGAGCTCGTTGAAGCGGTCGCACTCGGCGGCGAACGGGGCGTCCGACTCGGCCCGGATGTTCGGTATCACGGGCAGCAGGACCAGCTTCACGCGTGGGTTCGCGGTGCGCGCCGCCGCGATGAACGCCCTTGCGTTCAGGGCGGTCCGGCCGCTGTCCGTGTAGAACCCGAGGTCTATCAGGCCGAGCGAGACGAGCAGCACGTCGGTGCCGTGCGCGGCCACCGCGTCGGCGATCACCGGCGCCATGTGCAGCCAGCCCTCGCCCCAGCCGGCCAGGTGGGTGCGGGCCCCGGCGGGGAAGTCCGGCGCGCCGTACTCGTGACTGACGGGCCCGCCCGCCCCGGTGTCGTACAGCTCGCTGCGCGGTCCGACGATCGTGAACGGAGCACCGAGAGTGGCATCGAGGTGCTGCCACATCCGGTAGCGCCAGGTGAAGTCGCCGGCGCAGCCGATGGTCATGGAATCGCCGACAAACGTGAACCGCATGGCGTCATCATCGCGGATCACTCCCACGGCCTGCGACGTGACGATGGACACTTGTGCCATGCGTTCGTACCTGACTGTGTCCGGAGCCGCCGCGCTCCTCCTGTTCGCCGGGGCGGTTCCGGCCGTGGCCGACGACGGGGCCGACCGGAGCTTCACGATCGAGGACCCCCGGATCACCGAGTCCAGTGGTCTCGCCGCGAGCCGCGCCCACCCCGGCATCTACTGGACGCACAACGACAGCGACGACGGGCCGTACGTCTACGCCGTCGACTCCCGGACCGGGAAGACCGTCGCGACGATCACCATGAAGGGGGTGGGTGAACCCCGCGACGTGGAGGCCATCTCGCTGGGGCCGGACGGCGATCTGTACGTCGGTGACATCGGCGACAACCTGAACGGCAGCTGGGACCACGTCTGGATCTACCGCTTCCCGGAGCCGAAGGAGCTGAAGGACGCGACGGTACGGGCCACCCAGTTCGACGTGAAGTACGCGGACGGCCCGCGCAACGCCGAGGCGCTGATGGTCCACCCGAAGACCGGACGCGTCTACATCGCCTCGAAGAACGAGGACGGCGGCGGACTGTACGAGGGCCCCGCGAAGCTGACCACCGGCGGCGCCAACGTGTTCCGGCGGGTGGGCGAGGTGCCGTGGGTGACGGACGGGGCGTTCTCGCCGGACGGCAAGGAGCTGGTGCTGCGCTCCTACTTCAGCGCCCGCGGCTACGTCTTCGAGAACGGCAGGCTCGGCGCCGACACCGCGGTCCGGGCGCCGATCCAGCGGCAGGCGGAGTCCGTGACGTACACGGCGGACGGCTCGGCGCTGATGTTCGGCTCGGAGGGGGAGCAGAGCGACGTGGAGCGGGTGGACGTGGCGGGCGGCGGGGGCGGAGGGCAGTCGCCGGCCAGGGGCGGCGACTCGTCGGCCTCCTCGGCCGGAGCGGGGAGCGGAGGCACCGGGGACGTGAAGGGGACGACCCTGACCGGGGCGCTCGTCCTCGCCGGGATCGGATTCCTGGTGGTCATGGGGCGGCGGCGGAAGACAAAGTGAGCGCATGATCCTTGAACCCGGCCCCTTCACCACCGCACGGCTGGACGCGCTGCCGCTGCGGGTCGCGTACGCGGACGAGATGGCGGCGGTGCTCGGCGACCCGGCCCTGCACACGTACACCGGGGGCGCCCCGGAGACCGCCGACGGGCTGAGGGCCCGCTACGCACGCCAGACCGCCGGTTCGCCGGATCCCGGGGTGCGGTGGTGGAACTGGGTGCTGCGGGTACGGGCCGAGGGCCGCCTGGCCGGATACGTCCAGGCGACGGTGGACGTGCCGGGCGCGGCGGCGGAGATCGCCTGGGTGGTCGGGACGCGGTGGCAGGGGCGGGGGTACGCGAAGGAGGCCGCGGAGGGGCTGGTGGCACACCTGCTGGCGGGAGCGGGAGCGGGGACGGGAGCGGGAGCGGGAGCGGGAGCGGGAGCGGGGGTGGTGCGTACGGTCCTCGCCCACATCCATCCGGACCACGACGCCTCCGCCGCCGTGGCCGGGGCGGCGGGACTGGCGCCCACGGAGCGGTGGTGCGAGGGCGAACGGCGCTGGGAGCGGGGCGCAGGAGAGCACTGACCCGCCGTTGTCAGTGGTGGATGCCAGAGTGGCGTACGTAAGCAACGCACTTGCGGAGGGGACCTCATGGGCACCTGGGACACCGGCCATTTCGACAACGACACCGCTGCGGACTTCTCGGGGCGGATCGATGACGCGCCCGAGGCCGGGAAGGAAGCGGTGATCCGCAAGGCCCTGGAGGGGGCGGTCGCCCCCACGGACTACCTGGACAGCGACGAGGCCGTGATCGCCGTCGCCTCGGCCGCCCTGGTAGCCGCCCAGTGCCCGGGAGGTGAGCCGGTGACCACCGCGTACGGCCCCGACAAGCCGCTGCCCGTCCTCGCGACGGACCTGCGCCCCCTCGCGGTGAAGGCCCTCGACGCGGTGCTGGGCGAGGACTCGGAGCTGCGCGAGCTGTGGGACGAAGCGGGGGACAAGGAGTGGGCCCCGGGCATAGCCCGGCTCCGGGAGGTGCTGGTGGCGGCGGGCGAGTGATCAGGAGCGGCGGCGGCCGGCCCGGATGAGCTGGTCGACGTCGAGGGTCACCGGGGCGCCGATCGACTCGGGCAGGGTGACGGTCTGCCCGGGGGCGTACACCTCGTGGCTGTCGTAGCCGCCGCCCATGGGCTCGGTCAGGACGTGCAGTCGGCCGTGCTTGCGGTCGACGATCACGTACACCGGGATCTTGGCTTCGGAGTAGACGGCCACCTTGTTGCGCAGATCGCTCCGGTAGTTGCTGGACGTTACTTCGAGGACGAGGCGGAAGACGGCGGGGTCGTAGCAGTTGTTCTCGACCAGATGCTCGTCGAAATCGGCGTCGACGAGCGCCAGGTCGGGGATGGCGTAATCCTCCGGGCCGCCGGGGAGCCACAGGCCGATCCCTTGGAGGACGCGGGTCTCCTCGCCGTGAAGGCCTGCGGCCAGGAAAGGGACCATGAGCGTGGTCAGTGCGTTGGCGTGCGGTCCGTCCGGGGGCGGTGCCGCTGTGATGACGCCTCCGATGATCTCGACACGGCAACCCGGGTTCTGCTCCGCGAGCCTGTTGGCCGTGGCGAGCAGCGATTCCGGTTCACCGTCACAGGGGCGCTCGACTGCTTCAGACATTGCGGGCCTCCTGACGGGGTGATGTCGAGGTCATCGTCGTAGGCCGATCCGATCGCCCGTGCCCGAAAGCCGTTCCGCCACCCGACCGAGTGAACGACGAAGGGCCCCGCGCACCGGCGCGAAGCCCTTCCTCGTACGAGGTACGAGTACGCGTTACAGCTTCTCGATCACGTAGTCGACGCAGGCGGTCAGCGCCTGGATGTCGGCCGGGTCGATCGCCGGGAACATCGCCACGCGCAGCTGGTTGCGGCCCAGCTTGCGGTACGGCTCGGTGTCGACGATACCGTTGGCGCGCAGCACCTTGGCGACGGCGGCCGCGTCGATCTCGTCCGCGAAGTCGATCGTGCCGATGACCTGCGAGCGCTTCGCCGGGTCGGTGACGAACGGGGTCGCGTACTTCGACTCCTCGGCCCAGCCGTACAGGTTCTGCGCCGAGGCGGCCGTGCGGCCGGTGGTGAAGTCCAGGCCGCCCTGGGTGTTCATCCAGGTCAGCTGCTCGTTCAGCAGGAACAGCGTGGCCAGGGCGGGGGTGTTGTACGTCTGGTTCTTCAGGGAGTTGTCGATCGCCGTCGGCAGCGAGAAGAACTCCGGGATGTGCCGGCCCGAGGCGTGGACGCGCGCGGCGCGCTCCAGGGCCGCCGGGGAGAAGACACCGATCCACAGGCCGCCGTCGGAGGCGAAGGACTTCTGCGGCGCGAAGTAGTAGACGTCCGTCTCGGCGATGTCGACCGGCAGGCCGCCCGCGCCGGAGGTGGCATCCACCACGACCAGGGAGCCCTCGTCGGCGCCCGCGACGCGCTTGATCGGCGCGGCGACACCGGTCGAGGTCTCGTTGTGGGTGAAGGCGTAGACGTCGACGCCCGCCTCGGCCCGCGGGTCCGGGTGGGTGCCCGGGTCGGAGGCGATCACGGTCGGGTCGGCCAGCCACGGGGCGAGCTTGGCGGCCTTCGCGAACTTCGAGGAGAACTCACCGAAGTTGAGGTGCTGGGACTTCGTCTCGATGAGCCCGTGCGTCGCGATGTCCCAGAAGGCGGTGGAGCCGCCGTTGCCCAGGATCACCTCGTAGCCCTCGGGGAGGGAGAAGAGGTCGCGCACGCCCTGACGCACCGCGCCGACCAGGTTCTTGACCGGGGCCTGGCGGTGGGACGTACCGAGAAGAGACGTGCCGGTGGCGGCCAGCGCGTCGAGCGCCTCCGTCCGCACCTTGGAAGGACCGGCGCCGAAGCGTCCGTCGGCGGGCTTGATGTCAGCGGGAATCTGGATATCGGCCACGAACCGGAGCGTAGTGCCTCCCGGACACGGCCGAGCGCCGTGTCCGTCGGATGAGACGCCCGCTCCGGTCCGTGGACCGCGTACGGACCGCGTACGGACCGCGTACGGGCCGCGTACGGACCGCGTACGGACCGCGTACGGGGAGTGCCGTCAGCCCAGTTCCACCGGCAGGTCGTGCAGGTCGTTCTGGGTGACGATCGGCTTGTTCCGCAGCTCGGACGCGGGGACCGCGAGCTCCAGCTCCGGGAACCGCTCGTACAGCGCGGGCAGCGCCACGCCCGCCTCCAGCCGGGAGAGTGCCGCACCCGGGCAGACGTGCGGGCCGTGACCGAACGCGATGTGGCGGTTGGGCGAGCGGGTGATGTCGAAGTCACCGGCCGTCGGGCCGTGCTGCGCCTCGTCGCGGCCGAGCGCGCCGAAGGACACGATCAGCGCCTCGCCCTTGGGCAGGACCTTGTCGCCCACCTCGACGTCCTCGGTGGCGAACCGGATCAGGACGTGCGACGTGGGGGTGTTCCAGCGCAGCGTCTCCTCGATCACGTTCTCCCACGGCACCTCGCCGCTCAGCACCTGCTTGCGCTGCTCGGGGTGGGTCTGGAGCGCGACGACCGCGTTCACGATCAGGCTGATCGTGGTCTCGTGGCCGGCCGCGATGATCAGCTGGAGGGTGTTGACGATCTCCTCGTCGGTGAGCTGGTCACCGTTCTCGGAGGCCGCGATCAGGGCGCTGGTGAGGTCGTCGCCGGGGTTCTGCCGCTTGCCGTCGACGATCTTCGTGAAGAGCGTGCCGAGGTCCGCCATCATCTGCGGGACCTCCTCCGGCGGCGTCTGCGTCGAGAAGAACTTCTCGAACAGCTCCTTCAGCCGCGGGTGGTCCGCGCTGTCCACGCCCATCAGCTCGCTGATCACGTTCATCGGCAGCGGGTAGGCGAACTCCGCCTTCAGGTCGACCTGCCCGCCCTCGGGCAGCGCGGCCAGCCGGTCCAGGCTCGCCGTGGTCAGCGCCTCGATACCGGCCCGCAGCCGCTCCACCCGCTTCACGGTCAGCGCCTGGGCGACCAGGGTGCGCAGCCTGCGGTGGTCCGCGCCGTCGACCGTCAGCATGGAGCGGCCCGGGTTGGCGAGGCCGATCAGCGGCCAGTCCATCGGTATCTCGCCGCGCTGCCAGGCGTTCCAGACGTCGATGTCCTTCACGATCCGGCTGTCGGTGAGCAGCTGCCGCGCCTCGGCGTGGTGGGTGACCGCGTAGCAGTGCACCCCGCCGGGCAGTTCCACCTCGGCGAGCGGACCCGCGGCCCGCAGCCGGGCGCTCTCGCCGTCGAGGTCGGCGACGAAGGGGTCGAGGGTGATCCGGGTCATCTCTGGCCTCCGGTGGCGGTTCCCGCGGTGGGTCCCAGGGCGAGGGTGGGCGTGAAGGTCAACGGCAGGTCGGTCAGCCCCCGCAGCCACGGGGACGGGCGCCGGGTGAGCCGGTCGGCGGGGACGGCGAGGTCGATGTCCGGGAGCCGGTCGAGCAGTACCTCGATGCCGGTACGGGCGATGACCTCGGCGGTCTCCTGGGCGGTGAACGGGCAGCGGTGCTCGCCGTGGCCGAAGGAGAGGAACGCGTTGTTGCCGCCGGTCAGGGTGGAGCCGTCGGTGCGGACCTGCGGGTCGGCGTTGGCGGCGGCGATGCCCAGCAGCAGCAGGTCGCCCGCCTGGATGTGACGGCCGCCGAGCCGGGTGTCGCGCGAGGCCCAGCGCCCCGCGACGTTCTGCGTCGGGGTGTCCTCCCACAGGACCTCGTTCATGGCCTCGGCGACACTGTGCCGGCCACCCGAGAGGGAGGCGGCGAACCGGTCGTCGGTGAGCATCAGCCGCAGCGAGTTGCCGATCCAGTCGGCGGTCGGCTGGTGGCCGGCGGCCATCATGACCATCAGGTCCTGGGCGACCTCCTCGTCGGTGAAGCCGCCGCGGTCGGCGAGCATCCGCGAGGCGACGTCGTCGCCGGGCTCGGCGTGCTTGTCGGCCAGCAGCTGGAACATGGACGAGGCGAGGTGCTGCTGGCCCGCCAGGGCCCGCTCCCGGCCGTCGATCATGTCGTTGAGCGAGCCGACGAGCGCATGGCCGATGGTGTCGCTGAAGCCGTAGATCTTCGCCAGCACGAGGGCGGGCAGCAGCATCGCGTACTCGGCGATGACCTCGGTGCCGCCGGTGGCGCAGAACCGGTCGATGAGACCGTCGGCGAACTCCTCCGCGTACCGCTTCAGCGCGAACGGGTCGACGGCCTCCAGCGCGTTGCTGATCATCGCGGCGCGCTCGGTGTGCCGGGGGCCGACCGTGTACAGGATCGACGGCTGCTTGCGGCCGATCATCGGCAGCAGCGGCCAGTCGCCGGGGATCCGGTCCCACTGGTTCCACAGGTCCGAGTCGCGGCTGAACAGCACCGGATCGCCGGTGACCTGGTGCAGCTCGCGGTAGCCGAGCACGAGCCAGGCGGGGATGTCGCCGTCGAGGACGACCGGCGCCACGGCCCCGTGGTCGCGGCGCATCTCCCGGTAGAGCCGGGTCGGGTCGGTCTGGAACCGGGGGCCGGAGAGCGGCACGCGGCCCTGGGAGACGGGGCAGCCGGAGGGCGGCGCCGGGGGCTGGGTCACGGGGTGGGCTCCGGGGTCTTCGCCGGCGCGAGCCCCGTACGGGTGGCGGCGGACGGGTCGGTGTCGGGGGCGCCGGACCGGGCACCGGCCCCGCGCTGCGAGAGGGCGTGGAGGTACTCGACCAGCGTGATCAGTACGTACTTGCTGGACGAACGGTCCCGGGCGTCGCACTCCACCAGCGGCACGTCGTCCGAGAGGGCGAGCGCCTCGCGTATCTGCTGCTCGGTGTGGAGCGGGCCGCCGAAGTCGTTGCACGCCACGATGAACGGCGTGCCGTGGTGCTCCAGCCGGTCGATCGCGTACCAGGAGTCGGCGAGCCTGCGGGTGTCGACGAGCACGACGGCGCCGAGCGTGCCGGAGAACAGCCGGTCCCACAGGAACCAGAACCGCTCCTGGCCGGGGGCGCCGAAGAGGTACAGCACCGAGCGTTCGTCGAGCGAGATCCGGCCGAAGTCGAAGGCGACGGTGGTGGACGTCTTCGACTGCACACCGTCGAGGTGGTCGACGGCCTCGCCCGCGCGGGTCATGGTCTCTTCGGTGTTCAGCGGACGGATCTCGCTGACGGAGCGGACCATGGTGGTCTTGCCGACCCCGAAGCCGCCGACGACGACGATCTTCAGTCCGTTGTCGGCCGTCGCCTGCAGGGCGGCACGGTCAGAGGTTGCGGAGTCCAACGAGCACCTGTTCCAGGATGTCGGGGTCGGGGAGCCGGTCCGCGACACGGGCAGTACGGGGGTGACGGGCGCTGATCCGGCCGGTGTCCAGCAGATCGGACAGCATGATCCGGATGATGCTGACGGGCAGCCCGAGGGCCGCCGCGATCTCCACGACCGCGGTGGGCAGTTGGCACATCCGCAGGATCGTGACGTGCTCCGACTGCATGCCGGGGGCCGGCTCGCACTCGGACACCACCAGCGTCACCAGGTCGAACGCGTCCGAGTCGGACCGGCTGCGCCCTCCGGTGAGGGTGTACAGCCGGTCCGGATCGTCGTCCCGGCCGGGGCGGCGGGGGCGGGTCATACGGCCGCGTTCGCGTCGGCGGCGCCGACGTCGGAGGCCGAGGAGGAGCGCGGCGGGGCACTGAGGTGCTCGCCGAGCTGTTCGACGAGCTCGCTCATGTTGTGGCCGATGAGGCCGACGTCGGAGTCCTCGGAGGCGACGACCGCGAGATGGGCGCCCGCGCCCGCCTCGACGATGAACAGCACGCCGCCGTAGAACTCGGCCATCGCGGACCGTACGCCGCCGGTGCCGTCACCGAACTCCACGGACGCGCCGTGCGAGAGGCTCTGGATGCCGGCCGAGATCGCGGCCAGCTGGTCTGCCTGGTCGACGGAGAGCTCCGGGGTACGGCACAGCTTGAGCCCGTCCCTGGAAAGGACGAGGGCATGACGAGTGCCGGGAGTGCGCTCCAGGAGCCCCTCCAGCAGCCAGTTGAGCTTCTCGTCGGTGGTCGCGGTCATCGGGTGTTGCCTTCTTCCGGGTGCGGGGAATTGGCCCGAACAGCCTGGCGGAAGCTGCTGAAGCGGGCTGCCTGTTCCTTGGGGTCGGAGGTGCGGGGCCGGGAGGCCGCGGCGCCGTCGGTGTGGGCGGCGGCGCGGGCCTCGGCGGCGGCGAGGGTACGGCCGCGGGGGCGCTTGGGCAGCCCGCTCTCGCCGAACCGGGGCAGGTTGCCGGTGGTGTCGGAGGCGGGCGAGTCCTCGGCGGTGGTGGCCGAGGCGTTCGCCGGGGCGGAGTCGGCCGGGTCGGTGGCGGCCGGGGCGTAAGGGGAGTGCGGGGCGTGCTGAGCGCGCTGCGGCTGCGGGGAGTGCTGCGGCTGCTGTGCGTCGGCCGCGCCGGTCGGCGTGGTGGCCGTGGTGGCGGTCGTGCCGGCCGTGGTGGCGGTCGCCGCCGGGGCAGCGGGCCGGGTCTCCGAAGCGTTGCCGTGCGCCGGCTCCGGCTCGGGGGCCGGGCGGGAAGCCGGGGCCGGGGCCGGTACGGAGGCCCGGGTGAGGAGCTCCTGCGGGAGCATCATCAGGGCGCCCGTGCCGCCGCGCGCGGACGGCCGGAACGAGACGGTCAGACCGTGCTTGCGGGCCAGCCGGCCGACGACGGCGAGGCCGAGCCGGGTGCCGGACAGGCCCGTGAGGTCCTGGAGGTCGGCCGATACGGCGCGCTCGGCGCGGCGCAGCTGCACGTCGCTCATGACCAGGCCGCTGTCCTCGACGGTCAGGACGATGCCGGCCGGCACCTCCTCGACGTACACATGGACCTCGGCCGTGGGCGGCGAGAAGTTGGCGGCGTTGTCGAGGAGTTCGGCGAGCGCGTGCATGACGCCCTCGGCGGCGTGCCCGGCGACCGCGACATCACTGGTCGAGTGGAGCCGCACCCGCTGGTAGCCGCTGATCCGGCCCATCGCGCCGCGCAGGATCGACTCCATCACGATCGGCTTCGCCCAGCGCCGCCCGGAGCGGGCACCGGTCAGCACGGCGATGGAGTCGGCGAGCCGGCCCGCCTGGGCGGTGCGGTGGTCGAGGTGGAGCAGATCGCCGAGCACGTCCTCGGAGGCGTGCCGGTGCTCCATCTCGCGCAGGTCGGCGAGCATGCTGGTGGACAGGGCCTGCATCCGGCCCGCGGCGTTGGCGCAGGCGGCGACCGCGGCGGAACGCTCGGTCTCGCTGCGGGTCGCGCGGGCGGTGAGCCGCTTGTTGTCGGCGCCGAGCCGCTCGGTCTCGGCGGCGGCCTGCGCGGTGATCCGTGCGGTCTCCGCCTCGGCCGCGGACCTGAGCCGCGCCGTCTCGGTCGCCGCGGCGGACTTGATCCGGGCGGTCTCGGCGGTGAACCGCTGGCCCTCGGCCGCGGAGGTGGAGACGAGGCGGCTGATCTCGCCGGTGAACCGCTGGGTCTCCGAGGCGAGCCGGGCACGAAGACGGTTCGCCTCGGCGCGGGCACGGACGGCGACGGCGACGGCGGCGGACAGCAGTACGGCGCCGGCGCCCGCCCCCCAGGCCAGCTCGGGCCGTGCCGAGGCGGGGGCCGCGGCGACCGCCCACAGACACAGGGATCCGGTGACGACCAGCGATATCAGCAGGGCCACTGCGGTCGGCCGAGATGAGGGGCTCAAAGGGAGTCCTAGGGGGCGGACGGGTACGGACGGATCGGGCAAGCGGGGCGAACCGAAAAGCCCAGATCGGGACAGTTCGGAACAGTGGGACGGAGCGGAGTAACTGGAGCTGACAATTCCAAGGTAAGTCCTGGTCACTATATGAGAATTGACGCTCCCTTTGGGAAGACCTTGTAGCGTTCTCTGTTACGTATGTGACTACGCGTCCGACGTATCCTGACGTATTGGCGTATTCGGGGGAAACGTGCGGCGCCGAACGGCCGATTGGCCCGATCAACGGCATCCTGGGCCGCATGGCCTCACCTCAGAATCCGACGGAACGCGCCGAACTCGCACAGGCCCTGCGCGCCGCGGTCCGCGGCGAGACCGACTTCGGTGCCACCGCCAGGGCGTTGACGACGATGGACGCCTCCAACTACCGCCGCGTACCGCTGGGCGTCGTCGTCCCGCGTGACGCCGACGACGTGGCCGCCGCGCTCGCGGTCTGCCGCGCGCACCGGGTGCCCGTGGTGCCGCGCGGCGGCGGTACCTCCATCGCGGGGCAGGCCACCGGCACCGGCATCGTGCTCGATCTCACCCGCCACCTGCGGAAGATCGTCGAGCTGGACCCGGTCGCCCGCACCGCCGTCGTCCAGCCGGGCGTGATCCTGGACGAGCTGCGCGCCGCCGCCGCCCCGCACGGCCTCACCTTCGGCCCCGACCCGTCCACGCACAGCCGCTGCACGCTCGGCGGCATGATCGGCAACAACTCCTGCGGCGCGCACTCGGTCGCCTGGGGCACCACCGCCGACAACACCCACGCCCTGACCGTGACCCGCTACGGCGGCGACACCCTGCGCCTGGCCGGGGGAACGACCCCCGAGGCCCTGCCCGGCCTCCCCGGCTTCTCTGGTCTCCCCGGCCTCCCCGAGCTCGTCCACGCGAACCTCGCCCTGCTCCGTACCCGCTTCCCGGAACTCCCGCGCCGTATCTCCGGATACGCCCTGGACGCCCTCCTGCCCGAACGCGGCACCGACCTCGTCCGCGCCTTCTGCGGCAGCGAGGGAACGCTGGGCGTGGTGACGGAGGCGACCGTACGACTGGTCGAGGCCCCGGCGGCCCGCGCGCTCGCCGTACTCGGCTACGCCGACGAGGCCGCGGCCGCCGAGGCCGCCCCCGGCCTGCTCCCGCACCACCCGCTCACCGTCGAGGGCATGGCCGCCGACCTCGTACGGGAACCGGCCGGGCTGCCGCGCGGCGGCGCCTGGCTCTTCGTCGAGACGGGCGGCGCCACCCCCGCCGAGGCGCGGGCGCACGCCGAGCGCATCCTGCGGGCGGCCGACGCCCTGGACGGCGCCGTCGTCACCGACCCCGCCGGACAACGGGCCCTGTGGCGCATCCGCGAGGACGCCGCGGGCACCGCGACCCGGATGCCGGACGGCACCGAGGCGTGGCCCGGCTGGGAGGACTGCGCCGTACCGCCCGCCCGCCTCGGCCCGTACCTCCGCGACTTCCGCGCCCTGCTCACCGAGCACGGGCTGCGCGGCACCCCGTACGGGCACTTCGGCGACGGCTGCATCCACGTCCGCATCGACTTCGACCTGCTGAGCCCACCGGGCGTCGCCCGCTTCCGCCGCTTCTCCGAGGAGCTCGCGGACCTGGTCGTCGCGCACGGCGGCTCACTGAGCGGCGAACACGGCGACGGGCAGGCCCGCGCCGAACTGCTCCCGCGCATGTACGGGGACGAACTCGTTGCCCTCTTCGCCCGCTTCAAGGACATCTGGGACCCGGACGGTGGCATGAACCCCGGTATCCTCGCCCGTCCCGCCCGGCTCGACGAGAACCTCCGCTTCGAGGTGCTGCCGAAGCGCCCGGTGGACGTCGAGTTCGGCTACCCGCACGACGGCGGCGACTTCTCGGCGGCGGTGCGACGGTGCGTGGGCGTCGCGAAATGCCGTACGGCGGAGCCGGCGGGCACCGGCGTGATGTGCCCGTCCTTCCGGGCGACCGGCGAGGAGGCCCACTCCACGCGCGGCCGGGCCCGGCTGCTGCACGAAATGCTCGCGGGCGGCTCGGGCGGCGCGGGCGGCGCGGGCGGCTTGGGCGCTGCGGGCGGCTCGGGCGCTGCGGATGGTGCCGCCGACACGACGGCAGTGATCACGGACGGCTGGCGTTCGACGGAGGTACGGGACGCGCTCGACCTCTGCCTGTCCTGCAAGGGCTGCCGCAGCGACTGCCCGGTGGGCGTCGACATGGCCACGTACAAGGCGGAGTTCCTGCACCACCACTACCGGCAACGGCTGCGCCCGGCCTCCCACTACACGATGGGCCGGCTGCCGACATGGCTGCGCCTGGCGGCCCCGTTCGCCCCCGCCCTCAACGCCCTGGCCCGGATCCGCCTCCTCGCCGCCCTTGCCAAGCGACTGGCGGGCATCGCGCCGGAGCGTGGGATCCCGGTCCTGGCGCGGGAGACGTTCACCCGGTGGCTGAACCGGCGCTGGGGCAAGGGAACGTTCATCTTCTCGAACGACGAGGTGGCCATGGTCTGGCCCGACACCTTCACCGAACACCTCTCGCCCGAGGTGGGCCGGGCGGCGGTACGGGTCCTGGAAGCGGCGGGCCGCCACTCGATCCCCGCCGGGCGCGGGCTGTGCTGCGGCCTCACCTACGTGTCGACGGGCCAGCTGGGCAAGGCCCGCAAGGTCATGCGCCGCACCCTGGACCGGCTGGGCGGCACGCTCGGCACCCCCGTGGTCGTCCTCGAACCGAGCTGCGCCGCCACCCTCCGTACCGACCTGCCCGAACTCCTTCCCGACGACCCGAGATCCGCCGAACTGGCCTCGTCCGTCCGGACCTTGGCCCAATACCTGGAGGAGTACGCCCCCGACTGGCAACCACCCCGCCTGGACCGCCCGGTCACCGGCCAGACCCACTGCCACCAGCACGCGGTCCTGGGTGACGCGGCGGAACGCCGATTGCGAGAACGGGCCGGGCTGACAGGCGAGTTGAGCGGCGGCTGCTGCGGCCTGGCCGGAAACTTCGGCTTCGAACGCGGCCACTGGGACGTGTCGGTGGCCTGCGCGGAGGAGACCCTGCTGCCCTCCGTACGGGCATCCGATCCGGACACGGCCATCCTGGCGGACGGCTTCTCCTGCCGGACCCAGCTGGAACAACTGGGCGGCGTACGGGCCCGGCACCTGGCGGAGGTGCTGGCCGAGGGCCTGGAGGAGGGGCCAGAGTGACTACGAGGCGCGGCCCGCGCCGAACCTCGCGACGGCCTCCGGGGTGACGGGCGTGAAGAAGTTGACGAGGTTCCCGTCGGGGTCGCGGAAGAGCAGCGCCCGGTTCCCCCACGGCATGGTCGTCGGCTCCTTGACGAAGTCGGCGACGAACTCGGTCAGGTTCCGGTGTACGCGGTCCACGTCGTCGACGAGGAACTCGATGATGACGCTGCTGTTCGCCGCGGGCCGGGCCGAGCCGGGGGCGAACAGCGGCACGGTGCGTTCGCTGCCGATCGCGAGCGTGGCACGGGGCAGTCGCAGTTCCGCGAAGTCCTCGGTGGCCCGGTCGGCCGTGATCCCGGTGATCCGCTCGTAGAACGCGACGAGGCGCGCGACGTCGGCGGTGATGATGCGGATCGAGACGAAGTCCATGACGTGTTCCTCGGGGTGGGTGCTCGTTTGAAGGCGTCGTTGCACGGCACACCGTAGGACCGATACCGGACAGATTCGGTCCTATTGCCCGCCCTGGGCGGCCCCGAAGCTCGGGTTCTGGGAGTCGGGTCTCGGGAGCCGGGTTCCGAGCTCCTGGTTCCGAGCTCCGGGACGGCCCGTTCACTCTTTCGTGGGTACGAGGAATGGCTCGGGGCCGGGTCTTGAGCTTCGGGCTTCGGGAGCCGGGACCCGGACGTCGGGATTCGAGCGATGTCGTACAACCGGTAGGTAAATGAAGGTGGTTGGGAAAACCTCCCCACCCTCCCCGCCCCGTCACGGCCAGCAAGTATGACTAGTCGTGACCAACTTGCGGCGGCGAGTCGCGGCTGCTTACGGTGCCCAACGTAACGACCCCGACGCGGTGTTCACAGCACCGGCCGGGGTCTGACCCCAAGATCGAGAATTCAGAGGCGATCCCGTGGCTGTTTCAGACCTTAGCCTTGCCCTGCGTGCGTCCGCATCCTCGCGCGCCCACCCGAAGGCCCGCCCCGGTTACGGAAAGCGATCCGTTCCGGAGCAATGTCCGCCGCGCGAGGCCGACTTCGCGTTGCTGCCCGAGCGCGAGCGGCACATCGCGGGCTATGTGGAGGCGCTGCCCGAGGGTGCGGCGATGGACATCAAGTCGCTGGCGAAGAGCCAGCCGCTGTACGGGCAGATGGCCGTCGGCAGCGCGCTGCGGGCCCTGGGCGTGGCCGGTCATCTGCGGCACGTCCGGTGCCTGAGCGGCGAGGGCGACCAGGTCCGCTGGGTGACCCGCACGTTCTGGTCCCGCACCGCCCACGACAACGAGTGGTGGACCGCCTTCCTGGCCGCCGAGGAACACCACCCCGCATCGCAGGAGACCACTGGGACGTGTGTCCCGGCCGAAGTGCCGGAGCCCGAACCCGGTCCGGCATCCGATCCCGTATCCGTACCCGCACAGCTGCCCGCCCCGGTGGTACCGCAGCAACGCACCGCAGCACAGGCGCCGACGCCGGTCCACACGACGAGCGACCCCTCGCCCGCCTTCGCCGCCCTGGCCCGCCTCGGCCGTACCGACTCCCGCCTGGCCCTTTCGGCGGCGGACTGTGCGGCACTGGAGCAGGCGGCCGCCGAGTGGTTCGCGCGCGGTGTGGACGCCGACTACCTGACGCAGGCCCTCACCGCCGGGCTTCCCGCGTCCGTCGACTCCCCCTTCGGCTTCGTCCGCCGCCGCCTCCACGACAAGCTCCCGCCCCGCCTGCCCGCCACGACCCCCACCGCGCGGGCAACTCCCGTACGCCGCCTGATGGTCGAATGCACCGAGTGCGGTGCGCCCGGGAGGCCCGAGGCGTTCCACGACGGCCTGTGCAGGCCCTGCCGCGAAACCGGCCCGGCCTGACAGCATGACAACGGCCCTCGCCGTGGGGCGAGGGCCGGTTGTTCGGGGCCGGTCATCCGTGGTGCTTGGCGAACTCCACGAGGCCGGTGAACCCCTCGCGTGTCAGGGTCAGATGCGGGCCGTCCGGCGTCTTGCTGTCACGGATCAGGAACTCACCGGTCGCGTGCGCGTGGCCGGGCGCCCACTCGACGCACTGTGCCCCCGTCGCCGCCGCTGTGGGTGCTCTTGACCCACAGCGCGGGCCGAGGGGCGGACGTGCTGCTCATGGGGCGTGGTCTTTCATGATCTGGCGAATCAGGGTCAGTGAAGTACGCGGCACCGTTAGGCCCTGTCCGGCGGATCATGGCGTCGACAGGGTGTGAGCCGTGATCGTTCATCTGGCTCTCGTGGTGCAATGTTGCTCATGGCAACACTTCTTGATATGGCGCAGATGTTCCGTTCCCTGCATGTACCAGGCACGCCGCTGGTCCTGCCCAATGCGTGGGACGGTGCTTCGGCCCGTGTGGTGGCGGACGCGGGTGCTGCTGCGATCGCGACCACCAGTGCCGGGGCCTCCTGGTCACTCGGTCACGGCGACGGTGAGCACATGACCCGGGACCAGGCCCTTGGCGTGATCGCCCGGATCACGGTTGCTGTTGACGTACCGGTCACCGCAGACATCGAACGCGGCTACGCGACCGACCCTGACGGCGTGGCCGAGACCGTCCGAGGCGTCATCGCGGCCGGAGCCGTGGGGATCAACCTGGAAGACACTTTGCGCCCCGTCACCGAGCAGGCCGAACGGATCGCAGCCGCCCGCGAGGCCGCGGACGAGACCGGCATCCCGCTGTTCATCAACGCCCGCATCGACACGCACCGCCTGCCGCCCGGCGACCGCACGACCTGGCTGGACGAAACGCTCACCCGCGCCCGCGCCTACGCGACAGCCGGAGCGAACGGCATCTTCGTCCTCGGCACACCGGACGCCGAGACGGTCAGCACACTCGTGGGCTCTCAACCCCTTCCGGTGAATGTCCTGGCCGGCCCCGGTGCACTCCCCGTGTCCAAGCTCGCCGAGGCGGGAGCCGCCCGCATCAGCGCGGGATCCTCCATCGCCGAGGCAGCGTACGGGCTGGTCCACCAGGCAGCCCGCGAACTGCTGGAGAAGGGCACGACGACCACACTGGAGGGCGGATTCGACTACGCCACCCTCAACGCGCTGCTCCTGGCCGAGCCCACACACTGAGACGCGGTCAGGAACGCAGCCACAGTCGGGTCGCCGCCACGGTGACGGTGCCGTGGAAAACGTAGGCCCGCTTGTCGTAACGCGTCGCCATGGCCCGGAAGCCTTCGAGGCGGTTGATCGTGCGCTCGACTTCGTTGCGGCGCTTGTACATCTGCTGGTCGAAGCCTGTGGGCCGGCCTCCTCTGCCGCCGCGGCGCCGGCGGTTGGCCCGCTGGTCCCTCGGCTCGGGGATGGTGTGCTTGATCTGGCGTCTGCGCAGGTAGCGGCGGTTACGACGGGAGCTGTAGGCCTTATCGCCCGCTCGCCGCCGCACTCCGGCTCCGTGAACACCCCCGGCGCGACGGGCGACGTGTACGCGTGCGGCCCGTGCCTGGTGGAACTCGACACCATGGTGCGGGCCCAGGCGCACGGACGGGACGGGGCCGGTGATCGCGACGCGCGGCCGGCGAGGCTCGCCGTGCCCGCGCACGCGCCCCCGTGCGGGCCCGGGACGGCGGTGTGCGAGCACCGGCGGACCGTGAGTCGTCACGGCAAGACCTTCTGCCGGGCCTGCGAGCGACAGCTCTACCTGTGACGAGTCCACCGCTGGGACGCAGCCCGTCACCGGTGCCCCGAGGCGGTGAGCAGGTCTATTGCGCCCAATTGCGCCGCCCGTCACGCAGACACCGGGGGAGGATGCAACTCGCCGCAATCCCCGCCCGCCCCGGCGACGCCTCGCCCATCCTGGATCTCCGACCCCGCAAATGTGGAGGGTGACATGACACTCAGGCTCATCGGTACGACCAGCGACGAAGGCGACTGTCCCACCCTGTACGAGATCGAGGGCACGGACGAGATTCTCGTCCAGGGCGACCGTGAGACCAACCCCGAACACCTGGTGCAGCTCCGAGACGTGAAGCCGCGCGAGGCGTTCGTGCGCGTCCCGCGCAGCTTGCTCACCCGGTTCGCGCCGCGGGCCGAGGTGCCAGAGTTGCAGCCGTTCTCCTCGGTCTCCCATCTGTTCCGCGAGTTTCGGCACACGGCGTGGCGGCTGGAGACCCGCAGCGGGTACGCCTCCGACAGGAAGAGCCCGAAGTGGGCACGCTGGCAGGCCGGCGAGGATGTCGCCGGCGGCACGAGCGCGTGGCTGGAGAACGTCGCCGGACAGACAGTGGCCGGGAAGCGGATCGAGCGAGTACGCCTGGTCGACGAGCCGCCCACCGAAGGCCAACGGTTCCTTCTCGCGAGTGCGCCCGGCAATGTGCGAGCTGGCGAGGACATCCGCAATCTCACCCGTGCGCGGGCCGAACAGTTGCGGCTGCCCGATTACGACTTCTGGCTGTTCGATTCCAGGACCGTGGCTCGATTCGCGTTCGACGAGGGCGACACCACGCTCGGTGTGTATGTCACGGAGGATCCGGCCGAGGTGCTCGCCGCCTGCCAGGCCCGCGATGCGGCCTGGCATCACGCCGTGCCTACGCGGCAGTTCGCTGTAGCTTCGACTGTGTGACGACCGACTTCCAGACAGCCCGCGAAGCCCTCGGCGCGCGCCTGCGGGAGCTGCGCGCCGAGGCCGGGCTTGAAGGGAAGGAACTCGCCGCGCGGCTCGGCTGGCAGGCTTCGAAGGTCTCACGGCTCCAGAACGGCAAGCAGACCCCTACACGTGCCGATCTCACCGCGTGGGCGCATGCCGTCGAACAATCGGATGTCGAGCCCGAGTTGCACGGCCTGCTGGCCGGACTGGACATGAAGCAGCGCAACCGCTCGTGGCGCAAGCAGTTGGCCGGAGGCATCCGTAACAGGCAGGAGATCGCGGTCAGGCTCACCGGGAACACGAAGCAGATCCGTGGCATGGAGGTCTCGCGGATTCCCGGCCTGTTCCAGACTCCGGAGTACGCGCGCGTCGTCTTCGACTCCCTCGCCGAGTTCAGGGGCATCCCAGCGACGACCGAGGCCGCTGTCGAGAAGCGCATGCGCAGGCAAGAGGCCCTGTACGACCCGGAGAAGACGTTCCGGTTCCTGATCTGCGAGGCCGCTCTGTATCACCGGCCATGCCCGAGCCAGGTGATGGCCGAGCAACTCGACCGCCTCTACAACCTTGTCGGCCGGCAGCGCATCGAGCTCGGCATCATCCCGTTCGCTGCGCAGCTTCGGCGTACCGCGCCCCATGCGTTCTGGATCTACGACAGTCGGTTGACCATCGTCGAGACGATCACCGAGGAACTGTGGCTCACCAACGACGAGGATGTACGCCTGTATGAGCGGGCGTGGGAATGGCTGGCGGAGTCTGCCGAGTACGGGGCGCCGGCCAGACGGCTGATCGGCCGTGCGCGTGCGTTGCTGGACCTCGGATAGGGAATCCCTGCCCCCGCATTCGCAATTCTGAGCAATCGATCTGCAAGCGGACACGGGTCGCCCCTATCGTCCTGGAATGGCCCCACGGACACGGGCCCCGGGCTCAGGCGTCCCGGACTCCGGCGTTCCAATTCCGCACCAGCACAACGCAATTGGGTAGCTGCCAACTCAGCCGATGCCCAGGACCGCGTGCGGCCTCCCGAGTGATCGGAGTCCACAAGCGGCCGTGCGCGTCGTCCGCCTCAGGGCGGTCGACACCGTACCCACGAGATCAGAAGTGCTGACCCCCTCGTGGCCTGCCGCGTGCCTGCTGGAGCGGGCCCTGCACGACATCACCGCAGAAGACGACTGAGGAGGAAACTTGCAAACGAGCCCCGAAGGTACGGAGACCGCCGCACAGACCCCGTGGGGGCTGCGCCGCATGGTCCCGCTGCGCAACGGTTCGCCCTCGCCGTGGCGGTACGCGGGCGTCGACCCGGCCACGCAGACCGGCCGATGGGTCGGGGCGGACGGAGTGATGACACCGGCCGAACTCGGCAAGCACGGCACGAGCGTGAACACCTACCCGCCCACTCAGGTCGGCAAGGACGGCAAGATGGATGCCGACTCCGGCCACGACGCGACGCAGGACTAAGGAGCAGCGCCATGGACGGACGCCCGGTGCTGGTCTGCACGGAGCGCGAGGACGCGACCGCTGATCTGGTCATCGCGGAACTGAACCGCCGCCGGGTGCCCGTCGTCCGGTTCGACCCGGGGCGTGACTTCCCCGCACCTGCCGTGCTTGCCGCACACATCGGTGAAGAGGGATGGGAAGGGCGGCTGACGGTCGGGGAGCGTACAGCCGACCTCTCCGCCGTGCGGGCCCTTTACCACCGTCGGCCGAGCCCCTGCCGGACGGATGGCGGTGCACAGGCGGCCCGGTTCGCCGCACAGGAGAACCGGCGCGGACTGGGCGGTGTGCTGGCCGCGCTGCCGGGGTGCCTGTACCTGAGTCATCCGCAGGCCATCGCGCGGGCGGAGTACAAGCCCGCGCAGTTGGACGCGGCGACCCGCGCAGGACTCACTGTCCCGGCCACTCTGATCACCAATGACCCGGGGGATGCCGCGCAGTTCTGCGCAGAACAGTCCGCGATCTACAAGCCCCTGCACGCGGGGGCGTACGACGTCGAGGGTGAGCCTGCCGGGATCTGGGCCGCCCAGGTCGAGGCCGGCGAGATCGACGGCGCGGTCAGCCGTAGCGCGCACCTGTTCCAGGCGCGGGTGCCCAAGGTGGCGGACGTGCGGGCGGTCGTGGTCGGTGAGCGGGTGTTCAGCGCCCGGATCACCGCGCCGCCCGGGGTCGTGGACTGGAGATCCGAGTACCGGAACCTCGCCTACGAGCCGGTCGCCTGCCCGGATGGGACGCGTGGGGTACTGGCGCGCTTCCTCACCGAATTCGGGCTGAACTTCGGAGCCTTCGACTTCGCCGTGACCGGCGACGGCGCATGGTGGTTTCTGGAGTGCAACCCCAACGGCCAGTGGGCGTGGCTCGAAGACGCGGCCGGACTGCCGGTCACCGCCGCGATCGCGGACCTGCTGGAGAACGGAGCTGGCCGCCATGACCGACCCTCTGACCCCGAAGACTGACCCCTTGGCCTCGAAGGACCTGCGGGCCGGTCTCGTGCGGTGTCTGCGGGACTCCGGCACTCTGCGCACCCCGGAATGGGGAGCGGCCGTCATGGCGGTGCCCCGCGAGGCGTTTCTCGCGCACGGCTGGTTCGAGTACGAAGCGGGCGGCTGGTACCGCCCGGCGTCCGGGGGCTCTCCGGGAGGACTCACGCGGATCTACGAGGACGACACCCTCGTGACGCAGGTGGCCGGGGGCGTCTTTCCCGACCAGGTCGAAGGACGTGTCGCCGCAGCCCCCTCGTCGTCCTCCACCCTGCCGGGCCTGGTCGTGCGGATGCTCGAAGACCTGCGGGCGTCCAGGGGGACGCGCGTACTTGAGATCGGTACGGGCACGGGCTACTCGACCGCGCTGCTCTGCCACGTCGTCGGCGAGGACGACGTGATCACGGTCGAGGTCGATGCCGAGGTGTCCGCCCGCGCGGGAACAGCCCTCGCGGGGGCCGGGTACTGGCCTTTGCGCGTGGTCGGTGACGGCCTGGCGGGCTACGAGGAGGGGGGCCCGTACGACCGTGTGATCGCTACGTGCGCGGTGCGCACCGTGCCGGCCGACTGGCTCGCGCAGACCCGGCCGGGCGGTGAAATCCTGGTCACGGTCGGCGGGTGGATGCACGCGTCCGAGCTCGTACGGCTCACCGTCGCCGACGACGGCACGGCCGACGGCCCGGTGCTCGGCGGACAGGTCTCGTTCATGCTCGCCCGGCCCCACCTTCCGCCCCCGCTGGGCATCCTGCCGAACCTCGGCGAGGGCGACGCGGTGCCCGCCGAGCTGGGCGCGGACGCGCTCGACGACTGGACGGCCCGGTTCGTCGCGCAGTCCGCCGCGCCCCGCGCGCAGCGGCTCACGCTGGAACGTGACGGCCGGACGGAACACGTCGTGGTCGACGTGGACGCCGGGGCGTGGGCGGTCCTCTTCCGGGACGGCGGACGGTGGATGGTCCGGCAGGGCGGCCCGGTGCGTCTGTGGGACGAGATCACCGAGCGGGTCTCGCAGTGGCGGACGGACGGTGGCCCGCCCGCTGACCGCATGCGGCTGCACGTGGGCCCGGACGGGCAGCGCCTCATCTGGGCGTGACCGCAGGCTGACGGCCTCCGGGCCGCGCAGCCTCGGCCGTCGCACTCCCGCCCCACCACCTCGCGCGCCCGGCGTGGGTGACGGCGGACCGCCCCGAGTTCGGCAGCCACGGAGCCATTTCCAACCTCACGCCGACGCGTGGTAAAGGACGTGGATGGCCTGGACGATCGCTGTGATGCGGTTGGTGCTGCAGCGGAGCTTCCGCAGGAGGCGCCAGCCCTTCAGGGTGGCCATGGCCTGCTCGCCGAGGCACTCGCGGCCCCTCCTCATGCGGCGGGCAGCAGCCGGCCATGGCCCAGAGCGGTGCACATACGCGTTGAAGCGCAGGAAAACGGGTTGACCAGGAACGAACCGGCTGACGAGGATCATTGCCGACTTCCGATCTTCTTTCCCAGCAGGGGGTGCAATGACGGCGATATCGCAATCCGACAGCACCGATAGCCTTGATCCGGCCGCGCTGGAGCGAGCCGTCCGTGAGGCGGCGGATGCCGCGGGATTCTCCGGCACGGTCCGGGTGACGCAGCACGGGAAGCCGCTGTTCACGCAGTCGTTCGGAATGGCCTCACGGCGGTGGGCAGTACCGAACACGCCTGACACGCGCTTCCGAGTGGCCTCAGTGTCCAAGACATTCACCGCAGTGGCCGTCCTGCAACTCGTCGAACAGGGCCGGATCGGCCTTGACGACGCGCTGCTGGACCACGTCAAGGCTCACATACCCAGACTGGACCCACGCGTCACGGTCCGCCACGCCCTGACGATGACCTCGGGCATTGGCGACTGGTTCGAGGAGAGCAGCGAGAACTGGGAAGCAGAATGGGCCGCGTTGACCGCGTCCCACCCCCTCTACCTGCTGCGCGACAACAAGGACTACGTGCCCCTGTTCGTCGACAAGCAAGCCCACTTCCCTCCCGGGGAACGCCACCTCTACAACGGCGCCGGCTACATCCTGCTCGGGCTGCTGATCGAATCAGTGACAGGCCGGACCTTCGAGGAAGTCATCACCGAGGAAGTCTTCGCCCGTGCCGGCATGAGCACGGCTGGCTTCCCAGCCCTGGACGAACTGGGCCCCGGCATCGCCGAGGGGTACCTCGCCACGGCCGACAGCCCCACCCCGTACCGGACCAACCACTACGCGACCACTCCCCGCGCGGCCGCTGACGGAGGAGCGACCTGCACGGCCGCCGACCTGACGGCCTTCAACCACGCGCTGCGCCACGGACGACTGCTGAACGAGCAGACCACACGCCTGGCACTCACCCCGCAGGTCTCCGAGCGAGAGGAGAAGATCCGCGGCTACCAGTGGATGTACGGCTTCGGCCTCACCCATATCCTCGACGACGAGGCGAACATCGTCCGCTGGGGTCACACCGGCGAGGAGGACGGGGTCAGCGCACGTCTCTACCACTACCCCCAGTACGACCTGGACGTGGCCGTCCTCGGCAACACGAGCTGGTCCGCCGGCGACCTGGGCTGGGCCGCCCACGACGCCATCGTCGGCACGTGACCTGCCCAGACCTGGGCTGGGCCGCCCACGACGCCATCGTCGGCACGTGACCTGCCCACCTATCGGACGAGGACACGGAGCGCACAGCCGGGGCCTCCGGCCGTTGCGCCCCGTGTCCTCGTCCGACGGTGCCAGCTATGCGGCCGCGAGTGGTGCTCCAGTCAGGCGCGTTCGAAGGTTTCCACGGCGGTTCCCTCTCAGCCTGTTCGTCCAGGCTCCGTGCTGCGGGTGAGTGCAGGTTCAGCAATTGCGGGCGTGCCCGAACAGTGAGCCGTTTCCAGCCTGTCGGCGCCGGCCGTGTGTTGGACGGATCTGCAGAACGACGAAGCTCCTGGTAGACGGGTTCACGACCAAGATCCGCCGTCTGCCAGGAGCTTCATTACTCCGTACAGTGCTTGCCCACCCGCAACCTGCTACCCCATCAGGTTGGAAAAGGCTCACGGTGCGGCCGCGCTTCGCGAGTTGACGAGAACGGCGCTCCCGATTGCTCCGGCCACGTCGACCGGGACCTCCACGACGCATGGTGCGCCGGACGGCGCGACCGGCCCGTGTGCGGTAAACGATTCGAGCGCGTCCGAATTCTCGACGAGCCCCCATTCCCGGGCAGCGCCACCTCCTGAACAACGCCCGCCGCAATACCGCAGTCGATGAGAACAATCGTGTGCCGGCGCGCGGCAGGGTCGAACAGCAACAATTGCCGGAGGGGAATTCTGGCAAACAAAAGAGCCCCGGCCGGAGAGATCCGGAACCGGGGCTCTTCTGTTCGTCGGCGGGTCCTGGCTGAACAGCTACGAGTGGATTAGCTCTCGCTGAAGTTGGAAGACTTGACGCATTCGGCGCCGGGAACGCTCCAGCAGAGGTGCATGTAGTACTGCGTGGAACCCACGATGTCGTACGTCTTGCTGTCGCAGCCTGCGTCACCTCCGTCGTTGATCGTCCACATGATCTTGCCGTCGGAGACGCGATACAGGCTCATCTGGACGCCGTGACCATCCGCGTTGGTGTCACATACGGTGAACTTGTCGCCGCTGTCCTGGAAATGCGCGGTGCCGCGACCATTGAGGGTCACGCCCTTGTCGGCCGCGTAGGCCGTGGAGGTGCCCAGTGCCAGCATTGTGCCCAACGCGACGGTCAGGCCTGCGGTCGACCGGACTACGTTCTTCAACCTCATGACGTCTCCCCCTTGCTCGGCGATACTGATGTAGTCGCCCTTTCCTGTCTGCCGGCCCAACTATTCCGCATCGTCACCTGGTGGGCAACGGGTATCGGATATTCCGGTTGCCGCCTCTGTGTGACGCCCGAACCCTCCGGTGTCTCCGGATGTAAATCGGACGAATTCGCGTCATTCGTTGAATGGTGCCAGTCAATGGGTCCATTCCAACCTGTCGGCTCCGGCCGCGTGTTGGACTCGGCCGCCCGCGGCCGTCCCGCTCGCCCTCGGACCATCTGCCGGGAAGAGGCCGCAGGTATGGCCCTGGAGTTGTTCGGCGCCTTCAAGTCAACTCACTGAACAATTGGATGACTTGAGCCTCCAGGTTGATGCCGCCCGAGCCGCACGATCTCGCGGGCGAGGGCGGCGAGCGCCGGCAGTGCCGGGTGCCCCGGGACGTCCCGCCGGGCGAGGAGCACGGGGACGGACGGGGCGTCGAGCAGCGGGCGGTAGGCGACGCCGGAGTGCGGGTGCATGTCGGCGGTGGACGCGGCGGAGACGCCTACGCCGCGGCCCGCCGCGATGGCCGTCAGCCAGTCGTCGGTGTTGGCGACGGTGAGGGTCGCGGTGGGGCGGGCGGACGGTGGCCACAGCTCGACGGTGGTGGTGCCGGAGACGGTGTTGAGGACGACGGTCTCGGCCGCCAGGTCGGTGAGGCGGAGTGCCGTGCGGTCCGCAAGCGGGCCGTCCGCCGCGACCGCCGCCACCCGGTCCTCCTCGAACAGCACCTCGGCGACGAGGCCGGGCGCCTCGACGGGCCCCCGCAGCAGCGCGGCATCGACCTCGCCGCGGGTCAGACCGGCGGTGCGGTCGTCGATCCGCAGCAGTTCCAGCGGGGTCTGCGGATACAGCTCCTGCCAGCGGCGCAGCAGCGGAGTGGTGTACGGGCCGAACGCCGACCAGGCGTGCCCGAGCCGCAGCGGCCAGTGGCGCAGCCCGCCGGAGTCGAGCGCCTCGTCGAACGCGGCGACCGCGGCGGTGGCCCTGTCCCGGAAGACGACGCCTTCGGGAGTGAGGGCGAGATGGTGGGTGGAGCGGTCGACGAGCCGGGTGCCGAGATGCCGCTCCAGGGCGGCGAGGGTGCGCGAGACCGCGGGCTGGGTGAGGCGGAGACGGGCGGCGGCCCGGGTGACGTTGCCCGCGTCGGCGATGGCCAGGAAGGCGCGCAGATGGCGGATCTCGATGCCGCGACCAGCGCTTTCCCCGGAACGACCGATGCTCATGCGTGGGGAGCATAACCAGCGGTCGATCGACATTTCACGCGGCACGCGGAGGTACCTACCGTAAGAGGACGTACCGCGTGTGTGAGGTGCAGTATGTTCAATCGAACAGTGCATTGAGTTGTACTGTCGGATTCGGGAGGAACACCGCAGGTGAACGACCAGCGCAGTGCAGCAGGGGCGGCGGCCGCCGAGCAGGCCGCAGCCGTCGCCGTACCCGAGGCGGCTTCCGCCCTGGGCGACGCGGCGGGCCCCGCACGCCCCGGGGGCAAGGGCCGGGGCGCGGCGCTCGCCCCGGTCGCGCTGGTCGTCGCGGGCGGCCTCTCCGTCCAGTTCGGCTCCGCCGTCGCGGTCCTGCTGATGCCGAAGGCCGGTGCGCTCGGCGTCGTCACCCTGCGCCTGGCCGTTGCCGCAGTCGTGATGCTGGTCGTCTGCCGCCCGACGCTGCGCGGCCACTCGCGCGCCGACTGGGGCACGGTCCTCGCCTTCGGACTGGCCATGGGCGGCATGAACACGCTCTTCTACCAGGCGGCCGACCGCATCCCGCTGGGCGCCGCCGTCACCCTGGAGGTGCTGGGCCCGCTCGCCCTCTCGGTCTTCGCCTCCCGCCGCCTGATCAACGTGGTCTGGGCCGGGCTCGCGCTGGGCGGCGTCGTGCTGCTGGGCGGGGGAGGCTTCGACCGCCTCGATCCGGTCGGCGCCGCCTACGCGCTGGGCGCGGGCGCCATGTGGGCGACGTACATCGTCTTCAGCGCCCGCACCGGCCGCCGCTTCCCCCAGGCGGACGGCCTGGCTCTGGCCCTGGTCGTCGCCGCGCTGCTCTCGCTGCCCCTGGGCGTCCTGGAGTCGGGCTCGAAGCTGCTGGTCCCGTCCACGCTGGGGCTGGGCGCGGCGGTGGCGCTGCTGAGCTCGGTGCTTCCGTACACCCTCGAACTCATGGCGCTGCGCCGCCTGCCCGCGCCCACCTTCGCGATCCTGATGAGCCTGGAACCGGCGATCGCGGCCACGGCCGGCTTCCTGATCCTGGACCAGGCCCTGACGACCACCGACGCACTGGCGATCGCCCTCGTCATCGGGGCGAGCATGGGCGCGGTGCGGAGCCAGACGCGGCGCGCGAGGCCGCGCGAGCGGGCCTGACGCGGGTGCGCGGGCCCTTGTCGACCGGTCGCGCGCACGGGATCATGGCGGCCCGTACACGTAACATGCCGGGGGAGCCATGGTCATCGCCGCCGCCTACTTCGTCCTCGCCGTCGGCGCGGCCGTGATGTCCGGGAGGAGCCTGGACCGGCAGCTCCAGGGCCCCCGGCTCCGCTCCGCCTGGGCCGAGGGGCTCACCGCCGAGGCCCGGTGCGTCTCCCTGCGCACCGAAGAGGTCCAGAGCCCCGAGGGCGGACCCCTCGAACAAACCCACCCCACGCTGGAGTTCCGTACGGCCGACGGGCACACCGTCAGCTTCGAGGAACGCCAGTCGCGCCACACTCCGGCCCTGGGCGACCTGGTGACCGTCTACTACGGCACCGCGAACCCGAAGGACGCGACCACCCGCGCCCCGTCCTTCGGCATGCGCCACGCCAGGGCCCTGATCACCGGGGCGGGCAGCTTCTTCGCCCTGGTCTCGGCGGCTGTCATCGCTCTGGTTTCCTGAGCGCGGCGGCCGTGGTCGTGCTGGTTCTCCGAGCGCGGCGGCCGTCATAGTTCTGGTTCCCCGAGCGCTGCCGCCGTCGTCCTCCGGTTCTTTGAGCGCTGCCGCTGTCGTCCCTCCGGTCCGTTGAGTGCGGCCTTCGTCGCCCCGGTCCTCTGACCCCGGCCCGGGAGCAGCGCGTCCACGCGCCGTCCTCCCGCGCCGTCTTCCGCGAGCCGCCTTCCCGCGCCCTCTTCCGTACGTGCCGCCTTCCCGCGTCTTCTCCGGTACGTACCGCGCCTCCTCCGGAACGCCCCGGTCGCCGCCCAAGTCCGGTGATACCAAGCCGAGTTCGGAAATCACGGCGGTTCCGCGGCGATTCCGCAGCGGCGATCGCCGGCGTATGCGCCGCGTGTGCGCACTGAGCCGCCCGCGCGATATTCCGGCTGCATGAGGGCCGCTGAGGATGGCACTCGGAACCCGGCCCCACGGGCCTGGTTCTCATCCTCAGCGAAAGGAGGTGACAGACAAATGAACCTTGTTCGCGCATGGAAGGACCCCGAGTACCGGGCCACCCTCAGCGAGGCTCCCGCCAACCCGGCCGGCCTCGTCGAGCTGGCCGACGATCAGCTCGACGGCGTTGCGGGCGGGACCACCTGGGCGTGCGCCACGATCACTCTGACCGTGACGGTGTGCTCCCCGACCGGGACCCTCTGCGGCAGCTGCAGCATGGGCACGCGTGGCTGTTGCTGAGCGTGACAGTTTCCTACAAGGAGTGATGTACGTGGACATAGTCCGTTCCTGGAAGGACGCCGACTACCGGCTGTCCCTCGGGAGTGAGGCCCCCGCCCATCCGTCGGGCGAAGGCCTCACCGCAATCACCGACGAGGAGCTGACCGAGATCAACGGAGCCGGCTCCGGAGTTCTCGGCACTCTCGGGTGCTGCTCGTGCCTGCCGTGGTACTCGGGCTGGACCGTATGTGGTCTCGCCTGCAACCCCGGTAAGCCCTGCAAGAACTAGCAGCGTACCGAAGAAACGGCGTGACCGGCAGGGGCGGGCGACTGTGCGCCCCCGCCGGTCACGTTCTTGCCCCAGGAGGAAGAGCGGAATGCCTGACGTCGCAAGCGAGCACCCCACCAGCGGGTCGGCCGGGGCCCACCTCCCCTGGCACCGGGCCGCCACCCTGAGCGAAAGACTCGGCGGGACCCCGTCGCAGTCCGACCCGGTGCGAGGCGAGAAGCGCCTGGCCATGTGGCGGGAGCTGGCGCCGCTGACCGGTGAGCGCGCCACGCTGGACGCACGGCTCGCACCGCTGGGCGTCCGCGCCGACGAACTGGCCGCTCTGCTCGGCGAGAGCGACGAGTCCCTCGCCGCCCGTCTGGCGGACGAACCCGACTGGCACCGGGTGTTCAGGCGCTGGTGGGCCGAGGGCATGGCCACCACGGACGCCACCCGCCGACTCGACCCCGACATGGGCCTCCTGGAAGTGATCCGCCCCCTCGTGGAGGGCGCCGTCCACGAACTCGACGCGCTCGTCGAGGAACGCGTGCGGAACAGCGACGACCCCCTCATGGCCGACCCGGGCCACATCCTCGACGTCGTCCGCGCGACCGCCCCGGCCGCCGACCTGCTCGGCCATGTGCAGCGGACCCTCGTACTCGAACTCAACATCGCCCGCGTCGAGGACCGGCTCGGCGGTGAGACCTCCGAGGAGCGCTTCTCCTCGTACGTCGAACTGCTCCGCTCGGAGGGCAACGCCCTCGCGCTCTGGGACGAGTACCCGGTCCTGGCACGGCTGATCGTGACCCAGCTCCGCTTCTGGATCGACACGCGGGTCGAGCTGATCGAGGCGCTCGTCGCCGACCTCCCCGTACTGCGCGAGAGCCTGCTCGCCGCCCCGGGCCCCCAGCGGCTCGAACGCCTGGAGTTCGGGGCCGGCGACAAGCACCGGCGGGGCCGCTCCGTCGCCATGGTCGAGTTCGACACCGCCACCCTGGTCTTCAAGCCCCGCCCGCTGGCCATGGACACCGCCTTCGACGGGCTCCTGGACTGGGTCAACCAGCAGGGCGCCCCGCACGACCTGGCCCGGATCGGCATCGTGGACCGCGGCAGCCACGGGTGGGTCGAACAGGTCGACACCACCGCGACCACCGACGCCGAGGGCGGCGACCGCTACGCCTGGCGGCTCGGCGCGCTGACGTCACTCCTCTACCTGCTGCACGCAACGGACTTCCACTTCGAGAACGTGCTCGCCGCGGGCGAGTACCCGGTTCTCGTCGACCTGGAGGCGCTGCTGCACAACGACAAGACCGCGGCCGTCGTCAAGATCGACGGTGAGACGGACATCGCCGCGGTCACCCTCGCCGACTCCGTCCAGTCCGTGGGCATCCTCCCCAACCACCTGCTGGTGCGCGGCGAGGACGGCACCTTCGGCCTGGACGTCAGCGGACTGGCGGGCCACGGCGGGCAGTTGACCCCCATGCCGGTGCCCACCTGGGAGGACAGCGGAACCGACCGGATGCGGCTGGTCAAGCGCCGGATGGAGATGGACGCCGAGCGCAACCACCCGATGACCGCCGACGGCGAACCGATCGACCTGGTCGGCCGGGTCGACTCGTTCGTCGAGGGATTCACCCACGTCTACCGGCTGCTGGAAGCCGGCCGGGACGAACTCCTCGCCGAGCAGGGGCCGTTGACCCCCTTCGGTCTGGTCCGGACCCGGCTCATCGCCAGGCCGACCCACATCTACGGCCGGCTGCTGCTGGAGAGCACCCACCCGGACTTCATGCGCGACGGCCTCGACCACTCCCGCTCGCTCGCCCGGCTGGCGGGCGGACATGTCGAGATGCCGGAGTCCCGCATCGCGATGATCCTGGACGAGGTCGCCGAGCTCACCCTCGGAGACATCCCCATGTTCACCGTCGACGCGGATTCCGGGACCCTGCGCGGCGGACTGGACGGCCTGCCGATGGGTACCCGCTACCCGCCGCTGACCGCCGTACGCGAACGCCTCGTCGCCCTCGGCGACGCCGACCTCGCCTTCCAGGCACGGGTCATCCGCTCGTGCGTCGCCGCCACCGCCATGGGCGAGAGCGACGCCCGCTGGCCCAACTGGCACCGCCCCCGGCTGGACGGCGCGGCCGACCCCGGCGACTTCGCCGAGGAGGCCCTGCGCCTCGCGCACCGGCTGTCGGACCTGTGCATCCGCGACGAACACGGGCTGGGCTGGATCGGTCTCGACCTGGTCGACGAGAAGTACTGGCAGTACGCGCCCGCACCGATCGGCCTCTACACCGGGACCGCCGGCATCGCGCACGCCCTGGACGCCGTAGCGGCCGTGACCGGCGACGAACGGACCGGCGAGCTGGCCCAGGCCGCCTTCGACCAGGTGGCGAAGCGGTCGGTGCTCATCGCCGAGACACTGGCGAGCCTGGCGAAGAAGCCGGGAGCCGCGGAGTTCGGCATCGGCGCGTTCGGCCCGTTCGGCGGTGCCGTCTACGCCCTGGCGCACGCCGCCGTACGCCACGACCGGCCCGAGTACGCGGAAGCCGCCGCCGCCCTGCTGCCCGCCATCGACGAACTCGTCGACGAGGACCCCCTCCTGGACATCGTCTCCGGCTCCGCGGGCGCGATCCTCGCCCTCCTCTCGCTGGAGACCGCCCGGCCGGGCATCGGAGCGGCCCGGATCGCGGCGCGCTGCGCCGACCGCCTGCTGGCCACCCGGCAGGAACGCGGCGAGGGATGGGGCTGGGCCACCCCCATCAACCCCGAGGAGCCGCTCGCCGGCTTCTCGCACGGCGCCTCCGGCATCGCGTACGCGTTCGCCCGGCTCGACCGGGCCGCTCCCCGCCCGGAGTACAAGGAGGCCGTCCGGCACGCGCTCACGTACGAGCGGACCGCCTTCGACCCGGAGCTGCGCACCTGGCGCGACCTGCGGCCGGCCAACCTCGGCGGGCGTACGGTCATGAACGCCTGGTGCCACGGCGCCCCGGGCATCGCGATGGCCCGCAACGCCTTCCAGGAACTGGGCACCGTCCCGGACCTGGCCGACCTGATCGAGAGCGACCGGCACATGGCGGTCCTCGCCGCCATCTCGACCGGCCTCGACCTCGACCCGGTGTCCGGCCTCGGCAACCACAGCCTGTGCCACGGGGACATCGGCAATCTGCTCATCATCGACGAGAGCAGCAGGGCCGACCAGGAGCCGGAGGTCGCCGGTCTGCTGCCCCGGGTGTGGAACACGCTGCTGCACGAGGGCCGGGAGAACGGCTGGCTGTGCGGCGTCCCGAAGGGCGTGGAGACACCCGGTCTCATGACCGGTCTGGCCGGCATCGCCTGGGGACTGGCGCGCAAGGCCGCACCCGAGCAGGTGCCGGACCTGCTGACGCTCGCCGGTCCGGACACCCGGGGGAAGACGTGCTGAACGGCGGGTCCGCACCGGCGGCCCCGCCGGACGGCGCCCTCTCCGACGGCGTCTACCGGCCGAGCATGGTGGCGGCCTACCGCGCCAACCCGCGCGGTGCCGCCCGTACCGGCTTCCACCCCGAACAGATGCGGCCGCGGTGGCGATGGGCCCTGGCCGGGGCCCTGCTGCTCGCCGCCACGGTGGCGGCCGGCCTCCTGGTACGGGTGCCCGTCGGGCCGACCGGCACCCTGGCCGGCGTCAACGGACGCCAGGGCGTGCTCGCCTTCCCGGGCTTCGGCCCGCCGGCGAAGGGCACCGACGTCCTGCTGCGCGTGGACGGCCGGCCCGTGGAGGGCCGGGTGAAGGACTTCCAGACCGGTCAGGGCGGATCCCAGGTCACCATGGTGCTCGTCGAACTTCCCGGTGGCGTCGCCGGCGGACTGAAGGAAGGCGCGTCCGTGGTCCTCGACCAGGGCACCCGCCCACTGCTCATGGACATCTGGGACGGAAGGGGCGACCAGTGACCATCATCCGCCGCAGGGTGCCCGTGCGGTTGCAGTCCACCTCGGTCGAGTGCGGCGTCGCCGCACTCGCCATGGTGCTCGGCCACCACGGCCGCGCCACCACCGTCGCGGAGCTGCGCGACCGGATGGTGCTTTCGCGCGACGGGGCGAGCGCCGCGTCCATCGCCCGGCAGGCACGCGAACTGGGCCTGAAGGTACGGGCCTTCCGCGCGGAACCGGAGGCGCTGCGGGGGCTCGTCCTGCCGCTGATCGCGCACTGGGGCATGAACCACTTCGTCGTCATCGAGCGCTTCACCCGCCGCGGGGTCGACATCGTCGACCCCGCGTCCGGGCGCCGGCACATCAGCTACGCGGAACTGGACGCGTCCTTCACCGGAGTGGCGCTGGAGCTGGAGCCGACCGAGGAGCTCGAACGCCGTGAGGGCGCCGAGGCGGGACTGTGGTCCTTCGTCCGGCCCTTCCTGCCGCGCTCCGTGCCCGTCGTCTCCGGGGTCATCGGCGCCTCCGCCGCGCTCACGCTCCTCGGACTGCTCCCGGCCTTCCTCACGGCGTACATCGTCGACCGCGTCCTGCCGGGGCGCGGCGAGGACACCCTGCTCGTCCTGGCGGCCGGTCTCGTCGCGTACACCGTGAGCCACGGTCTGATGACGCTGGCCCGGGCCGAGCTGCTGCTGTGGCTGCAGACCCGGATGGACTGGTCGATGATGGGCACGTTCCTCAGACACCTGATGTCCCTGCCGTACAAGTTCTTCCAGCTGCGCACCGGGGGCGACCTGCTCGTACGGGTGTCGAGCATGACGTACGTCCGTGACGCCGTCTCCAGCCAGCTCCTGGCGGTCCTCCTGGACGTGGCCCTGCTCGGCGTCTACCTCGTGGTGATCGGCTTCAAGTCCCTGCTGTTCGTCGCCGCGATCCTCGCCGTCGCCACCGTCCAGCTCGTGATCATGTTCGCCTCGGCCCGGACCGCCCAGCGGCTGACCGAACGCGAACTCCAGGCACTCGGGGAGGCGCAGAGCACGCTCCTGGAAGCGGTGACCGGCGCCGAGACGGTCAAGTCCTCCGGCGCCGAACACGTCGTGGTGCGCCGGTGGTCGCAGAAGTTCACCGAGCAGCTGGAGTCCTCCGTACGCCGCAGCAGGCTGGACAACGCGATCGACGGCGTCCTCGGCATGCTGGGCACCGCGTCCCCGCTGCTCATGCTCGTACTCGGCGCCTACCTCGTCCTCAGCGACAACCTGTCGCTGGGAACGATGCTCGCGCTCATCGCCCTGGCCGGCTCCGCGCTCGCCCCGGTGGCCCAACTGGGCCGCAGCATCAAGACGTTCCAGACCATCCGGGTCCACCTCGACCGGCTGCGCGACGTGCTGAACGAACCCCCGGAGTCCCTGGGGCAGGGATCCGGGAAGGCGGACCTGAGCGAGCCGATCACCCTGACCGACGTCAGCTTCCGCTACTCCGGGGACGGGCCGGAGGCCCTGTCGGGCATCTCCCTCACCGTCCGGCCGGGCGAGAAGATCGCCATCGTCGGCAGCAGCGGTTCGGGGAAGTCCACCCTGGCCCGTCTCATCCTCGGGCTCTACGACCCGACGGACGGGGAGATCACCTACGGCTCCACCCCGCTCACCGAACTGGACCTCGGCCACCTGCGCCGCCAGTGCGGCGTCGTCACCCAGGACGCGGACATCTTCAGCGGCTCGGTGCTGACCAACATCGCGCTGGTCATGCCCGACGCGACCCTGGACGATGTCGTCGAGGCGGCCCGCCTCGCGGCGGTCCACGAGGACATCACACACATGCCGATGGGGTACGAGACGATCCTCGGCGAGGGCGGCAACGGCCTGTCCGGCGGGCAGCGGCAGCGGGTCGCCCTGGCCCGCGCCGTCGTGCACCGGCCGAGGGTGCTGCTGCTCGACGAGGCCACCAGCCACCTGGACGCGACCACCGAGGCGGTCGTGCACGAGAACCTCTCGGAACTCGACTGCACCCGCATCGTCATCGCGCACCGGCTGAGCACGGTCCGCGACGCCGACCGCATCCTCGTCATCGACCGCGGCCGGATCGTCGAGGACGGCGACCACGAGGAACTGGTCGCGCGAGGAGGTGCGTACGCCGCCCTCGTCGGCCAGCAACTGGTCCATGACTGACCGATTCCCGCGCACGTCCCCCGGGCCCGGGGCGGCACGCGATGCTGGGAGCATGACCCCTGCGACACGCTCCCGGCCGGCGCTGCTGAGGCGACTGCGCACGCTGACCCTTCTGGAGGCGGCGAACATCGCACTGATCGGCTGGGCGGTGTTCGTGGCCCTCGGCGCACCCTTCAGCACCGCGAACACGGTGGGCTTCGCCCTGGTGGCCGGGCTCCTGCTCATCGGGTCCGGGTACTGGGCACTGAAAGCACGTCAACTGCGCACCGGAGCACGGAGACCGCCCGCGATCGGGGTGTTCGGTCCGCTCCGGCCGCTGTGCGCCCTGGCCCTGGCGGCCGGCCTCGCGGTCATGGTCCCGGCCCTCCCGGGACGGCCGCCGTCCGAGTGGGCGCCCGGCCTCGTGCTGTACGCCCTCGGTCTGGCGGAGTACGTCAACTACTTCCACCGGCAGCTGATGCACGACACCGCGGCGGACTGGCGCAGGCTGCTGCGCACTCGCCGACTGCGCAGATCGCACCTGGCGGAGGACCTGCGCGCCCACCGCGACCGGCACGTACGGACCTGACGGCCTGCACGCACGATTCCAGCGGCCCCCGACGCCCGTGCCCGTGACGCCCGGCACGGCAGCCGCGCGAACGTAAGGAACAGAGTTCATGACCCCACCGGAAGCGCCGGAAGCGAAGGAAGCGCCGGACGCGAAGGACGCGAAGGACGCGAAGGACGCGAAGGACGCGCAGGGCCGGGCCGACGGACGGCCGATCGAGTTCCGCGGCCTGTCGAAGCGGTACCGCGACAACAGATGGGCCGTGCGGGACCTGTCCTTCACGGTCGCGCCCGGACGCGTCACCGGCTTCCTCGGCCCCAACGGGGCGGGCAAGACGACGACGCTCCGGATGCTCCTCGGCCTCACCGCCCCGACGTCCGGCACCGCGACCGTCGGCGGACAGCCGTACCGGGACCTGGCACAGCCGCTCAGAACCGTCGGCGCGATGCTCGACGAGTCCGGCACCCATCGCAGGCGGACCGGCCGTGACCATCTGCGTGTGCAGTGCGCGGCGACGGGCCTGCCGGCCCGCCGGGCCGACGAGGTGCTCGACCATGTCGGACTGGCCCAGGCGGGCGGACGGCGGTACGGGGAGTACTCGCTCGGCATGCGGCAACGCCTCAACCTCGCCCAGGCGCTGCTCGGCGATCCACCCGTCCTGATCCTCGACGAACCCTCCAACGGGCTCGACCCCGAAGGGATCGCCTGGATGCGCGCCCTGCTGCGGACGCTGGCCGCCGAAGGCCGCACGGTGCTCGTTTCCAGCCACCTCATATCCGAGGTCGAGCAGACCGCCGACGATCTCGTGATCATCAGTCAGGGGCGGCTGGTGGCCGAAGGGTCGAGCCGGGAGATCGTCGCCCGGGTACGGGGCGAGGCCCGGGTACGGGTCCGCGTCTCACGGCCCGGGGAACTGGCGGCGGCGCTCACCTCGACGGGAGCGGCCGTGACGCGTCCGCCGGACGGGGACGGCCTGCTGGTCGTGAGCGGCCTCGGGACCGGCGCGGTGGCCGCGGCGGCCGCCGCCCACGGCGGGGAACTGTACGAACTCGCCGAGGACGCGCCCGATCTGGAACAGGCGTTCCTGCGGCTCACGCAAGGAAAGGCGGAGATCCGATGAGGGGGCTGATCGGCAGCGAGCTGCTCAAGCTCCGTACGCTGCCCACCTGGTGGATCGCCGGCGCGGCGATGGCCGCGGTGGCGGTGCTGCTGGCGCTGTGGAACAGCTGGCAGGCCCACACCTTCATGCAGCCGTTCGAGGACTATCTGGCAGGGGCGATCCTGACCCCCCGCGAGGACATGTCCGCCGAGCAGGTCGGCACGATGCGTGACCTCTGGGAGACCCAGTCGGCCCCCGGCCGCATCGCCGCGACCCTCTACACCTCCGGGCAGACCCTCGGCCTGCTGCTGGCGGGCGTGCTGGCCATCCTGCTGGTGACCAACGAGTACCAGTACCGGACCCTGACGGCCACGTTTCTCGCGGCGCCCCGCCGGGGCCGGGTCGTCACGGCCAAGCTCGTCGTCGTGCTCATCTCCTCGGCCGGGCTGTGGCTGGCGGCCACGGTGGGAAGCCTCGTGGTCGGTGGGATCTTCCTGACGTCCCAGGGCACCGGTCTCGGGCTCGGGAGCGGGGACGTGCTCGGCGCGGTTCTGCTGAACCTGGCCGCCTACCTGGTGTGGGGCGTGTTCGGCTTCGGCCTCGGGGTGCTCATCCGCAGCCAGACCGCCGCCACCGTCACCGCGGCGGTGCTGTACTTCCTGTCCTCGGTCGTCGTCGCGTTCGCCTTCCAGGTAGTGCACGACATGGTCCTGGAGGAGGACTGGGTGCTCCAGGCCCAGGTGCTGCTGCCCGGAGTGGCGTCCCAGATCATGACCACGCCCGGTGAGCTCTTCGCCGGGGCCCCCGCGCCCTGGACGGGCGCCGCGGTACTCGTCGCCTACAGCCTGGTCGGCGGCCTCACCGGAACGCTGCTGCTGCTCCGGCGGGACGTGACCTGAGTCCGGTGGCCGGACGGCCACCGGACCCGGCCGCGAGACCTCCGCGTCAGGAAGAAGGACGCGGAGGTCTTCGGCATTGGCACCGCTCCGCGGAGTCCTGGGTCCGGGACGCGACGAGCCGCATGGCCTCCTCACGGTCCCAGTTGAGCGCCGCCGACCGCATGGCCTCGATACCGGGAGGCAGATCGAGCCCCAGATCCTCCGCGAACAGCTTCTGGCAGCGGTTGACCACCGACAGCGTGCTGACGGTGTCGCCGTGCAGGCAGTGCACCGCCGCGAGCAGCTCCCACAGGTGCTGGCGGTAGGGGGCCTCGGCGATCACGCTCTCGATGCGGTAGGCCAACATGGTGGTGCGGCCGGCGAGGACGGACGCGGTGAAGAGGTCCTGATAGGCGTCCAGCCGGGCGTTGTTGAGCCCCGCGATGTGGGCGTTGAACCACCGGGTGGGCGGGAGGTCCTGTCCGAAGGGACCGCTCCAGAGGCCCACGGCCTGCTCCAGTGCGTCGACCGCCGACTTGTGGGAGCCGTGTATCAGCCAGTTCCGGCCACGCTGGACCGCGGCGGTGAACCGGGGCAGGTCGAACTCGTCGGGTGCGATCTCCAGTCCGTACCCGCACTGGGCGCCGCGGTAGGTCCGCATCCGGTCGCCGAGTCCGGGCTCGACCTCGTCGAGATCCCGGCGCAGTCCCGTCACATGACTGCGGAGGTTCGCCGTGGCCGAAACCGGCGGGTCGTCCCAGAGGATCTCGCTGAACTCCGCGATGCCGATGGGCCGTCCGTAGCGGAGCAGGCAAGCGGTGAGGACCGCGCGCCGGACGGGTGAGGTGACCGACATGGTCCTGCCGTGGACCGAGAGCTGCCCGAGGACGCCGAAGCGCGGATCAGGGCGTTCGTCGTGGGTTTCGGGCGGTGTAGCTGAGGTGGGGAGGCCGGCTGGGGCCGGCTCGTTCCCGACGGCGTGGGGAGCGGATCCGTCGGGAGGATCGGTCTGTGGGGACTGGATCAACAGGAGTCCTCTCACAGATACGCAGTGAGAGGCGTGCCGGTGGTGAGCCGCGGAACCTCGGTTGTCCGATTCTCGCCGCCGACCCGGGCAGAGAGGAGGACCCTTCGTTCGATGTCCGGCGAGATCCTGCTCAAGTGCGTCATATCGTCTCCTGCGTGGTCAGGGCAGGGGGAACGCACATAGGCGTCAGTCTTTTGTTCCCCCGTTGGAACTGCGTTCACGCTTTCAGAGGGAATGAGATCCGGCTAGTAGCAGCGCGTAATTGACTTGAATCCTGCGGTTGGCAGTCTTCCGAACGGTGCTACTGGGAGGTAGGATCCTGCGCTTCCGTTCATGGAGGCCCGGCCGATCGGTTCCCGCCAAATCGAGGCAGTTCTGCGACGGCAAATCATGCAAGCGTGCTTGATTGTTTATTGGCCCGCTGCCATGCTCCTGGGCACACCGCCACGCCCCGAGGGAGTGCACCGTGTCCGATGCATCGGCCGTGACCGTCGCCGTACTCGACGACCTGCGTCAGGAGAGCGAGGAACTCGACCGGTTGGTCGCCGGGGTGGACGCGGCCCACTGGGCGCGGCCGACCCCGGCCGAGGGGTGGACCGTCGCCCATCAGATCGCGCACCTGAACTGGACCGACGAGGTCGCCCTGATCGCCGTCACCGAACCGGACGCCTTCGCCGCCGAGGTCGAGAAGGCGCTCGCGCACCCCGAGACGTTCGTCGACGAGGCCGCCGGGGAGCTCGTCGCGCTGCTGCCGCCCGAGGAACTGCTCGTCCGGTGGCGCGAGGGCCGGGCCCGGCTGCACGCGGCCCTGGCCGCGGCCCCGCCGGGCGTGAAGTTCCCCTGGTACGGGCCGCCGATGAGCGTCGCGTCCATGGCGACCGCCCGGATCATGGAGAGCTGGGCGCACGGCCAGGACATCGCCGACGCCCTCGGGGTCACCAGGCCCCCCACCGCCCGGCTGCGGCACGTCGCCCGGATCGGGGTACGGGCCCGCGACTACGCCTATCTGGTACGGGGGATCCAGGCGCCCAAGGAGGAGTTCCGGGTCGAACTGCACACCGCTGACGGGGAGTTGATCGCCTTCGGGGCGCCGGACGCACCGCAGCGCGTCAGCGGGCCGCTCGTCGACTTCTGTCTCCTCGTCACCCAGCGCGCGCACCGCGACGACCTCGCCGTACTGGCCGTCGGCCCGGACGCCGACCAGTGGCTCGACATCGCCCAGGCGTTCGCCGGACCCGCCGGACCGGGCCGCGCACCCCGGGGTGAGGGCGAGTGACCGCCCACACCCCGGAGGGAGGCCGAGTGACCGCGCCGCTGCGGATCGGCAACGCCTCCGGGTTCTACGGCGACCGCTTCGACGCCGTGCGCGAGATGCTCACCGGCGGCCCCCTCGACGTCCTCACCGGGGACTACCTGGCCGAGCTGACCATGCTCATCCTCGGCCGGAGCAGGCTCAAGGACCCGAAGCGCGGCTACGCCACCACCTTCCTGCGCCAGCTCGAAGAGGGGCTCGGCCTCGCCCACGAGCGCGGGGTCAGGATCGTCGCCAACGCGGGCGGCCTCAACCCGGCCGGACTGGCCGACGCGGTACGGGAGTTGGCGGCGAAGGTCGGCGTCCCGGTGCGGGTCGCCCATGTGGAGGGCGACAGCCTGCCCGTGCCCGAGGGGTTCCTCACCGCCAACGCCTACCTCGGCGGCGCCGGGATCGCCGCCTGCCTCACCGCCGGCGCGGACATCGTCGTCACCGGACGGGTCACCGACGCGGCCCTCGTCACCGGGCCCGCCGCCGCCCACTTCGGCTGGGGCCCCGACGACCTCGACGCGCTCGCCGGGGCCGTCGTCGCCGGACACGCACTGGAGTGCGGAACCCAGGCCACCGGCGGCAACTACTCCTTCTTCCGGGGTCACGACCTGCGCCGTCCCGGCTTCCCCGTCGCCGAGATCCACGCCGACGGCTCGTCCGTCATCACCAAGCACGACGGCACCGGCGGGCTCGTCGACCTCGGCACCGTCACCGCCCAACTGCTGTACGAGACCGGCGGCGCCCGGTACGCCGGACCGGACGTCACCGCCCGGCTCGACACCGTACGGCTGACCCAGGACGGACCCGACCGGGTCAGGATCTCCGGCGTACGCGGCGAGGCCCCGCCCCCCACTCTCAAGGCCGGGCTGAACCGGCTCGGCGGCTGGCGCAACGAGGTCGTCTTCGTGCTCACCGGACTCGACATCGAGGCCAAGGCCCGGCTGGTGCGCGAGCAGTTCGCGGACGCGCTCGCCCGCTCCGGCGCCGAACCGGACGAGGTGCGGTGGGAGCTGGCCCGGACCGACCGGGCCGACGCCGCCACCGAGGAGAGCGCGAGCGCCCTGCTCCGGCTCGTCGTCCGCGATCAGGACCAGGAGACGGTCGGGCGCGCGGTCTCCGGCGCCGCGATCGAGCTCGCCCTCGGCAGCTACCCCGGCTTCCACGTCACCGCCCCGCCCGGCAAGGGTGCCCCGTACGGGGTGTTCGAGGCCCGGTACGTACCGGCCGGCGAGGTCCCGCACATCGCCGTACTCCCCGACGGGCGCCGGGAGCACCTGGCACCCCCCGCGACGACACGGCCGCTCCGGGACGTCGCCGAACCGCCGCTGCCCGAACCCCTGCCGGACCCCGGTCCCACCCGGTCCGCCCCGCTCGGCCGGATCGCGGGCGCCCGCAGCGGCGACAAGGGCGGCGACGCCAACGTGGGGGTGTGGGCCGTCGACGACGACGCCTGGCGGTGGCTGGCCCACGAACTGACCGTCGAACGGTTCCGGGAACTGCTCCCGGAGACCGCCGCCCTCACCGTCGTACGCCACCTCCTGCCGAATCTGCGCGCCCTGAACTTCACCGTGCACGGGCTGCTCGGCGAGGGCGTCGCCGCCCAGCACCGGTTCGACCCGCAGGCCAAGGCGGTGGGGGAGTGGCTGCGCTCCCGGCACCTGCCCATTCCCGTATCGCTGCTGGAGACCGCCCACGCACCGGAGGCGCACGCATGACCGTCCTGCCCACCGCGCTCGACATCGCGAGCCCCGAATACGCCGCCAACCGCACCGCCATGCTCGCCAAGCTCGACGAACTGGCCGGCGAGCACCTCAAGGCGCAGGCGGGCGGCGGCGAGAAGTACGTGGCGCGGCACCGCTCGCGCGGCAAGCTCCTGGCCCGCGAGCGGATCGAGCTGCTGATCGACGAGGACACCCCGTTCCTGGAGCTGTCGCCGCTCGCCGCCTGGGGCAGTGAGGCCCCCGGGTACACGGTCGGCGCCTCGCTCATCACCGGGATCGGGGTGATCGAGGGCGTCGAGTGCCTGATCACCGCCAACGACCCGACCGTACGTGGCGGCGCCTCCAACCCCTGGACCCTCAAGAAGGCGCTGCGGGCCAACGAGATCGCCTTCGCCAACCGGCTGCCCTGCGTCAGCCTGGTGGAGTCCGGCGGCGCCGATCTGCCCTCCCAGAAGGAGATCTTCATCCCCGGCGGGGCACTGTTCCGCGACATCACCCGGCTCTCGGCGGCCGGCATCCCGACGGTCGCCGTGGTCTTCGGTAACTCCACAGCCGGCGGGGCCTACGTCCCCGGCATGTCCGACCACACCGTCATGATCAAGGAACGGTCCAAGGTCTTCCTCGGCGGACCGCCCCTGGTCAAGATGGCGACCGGTGAGGAGAGCGACGACGAATCGCTCGGCGGCGCCGAGATGCACGCCCGCACTTCCGGACTCGCCGACCACTTCGCCGTCGACGAGCAGGACGCGCTGCGCCAGGCCCGCCGGATCGTCGCCCGCCTCAACTGGCGCAAGGCACACACCGATCCGGGCCCCGCCGAGCCGCCCAAGTACGACGAGGACGAGCTGATCGGCATCGTGCCCGGCGACCTGAAGGTGCCCTTCGACCCGCGCGAGGTCATCGCCCGGCTCGTCGACGGCTCCGACTTCGACGCGTTCAAACCGCTCTACGGGACCAGCCTGGTCACCGGGTGGGCCAGGCTGCACGGATACCCCGTCGGTATCCTCGCCAACGCGCAGGGCGTGCTGTTCAGCGAGGAGTCGCAGAAGGCCGCCCAGTTCATCCAGCTCGCCAACCAGCGCGACATCCCGCTGCTCTTCCTCCACAACACCACCGGCTACATGGTCGGCAAGGAGTACGAACAGGGCGGCATCATCAAGCACGGCGCGATGATGATCAACGCGGTGTCCAACTCGAAGGTCCCGCACCTGTCCGTACTGATGGGCGCCTCCTACGGCGCCGGGCACTACGGCATGTGCGGCCGGGCCTACGACCCGCGCTTCCTCTTCGCCTGGCCCGGCAGCAAGTCCGCCGTCATGGGCCCGCAGCAGCTCGCCGGGGTGCTCTCCATCGTCGCCCGCGCCTCCGCCGCCGCGAAGGGACAGCCGTACGACGACGAGGCCGACGCCGCACTGCGCGCCATGGTCGAGCAGCAGATCGAGTCCGAGTCGCTGCCCATGTTCCTGTCCGGGCGGCTGTACGACGACGGGGTCATCGACCCGCGCGACACCAGGACCGTCCTCGGAATGTGCCTGTCCGCGATCCACACCGCCCCGGTCGAAGGCGCCCGCGGCGGCTTCGGCATCTTCCGGATGTGAGGACGACCATGATCAGCACCCTCCTCGTCGCCAACCGGGGCGAGATCGCCTGCCGGATCTTCCGCACCTGCCGGGCGCTCGGCATCGCCACCGTCGCCGTGTACTCCGACGCGGACGCCGACGCCCTGCACGTACGGGAGGCGGACACCGCCGTACGGCTGCCCGGCGCCGCCCCGTCCGACACCTACCTCCGCGCCGACCTCGTCGTCGCCGCCGCGCTCGCGGCCGGTGCCGACGCCGTCCACCCCGGCTACGGATTCCTCTCCGAGAACGCCGGATTCGCCCGCGCCGTGCAGGACGCCGGACTCCTCTGGGTGGGCCCACCGGTCAAGGCCATCGAGCTGATGGCGTCCAAGACCCGCGCCAAGGAACTGATGGCCGCCGCCGGGGTGCCGCTGCTCGCCCCCGTCGACCCGGCCGAGGCCACCGCCGACGACCTGCCGCTGCTGCTCAAGGCGGCGGCCGGCGGCGGCGGACGCGGAATGCGGATCGTACGCGAACTCACCGAACTACCCGCTGAGTTGACGGCCGCGACCATGGAGGCGGCATCCGCGTTCGGGGACGGCGAGGTCTTCGCCGAGCCGTACGTGGAGCGCGGCCGGCATGTCGAGGTCCAGGTCATGGCCGACGGACACGGCGGGGTCTGGGCGCTCTCCACCCGCGACTGCTCGCTCCAGCGACGCCATCAGAAGGTCATCGAGGAAGCCCCCGCCCCCGGACTCGACGACGCGCTGCGCACCCGGCTGCACGACGCCGCCGTGGCCGCCGCGCACGCCGTCGGCTACCGGGGCGCGGGCACCGTCGAATTCCTGCTCGCCCCGGACGGACGCCCCTTCTTCCTGGAGATGAACACCCGCCTCCAGGTCGAACACCCCGTCACCGAAGCCGTCTTCGGCCTCGACCTCGTCGCCCTCCAGCTCCGCATCGCCGAAGGCGAACCCCTGCCCGCCACCGCACCCCCCGCACCGCACGGCCACGCCGTCGAGGCCCGCCTCTACGCTGAGGACCCCGCCCACGGCTGGCAGCCCCAGACCGGCACACTGCACACCTTCCACATACCCGACGAGCCAGGACTGCGCCTCGACACCGGGTACACCGACGGCGACACCATCGGCGTCCACTACGACCCGATGCTCGCCAAGGTCGTCGCCCACGCCCCCACCCGCACCGAAGCCGTACGCCTGCTCGCCCGCGCCCTGGAACGCGCCCGCATCCACGGCCCGGTCACCAACCGCGACCTGCTCGTACGTTCCCTGCGCCACCCCGACTTCCTCGCCACCCGCCTCGACACCGGCTTCTACGACCGCCACCTCGACGCCCTCACCCCGGCCCCCGACGCAGCGGATTCGCGTCGCGCCGCCCTGGCCGCCGCCCTCGCCGACGCCGCCGCCCGGCAGCACGCACCCGGCCCCGGCCCGGCCCGCTTCGGCGCCTGGCGCAACATCTCCTCCCAGCCCCGGACCAAGCGCTACCGCGCCGAACCCGACGGCACCGAACACGAGGCGGCCTACCGCACCACCCGCACCGGCCCCGCCCCCGAGACCGGCGAACGCGTCATCGCCGCCCGCCCCGACCGCGTCACCCTCGAAACCGGCGACGGCCTCACCCGCCACTTCGACATCGCCGTCCACGGCGACAAGGCGTACGTGGACACCGCCACCGGCTCGTACACCCTCACCGCCCTGCCCCGCTTCACCGACCCCACCGACCGCACCGAACCCGGCTCCCTGCTCGCCCCCATGCCCGGCACCGTCGTCCGCCTCGCGGACGGGCTCGCCGAAGGGGCGGCGGTCCGGGCCGGACAGCCACTGATCTGGCTGGAGGCGATGAAGATGGAACACCGCATCCTCGCCCCCGCGTCCGGCACCCTCACCGCGCTCCACGCCGCACCCGGCCTCCAGGTGGAGGTCGGCGCCCTGCTCGCCGTCGTGCAAGACGTACAGGAGGAACCGAAGCAATGAGCACCGTCCTCGAAACCGAAGAGCACCAGGCACTGCGCGCCGCCGTCGCCGCCCTCGGCAAGCGCTACGGACGCGACTACATGACCTCCGTCGTACGCGACGGCGCCCACCCGCACGAACTGTGGGCCGAGGCCGCCAAGCTCGGCTACCTCGGCGTGAACCTCCCCGAGGAGTACGGCGGCGGAGGCAGCGGAATGGCTGAACTCTCCATCGTCCTGGAGGAGTTGGGCGCCGCCGGAAGCCCGCTGCTGATGATGGTGGTCTCCCCGGCGATCTGCGGCACCGTCATAGCCCGCTTCGGCACCGACGTCCAGAAGCGGCAGTGGCTCCCCGGCCTCGCCGACGGCAGCCTCACCATGGCCTTCGGCATCACCGAACCCGACGCCGGATCCAACTCCCACCGCATCACCACCACCGCCCGCAGGGACGGCTCCGGCGCGGACGCCGACTGGCTGCTCACCGGCCGCAAGGTCTTCGTCTCCGGCGTCGACATCGCCGACGCCACCCTCGTCGTCGGCCGCACCGAGGACGCCAGGACCGGCAAGCTCAAGGCCTGCCTCTTCATCGTCCCCCGCGATGCCCCCGGCTTCGGCCGCTCGCAGATCGACATGGAACTCCAGGCCCCGGAGAAGCAGTTCGAACTGGTCCTCGACGACGTACGCCTGCCCGCCGACGCCCTCGTCGGCGACGAGGACGCCGGACTCCTCCAGCTCTTCGCCGGGCTCAACCCCGAACGCATCATGACCGCCGCCTTCGGCATCGGCATGGGCCGCTACGCCCTCGCCCGCGCCGTCGAATACGCCAAGACCCGCCAGGTGTGGAAGGAACCCATCGGCTCCCACCAGGCCATCGCCCACCCGCTCGCCCAGGCCCACATCGAACTCGAACTGGCCCGGCTGATGATGCAGAAGGCCGCCAGGCTCTACGACGACGGCGACGACATCGGCGCCGGCGAGGCCGCCAACATGGCGAAGTACGCGGCCGGCGAAGCCTGCGTCAAGGCCGTCGACCAGGCCGTGCACACCCTGGGCGGCAACGGCCTCACCCGCGAATACGGCCTCGCCTCCCTCATCACCGCGGCCCGCGTCGCCCGGATCGCCCCCGTCAGCCGGGAAATGATCCTGAACTACGTCTCCCACCAGTCCCTGGGGCTGCCCAAGTCGTACTGAGCCGGGACACCCTGTCCCTCCACGCCGCGGCTGCGGCGGTGTGGAGGGCCCGCCAAGAGGTTCACAACCCCTGCTGCCGGCCCATGACCGCTCGCGAGGCGCCGGGAAGCGGGGTGCCCGAAACCGGGGCGCCCGAAAGCGGGGCGCCCGAAAGCGGGGCCACTGAAATCATGCAAGCGTGCTTGATTGTTCCTGCTCCCGCTGCCACGCTCGACGCGACATCCCCGCAGCAAGGAGAGTGACCGATGAGCCGGCTCGCCCCACCCACCCACGACCGGGGCATCACCACCCTCACCCTCGACTCGCCCGCCAACCGCAACGCGCTCTCCGCCGCCCTGGTCGGCGAGCTCGCCACCGCCCTGGACGACTGCGCCGCCGACGACACCGCACGAGCCGTCGTCCTCACCCACACCGGCAACACCTTCTGCGCCGGAGCCGACCTCACCGCACCGCCCGAGCCGCACGCCCTCGTCGCCCTGATGCGGCGGATCATCGCCCTCCCCAAACCCGTCGTCGCCCGGGTCACCGGCCACGTACGCGCGGGCGGCCTCGGCCTGCTCGGCGCCTGCGACATCTCCGCGGCCGGCCCCGGAGCCACCTTCGCCCTCACCGAATCCCGGCTCGGCCTCGCCCCCGCCGTCATCTCCCTGCCCCTGCTGCCCCGCACCGACCCGCGCGCCGCCGCCCGCTACTACCTCACCGGCGAACGCTTCGACGCCGCCGAAGCCGCCCGCATCGGCCTGATCACACTCGCCACCGGGCCCACCGAGGACATCGACACGGCACTCGCCCCCGTCCTGGACGGGCTGCGCAAGGCGTCGCCCCAGGGGCTGACGGCATCGAAGGAGCTGGTCACGGCTAATGTGCTGAAGAATTTCGACCAGCATGCCGAAGACCTCATCGCCCGCTCGGCGGCCCTCTTCGCCTCCGCCGAGGCACGGGAAGGAATGACGGCCTTCCTCGAACGACGGGAGCCCGCATGGGCGCTGTGACGCCCCCCACCGACCGGACCCCCAAGCAGGACCGCAGCCGGGCCACCCGCCGCGGACTCCTCGAAGCGGCCGTCGCCTGCCTCGCCGAACACGGCTGGGCGGGCTCCACCGTCTCCGTCGTCGCCGAACGCGCGGGCGTCTCACGGGGCGCCGCCCAGCACCACTTCCCCACCCGCGAGGACCTGTTCACCGCAGCAGTCGAATACGTCGCCGAGGAACGCTCCGCCGCCCTGCGCGCCCTGCCCGTCCAGGGCCGCACGGACGTCGTCGCCGCCCTCGTCGACCTCTACACCGGCCCGCTCTTCCGCGCCGCCCTCCAGCTCTGGGTCGCCGCCTCCAACGAACCGCAGCTGCGCCCCCGCGTCACCGAACTCGAAGCCCGTGTCGGCCGCGAGACCCACCGCATCGCCGTCGAACTGCTCGCCGCCGACGAGACGAGACCCGGCGTACGCGAAACCGTCCAGGGCCTCCTCGACATGGCCCGCGGTCTGGGCCTGGCCAACGTCCTCACCGACGACACGGCCCGGCGGCGCAGGGTCGTGGCGCAGTGGGCCGCGCTGGTGGAGGACGCGCTGGGGTGAGGGCTTCTGCTACGCCGGACCACCGACGGCGAGCGCCGGACACCACGTGTATGCGATGCTGCGAGCTCAGGCCCTCAGGCCCTCAGGCCCGAAGACGCCCTGGGTCTGTTGGACTGTCCGCCGGGAGAGCGATGAGCACTGCACACGTGGGCCGCTGAGGAACCGGGGGAATCAGGGGAATCATGGGGGACTACTTCCAGACGATCGTCGACCTCGACGCCACCGAGCGGGACGCGCAGGAGCTCGGAGCCCGGATCCTGGACTGGCTGATCGCGGACGGGATCGTGGCGGCCGAGCGCACCGACTGCGTCCTGGACGGAGACGGATACGGTCACGCCCCCGGCCCGCACTTCACCAGGGCCGTCGATGACCCGGACCCGGTCGACCTGTGGAGCAACGGGTTTCACGTCCAGACCGGCCGTACGGTCTTCGACAGTGGCCAGGGAGACGCGGGCGCGGCCACCTGCCCGCTCTGCCGGACCGAGATCCGGCTGGTCGACGAGGTGTGGGAGCCCATCGAGTCAGCCTGGGATCCCTTCAAGGGGCGGTTCCAGGACTGGGCCGAGGACGGTGGCGAAGGGATCGTGCACTGCCCGTCCTGCGCCCGACCGTCCGGGATCGACCGGTGGAGCTGGGAGGACGACTACTACGCGTGCGGGCACCTCGGGTTCACGTTCTGGGGCTGGGCGGAGCTCACGTCCGACTTCACCCGGGAGATCGGCCGCAGACTGGGCGGCCACCGCACCGTGCTCCTCGCCGGGAAGCTGTAGCGCGTGGGCCGCGGGCCGGGCGTGCCGTCAGGGACGGGATGCCCGGCCCGCTGACACGGGAACGGCTGATCAGTTGGTCCAGAGGACCGGGCTGTCGCGGTACGCGTCACCCTCCTCGAACGAGGCGACCGCGATGGGATCGGTCTTCGTGGCGCTGAGCGAGCAGGTCTCGTACGACGCGCCCTTGGTGGTGAAGTCGCGGGGCGCCGCCTCGCTGTCGCACTTGCCCTGGATGTCGCCGATCAGAATGACGCCTGTGGGGGCGCCGCCTTCCAGCTTGCCGCGCAGCCTCAGCGACGCGTACGACAGGTCGGTCCCGCCGACGTTCTCCACCTTCATCCGGATGTAGTAGGGCGTCATGCCCTTCGCCTTGGCACCGAATGCGGCCATGTCGGCCTCGGCGCCCTTCTCGATCGCCGTGACGGTCACGGCGACGGTGCCCTTCTTGGTGGTCCCGTACTTGAACGGCAGGACCGCCCGGTCACCGATCTTGAACTTCGTGCCCGGTGCGGCGACGTCACCACCGGCCGGAGCGGCGGCGTCGTCGCTGGGGTCCGTGGACGGGCTCTTGGCGCCCGGGTCGGACGACGCCGGGGCGGAGGCCGACGGCGATTCCTGCGCCGGTGCCGCGTCCTCGCCGTCGTTGCAGGCCGTGAGCCCGAGCGTCAGAGTGGTGAGGGCGACTGCGGAGACGATGCGTCCCTTGTGTGTCATTTTGACCTAACTGGCAGTGAGGGTTGCCCATACGGCAGCCGGAACGTTCAACTGGGCGAAGCGCCCGGCCGTGTGACCGGACACGTCGGCGCAGCACGACGACGGCGGTGCGTCAACGAGGCGCGCCACGACGCCCTCTCAGACTGAGGCGGGAATGACACAGACTCGCCACAGGAACGGCACAGGCCCGGCACAGGGCGCGCGGGGTGCGGCACAGGCACGGCGCAGGGCGCGCGGGGTGCGGCACAGGCACGGCAGGGGGTGCGGCGAGGGGTGTTGCCGCAGGCATTGCACAGGGCGCGCGGGGGCGCGGCACAGGTGCGTGACGGGCGCGGCACGGCTCGGCTCGGCACGGCTCGGAGGGTGTGGCTCCCGCGGCCTGCCCCGCCGAACACGGCACGGACGGGAGTGCCGCGGCGTCTCCCGTCCGTGCGGACCCGGGCCTCAGTTCCCCAGATCGGCCGGCTGGTCGTACCCCGCCGGACCGCCGATGGCGAGGGCGAGCTGCCACATGCCGGTGGAGGGGTTCACCTTCGGCTCGTCGCCCTCCGGAGCCAGACCTTTCGCGCGGCGGACGGCTTCGGGCCAGGTGTTTTCGTAGAGACGGAAGTCGAGGCGGGTCTTGCTGTACCCGCCCGGCGCGTGCTTGTCCAGGTGCGGCACGAGATGGGCGTACGACGGGGCATGGCCGCGGTGGTCGGCGAAGTGCAGCAACAGCCACAGCTCAAAGCATGGATTGGACAGTGCGATACCGATGCCGTGGTGGTCCGCTTCGGTCACGGTCTGATCGATGTCCGTGAACTCGTCGACGTCGAAGACGCACCACGCCCGGTCGTATTCGTCGGCCGCCGAAGCGAGCAACTTCACTGTGTGCGAAACGACCTGGGAAGGTGCCTTGGGGTGTTCGAGGATCTTGACCGAAACGGCCGGATTTCTGACAGAGGACTTGAGCCCCCGCACATAGTCCCGTTCCGTCACCTTGGTGCCGCAAACGACCAGTAATCGCTGTCGCGTGACGCGATTCCCGGTCCTCCTGCCGAGCCGGGAATCAAAAGAGGGACGGTTCTGTCCGCTCGGCTTCGGTGCCCTCGCCATCCTGCTCCCCCCGGCCCGCCAGCGCCCTGGCGAAACTGTCGTCGATGAACGGCACGCCGCCGTAACTGCCGCCCAGGTAGCGGCGCTCGTGGTTCTCCCCGATGCGCGGCTTGAACTCCGACAGGGCGAACAACTCCGTCTCCCCGTGGCGATTCTTCTCCAGGAACCACACCTGGTCCCGCTTGAGAATGTCCTCTCCGCCCATGCGGCCCAGCAGGCTGGCATCGTGGGTGGTGAAGACCAGTTGCGCTCCGTGCGGGTTGGTGGCCGGGTCCTGGAAGAGGCCGATGAGCTGCGCGGTGAGCAGCGGGTGGAGACTGGAGTCGATCTCGTCCACGACGAAGGTGCCGCCCCGCCGAAGGACCGACATGAACCGTGGGGCCTGTTCCAGCAGCGCCCGGGTCCCGGCGGACTGCTCGTGCAGGTCCATCCGCACCACGCCGGTACGACCGCGATGTCCGAGCCAGGGCCGCAGGTGTTCTTGCGGGCCCTCTTCCTCCAGCCTGGCGAGCAGGCGCGCCGGAAGGCGTCCGCCGTACCGCTGTCGCAGCGCGTCCTCGTCCAGGAGCACACGCTCCGTGCCGCACTCCTCGATGCCCAGGTCGGCCGCGCGCAGGAGAGCCATCAGCTCGGGATGACGTTCCGGGCTCTCCAGCATCCGGGCCATGTCGGAGCCGGCGAGGCGTCCCGGTCCCTGTCGGCCGAACCTCAAGTCCGTCAGGAACCAGTCGTAGACCGGGCGGAAGTCCAGCTGCCTGGAACGTGCCGCCATGGTCAGGAACAGCACATTGGGTTCGGTGATGTTCTCGACCAGTTCGAGTTCGCGCTTGGCCTGTGAGTCGCCCGGCTGTACGTCGCCGTCCGGCCGTTCGAAGATCTTGCGCTTCTTCCCGTGCGGATAGCTGTAGAGCCATTCGTCCAGAACCCGCTCGTCGTCGACGCTGAATCCGTAGGTGAAGCGGACACCGTCGAGCAGCAGATCCACCACGTACCAGGAAGGCTCGTCGAGTGCGGCGGTGTCCAGACGGAAGGGACGGCGCGTGACACCGTCGTCGGGCTCCGCGTCACGGTGCGAGTTCACCACCATCCGGGCCATGTATTCCAACGCGCCGAGCAGATTCGACTTGCCGGCCGCGTTGGCGCCGAAGAGGCCCGCCACGGGAACGGCCTGCCAGTCCGTGCCGGAAGGCCTGTCCGCGTCGTAGGCGGGGTGAAGCTGAAGTTCTTGCTCTTCCCGGATCGAGCGATGATTCGACACCCTGAAGTTCAGCAGCACGTGAGCCCTCCCCCCAGCGATTCAGTGGGACTGTGCGCAAGTGAATCGCGAGTACAGGAAGCTGGCAACCCGTTACGAGGAATACCGGGCGTCACGGGTGGTGATTCCACTCGAACGGGAGCCGAGGCCGAAGGAGAGAACCCGTCCCCCGGCCCCGGAGCCGAGCCGAGCTCTCAGTTCCCCAGATCCGCGAGCTGGTCGTACCCCTCGATCTCCCGCGGATCCCGCGAGCCCGGACCCACGTAACGCGCCGAGGGACGCACCAGCCGCCCCGTCCGCTTCTGCTCCAGGATGTGCGCCGACCAGCCCGCCGTACGCGCACACGTGAACATCGACGTGAACATGTGCGCCGGAACCTCCGCGAAGTCCAGCATGATCGCCGCCCAGAACTCCACGTTCGTCGCCAGCACCCGGTCCGGGCGCCGCGCGTGCAGCTCCTCCAGCGCGGCCTTCTCCAGCGCCTGCGCCACCTCGAAGCGCGGCGCGCCCAACTCCTCGGCCGTACGCCGCAGCACCCGCGCCCGCGGGTCCTCCGCCCGGTAGACCCGGTGCCCGAAGCCCATCAGCCGCTCGCCCCTGTCCAGGGCCTTCTTCACGTACGCGGTGGCATCACCGGTCCGCTCGATCTCCTCGATCATCCCGAGCACCCGGGACGGCGCACCACCGTGCAGCGGCCCCGACATCGCGCCCACCGCACCCGACAGCGCCGCCGCCACATCGGCGCCGGTCGACGCGATGACCCGGGCGGTGAACGTCGAGGCGTTCATGCCGTGCTCGGCGGCCGACGTCCAGTACGCGTCCACGGCCTTCACGTGCCTCGGGTCCGGCTCGCCGCGCCAGCGGATCATGAACCGCTCCACCACGGAACCGGCCTTGTCGATCTCGCTCTGCGGAACCATCGGCAGCCCCTGCCCGCGCGCCGACTGGGCGACGTACGACAGCGCCATCACGGCGGCCCGCGCCAGGTTGTTGCGGGCCGTCTCCTCGTCGATGTCGAGCAGCGGCTTCAGCCCCCACACGGGGGCGAGCATCGCCAGCGCGGACTGCACATCGACCCGGATGTCCCCGGAGTGCACCGGGATCGGGAACGGTTCGGCCGGCGGCAGACCGGGGTTGAACGCCCCGTCGACCAGCAGGCCCCAGACGTTGCCGAACGACACATGGCCGACGAGATCCTCGATGTCGACACCCCGGTAGCGGAGCGCACCGCCTTCCTTGTCCGGTTCGGCGATCTCCGTCTCGAACGCGACGACTCCCTCTAGTCCCGGTACGAAGTCGGACATGGCGGCTCCCTCGGTCGACGGCTCTGCGCGGGCCACAGTGGCCTGCCTCAGATACTGGCGGGTCACCCGGGACCCGGGGAAGCGTGACATCCGGCACAGCACCCCGAATCGGCCCCGCCCCACAACACCCCTCCTTGCCGGGCCGGTCCTGCCCCTGCGGCAGGATGACCCCGTGCCCACCGCAGATTCCCCCTCCGATTCCACCACCGATCCGGCCGCGATGCGCGAGCAGTACCGCTCCGAGGGCTTCACCGAGGACACGCTGGCCGCCGACCCGATGCAGCAGTTCGCCCATTGGTTCCGGCAGGTCGCCGTCGGCGGGCTGCTCCACGAGCCCAACGCCATGGTGGTCTCCACCGCCACCCCCGAGGGCCGCCCGTCCTCGCGCACCGTGCTGCTGAAGAAGTACGACGAGCGCGGCTTCGTCTTCTTCACCAACTACGAGTCCCGCAAGGGCCGCGAACTGACCGCCAACCCGTACGTCTCGCTGCTCTTCCCCTGGCACCCGATGGCCCGCCAGGTCATCGTCACCGGCCGCGCGGACCGCACCGGCCGCGACGAGACGGCCGCCTACTTCCGCACCCGCCCGCACGGCTCCCAGCTGGGCGCCTGGGCGAGCCCCCAGTCCACGGTGATCGGCTCCCGCGACGAACTGCTCGCCCGCTACGAGGAGCTCGCGGCCCGCTACCCCGAGGGCGAACAGGTCCCCGCGCCCCCGAACTGGGGCGGCTTCCGCGTCGTCCCCGACACGATCGAGTTCTGGCAGGGCCACGAGAACCGGCTGCACGACCGGCTGCGCTACGTACGCGAGGGCGATCAGTGGCGCGTCGAGCGCCTGTGCCCGTAGCAGCCCAGCCCCATCCGGACATGCAGAGACCCGCAGGCTCTGGACCCTCCTTGCGGAGGAGCCGGCCGGACTTACCGGCGAGCCTGCGGGTCGGTGACTGCATTGGGATTGGCCGATGACCGGCCTGCACTGCAAAGTGCGCGACAACGGGCGTCAGCCCGCAGCCACCTCACGAGTCCGAGAAGAAATCACTTCTGGAACACCTCCTTTCGCGTGTGGCAGCAGCCTAGGAACACCTCTGGCACCGCACAAGCGAATTAATGCGGCGGTCGATTTCCGGGAAGTCGGTGTGGGTCGGGTCACCATCGAGTTCAATGGTCTGACGTGCGGAAATGCCGGATGCGTCCTGCGGGGGGTATGGGGTGAGTGCGTCCACAAGCAGTGGAACGGCCGAGGCGCTCGGGCCCGACGAGGGGCCGCAGGGCGGGGCCGGGGCCGTATTGCTCGCCGCGTTGCTCGACGGGATGGACGCCGCGCTCTGTGCCTTCGACGCGCACGGCACGGTCACCCACTGGAACCGCGAGGCCGAGCGGATTCTGGGCTGGTCCGCCGGGGAGGCCGTGGGGCGGGCCGGGTTCGCGGGGTGGGCGGTGCGGCGGGCGGACGCCGAGGAGGTGCAGGGGCGGCTGATGGCGGTCATGGGGGCGCCGGGGCGTCAGGTGCATGAGTTCGCGCTGCTGCGCAAGGACGGCGGGCGGGTGCTGGTGCGGACCCAGTCGGCCGGGGTGCGGGGCGCGGACGGCAGGCCGGCCGGGGTGTACTGCGCGTTCGGCGAGGTGCACGCGCAGATCGATCTGGAGCGGTCGATCGCGCTGAGCGAGGCGTTGTTCGAGGACGCGTCCTGGGGTGTGGTGCTGGTCGACGCGGATCTGCGGCCGACGGTCGTCAACGCCCATGCGGCGCGGGCGCTGGGCGGTGGCCGCAGGACGCTGCTGGGGCGCCCGCTGGGGGAGCTGATCGGGCAGGGCGTGGAGGATCTGGAGGGCGCGTTGCAGCATGTGCTCGCCGAGGGCGCACCACCGGCGCCCGCCGAGCTGTGGGTGACGCTGCGGACGGCGCAGGGGGAGCGGCGGCGGTGCTGGCGCAGCGGTTTTCTGCGGCTGGCCTCGCCGTTGGCCCAGGAGCCGGTTCCGCTGGGGGTGGGCTGGCTGTTCCAGGACGTGACGGAGCAGAAGCTGGCGGCGCAGGAGGCGGACCGGGTGCGGTTCCGGTCGAACCAGTTGCACCGGGCCTCGCGGGCGGCGTCCGAGTGCGAGGACCCGATGGAGGCGGCGACGTCGTATCTGGACTACGCGCTCGCCGGGTTCGCGGATCACGCGCTGGTCGATGTGGTGGCGGGGGAGCGGCTGGTGCGGGTGGCGGCGACGCCGTCGGGTGAGCCGGGGCCGTGTCTGCCGGTGGCCGGTGGTTCCATTCCGCTGCGGTACGCGGCGGGGCATCCGGCCCTCCAGGCGGTGGACCGTACGGGGTCGGTGCGGGCCAGCGCGGGTGCCGGGGCCGGGGCCGGGGCGTGGGCGGCCGAGCGGCAGTGGCCGGGCGACGCCGTGCACGCGCTGTGCGCGGTGCTGCGGAGCCGGGGGCGCACGCTGGGTGTGGTGACGTTTCTGCGGTCCGCCCACCGCGCCGCCTTCGAGCGCCCGGACGCGGCGTACGCGGAGAGCGTGGCGGTGCGGGTGGCGGCCGCGGTGGACCTGGCGCAGGTGACGAAGCGGCTGTAGGAGACGCGGTCCGGCCAGGGTGTGCCGGGCCCGGGTGTGCAGCCCGGCACCGCCCCCCCCCGGCCGGGGTTCGTGCCGGGCCCGGGTGTGGAGCCCGGCACCGACCCCGGCCGGGGTTCGTCCTCACGCCGCGTGCAGCGCCAGCGTCGGTGAGAGACGGGACGCCCGCACCGCGGGGTAGAGGCCCGCGATCGTGCCGATCACCAGCGTCGCGCCGAAGCCACCGCCGATCGCCCACGGCGGCACCACCCAGGGCAGTCCGCCGGAGTACGCGTACACCGCGGTCGCTGCCGCGCCGAGCGCCACGCCCGCCAGGCCGCCCAGGCCGGAGAGCATCATCGACTCCGTGACGAACTGGATGCGGATCTGGCCCCGGGTCGCGCCGAGCGAGCGGCGCAGCCCGATCTCGTACCGCCGCTCCAGTACCGAGATGATCATGGTGTTGGCGACTCCGACGCCGCCGACGAGCAGCGCGATGCCGCCCAGGCCCAGCAGCATGCTGCTGAACGCCCCCTCGGTCGCCGCCTTGGCCTGGAGCGCCGACGACGGGTCGGTGACCTTTACGTTCTGCGGGTTCTGCGGGTCGACCGTCGCCGCCATGACCTCGCGCACGTCCTGCACCGCCGCGTCGGCCGAGCGCTCGTACACCGACGTCGGGTGGCCCTTGAAGCCCAGCAGGCGCTTCGCACCCTCCCAGCCGAGCAGCGCGGAGCGTTCGATCTCCGGGGCGAGCGGCAGCGGGGCGAGGATGCCGACCACGGTGAAGTACCGGTTGCCGATCCATACCTGCCGGCCCGCGGCGGTGATGCCGAGACGCTCCGCGGAGACATGGCCGAGCACGACGGAGGGGTAGCGTCCGGTCGCGTTGTTGAGCCAGCGGCCGCTGTGGACCTCGCCGCGCAGCACCCGCAGCAGGTCGCCGGTGGTCGCCTTGACGACGATCCCGCCCGTGTCGTCCTTGTCGATCTTCTCGTTGCGGCGTGCGGTCGTGTCGAGGTCGGCGGTCGCGCCCACCTCCTCGACGCCCTTGATGCGGCCCACCATTCCGACGGCGTCCTCGGGCAGTTCGACGTCCTGCCCGGCGAACATCGAATCGCCGGGGGAGGCCACGAGCAGGTTGGTGCCCAGCTTGTCGAGTTCCCGGAGCAGCTGGGCCTGGCTGGAGGCGGAGATGCCCACAACAGAGATCATCGTCGCGATGCCGATGGCGATGCCCAGGGCGGAGAGCACGACCCGCATGGGCCGGCTGCGCAGTCCCGCCGAGCCGACGTGCAGCACGTCCCGGGGGCCGAGCCGGGCCGCTTCGAGCCGCCCCCGGCCGTCGGCGCCGCGGCCCGCGCGCCGCGCCCTCACTGGTCCGCTCCCGTCGTGGCGGGGGAGCGGCCGTTTCCGGAGGTGTCGCGTACAGCTGTGGACGGATCGCGCATGCCCGGGGACCGATCGCGTGCGTCCGCGGACGGGTTGCGTACGTCCGCGACCACCTGGCCGTCCCGGATGCGCACTTCGCGCGGCAGGTCCCGGGCGATCTCGGTGTCGTGCGTGATGACCGCGATGGTGGCGCCCTCCCGGTTGAGGTCGCGCAGCAGCTTCATCACCGTTTCCCCGGACGACGAGTCGAGCGCCCCGGTCGGTTCGTCGGCCAGCAGCAGCGCGGGTTGCCCCACGACGGCCCGCGCGATGGCGACCCGCTGCTTCTGTCCGCCGGAGAGCTGGTGCGGCTTGTGGTCGAGGCGGTCGGCGAGCCCGACCCGCTCCAGCGCGGCGGCGGCCTTGCGGCGGCGTGCGGTACGGGAGAGGCCCGAGTACAGCAGGCCCTCCGCGACGTTGTCGCGGGCGCTGACGCCCGGCACCAGGTGGAACGCCTGGAAGACGAAGCCGACGTGCTGGGCACGCAGCGCGGAGAGCCTGCGGTCGGAGAGCGCCGCCACGTCGTGCCCCGCGATGTGGACCGACCCGGCGGTGGGGCGGTCCAGGGTGCCGATGATGTGCAGGAGCGTGGACTTGCCGGAGCCGGACGGGCCGACGATGCCGAGGAGTTCGCCCTCCTCGACGGTGAGGTCCACCCCGCGCAGGGCGGCGACCGGGCCCGGGTACTCCTTGGTGACGCCCCTGAGGCCGACGACCGTGTTCATATCTTCGGCACCCCGATCTTCATGCCCTCGCGCAGCCCGCCGCCGGACACCTCGACCCGGCCCTCGGCGAACATGCCGAGCTCGACCTTCACGTCGCGGACCGTGCCGTCCTGGACGACCTGGAGGCCGAAGCCGCCGCCGGGCAGCGCGAGCAGCGCGTTCACCGGGACGCTGAGGACGTCCTTGTGCACTTCGCCGGTCAGGTTCACCGTGACCGGCGCCTGGTCGAAGCCGCCGACCTGGTCCGGCTTGTCGAAGGAGACGGTCAGGGTGACCTTGGGGCTGTTGTCCTGCGGGTCCTTGCCGGGCTTCGCCGTCCGGCCGACCGAGGAGACCGACCCGGCCGCGCTGCTGCCGTCCGGCAGATCGACGGTGACCTTGGTGCCCGCCTTGGCGAGCTGGGTCTCGGCGACGTCGAGCTCGAATGTCACGATGCGCTCGGAGCCGGTCGTGGTGAGGACCGGAGCGCCGGGCTGGGCCAGTTCACCGACGGCTGTCTCGACGCTCTTGATCCGGACCTCCGCCGGGGAGAAGGCGATGTCCTGCGGCCCCACCGTTCCGGTCCGCTCGCTGTCGTGGGACTTCTGCCAGCGCTTGACGGCGGCCGCGGTCAGCTCGGTGTACTCGTCGTCCGGGGTGAAGCCGGTGTAGCCGAGCTCCGCGAGGTTGCGCTCCAGCTGCTCCACGTCCCGGCCCCGGTCGCCCGGCTTCAGAGTCCGGTACATCGGCCCCGAGCCGTACATCAGCCACACCGCCCGGCCGTCGACCTCGTACAGCCGCTCGTTCCGCTTGACGGTCGAGCCGGTGCGCGGGGTCCAGGTCGTGGTGCCCGCCGCGCCCGCGTTGACCTTGCGCTGCTTGTCGTAGCCGAGCGTGCCGTCCGCCTGGGCGCTGTCGCGCAGGTCGCCGCGCTGGATCGAGGCGGTGGCCGGGGGCAGCCCGGCGTTCCCCGGGCCACCCGTCTCCCCGGCGGAGCCGAACCGGGTGAGAGCCAGTGACCCGGCCGCCACGGCGAGTACCGCCGCGGCGGCCACCATGACGCGCCCGCGCCTCACCGCCCGGCGCTTTCGCACGCCGCGTTGGCCTTCTCGAACTTCTTCATGTCCTTCTGCTGCATCGCGGGCGCCTGCGCCATCCCGCCCTCGAACTTCGGGTCGGGCATGTCGATGCCGTTCTTGCGCATGCACCGGGCGAAGGCGAGCATCTTGTCCTTCTGGGCCTGGCTGAGCTCCTTGGCCCCGCCGCCGACCGCCTTGTCCTGGCAGGCCTTGAACGCCTTCTCCATCTCTGCCTTGCTCTTGCCGTCGTTGCCGATGGTTATTCCGCGGCCGTCCTCGCCCGGCTTCGGCTCCGCGACGTCCAGGCCGTGCTCCCGCAGGCACTTGCGGTGCTCCAGGGCCTGGTCCTCGTTCGTCTTCTTGGTGCCCGAAGCGGATCCCGCGCTCTTGGTTTTGCTTCCGCTTCCGCCGCCGTCGCCCGAGCAGGCGGTGGCCGACAGGACGACGGCGGCGGCGATCAGACAGGCGGCGACGACGCCGCGGCTCTGTGTGCGGGAGGTGGTCCGGTGGGAAGTGACCGGGTTCATGCAGACTCCTCGTCCGTTGCTGGCAGGCCGGATACGTACGGCTTGAGCGTGTGTGAGGAGGCGGTTTCGTTTCTCTCAGCCCGGATGCTTACACCGACGAAACATCGCTTTGGGTTAAACAGAACTCATGCGCGTGCTGGTGGTGGAGGACGAGGAATTCCTGGCAGGGATGATTGCCGAGGGGCTGCGCCGCGACGCCGTCGCGGTGGACATCGCCCCCGACGGCCGGGCGGCGCTGGACCGGCTTCGGTTCGGCGCGTACGACGTGATGATCCTCGACCGCGATCTGCCGGGGCTGCACGGCGACGAGGTGTGCCGGCGGGTCGTCGGCATGCGCCTGCTGACCCGGATCCTGATGCTCACCGCGTCCGGGACGGTACGGGACCGGGTGGCCGGCCTCGGGCTCGGCGCCGACGACTACCTGACCAAGCCGTTCGCGTACGACGAACTCCTCGCCCGGGTCCTGGCGCTCGGCCGCCGTGCCCGCCCCGCTCTCCCGCCGGTCCTGGAGCGGGCCGGGCTGACGCTCGACACCGCACGCCGCCAGGTCTGCCGCGACGGCCGCTACCTCTCGCTCTCCCGCAAGGAGTTCGCCGTGCTGGAGACCCTGCTGCGGGCCGAGGGCGCGGTCGTCAGCGGCGACGACCTGATCGAGGAGGTGTGGGAGGAGGACACCAGCTATCGCACCAACGCGGTCCGGGTCACCCTGTCCAAGCTCCGCGCCAAACTGGGCGCGCCCCCGGTGATCGAGACGGTCCCCGGGGCCGGCTACCGCGTCGGGGACGGCCTCGCGGACGGGCCGGGGCACCACGGCCCCCCGACCGGACGGGTGAACGGGCCGGCGGACCGGCCGGACGGCGGCTCCGCGGACCGGCCGGGGGAGAGCCGGTGAGGAGCGAGCGCGCCCGGCTCACCGCGCTGTACGGCGGACTGCTGGTGCTGGCCGGTGCCCTGCTGATGGGGCTGGTCTACCTGCTGGTCAGCGAGCGCCTCTATGCCAGTGTGCTGACCGCGGTGGCCCCGGCGGTCCCCGACGGGGCCACCCCCGCCATTCGGTCGGGCGTGGCCTCCACGCCCGAGCTGCCGTCGTCGGACTGGGCGCGGACCGTGGTCATGGAACCCGGGCAGTACGCGGTGGCGAAGAGGGTCACCACGGCGGCCGGGGACGCCGCGCTCAACCAGCTGCTGACGGTCTCCGGGGTCTCCCTCGCCGCCTACTCGGTGCTCTCCGTCGCGCTCGCCTGGTGGATGGCGGGGCGGGTGCTGCGGCCGGTCGGCGTCATCACCGCCCGCGCCCGCCGGCTCTCCGGCAGCAACCTGCACGAACGCCTCGCGCTGAAGGCCCCGCCCGGCGAGCTCAAGGAACTGGCCGACACCTTCGACGGGATGCTCGACCGGATCGAGGCGCTGGTCGCCGCCCGCCAGCGGTTCGCCGCCAACGCCGCCCATGAGCTGCGCACCCCGCTCGCCGTGCAGCGGGCCGCAGCCGAGATCGGCCTCGCCGACGACCCGCCGCCCGAGAAGGTCGCCTGGATCCGGGACAAACTCATCGACACCGCCGCCGACAGCGAGCAGCTCATCGAGGGACTGCTGCTCCTCGCGGTCTGTGACGAGGGCCTGCGGCGGCGCGAACGGGTCGAACTGGGCGCGATCGCGGCCACGGTGACCGAGGCGCTGGAGCCGGAGGCGAAGAATCGTTCCATCACCGTCGAGGCGGAGGCCCGGCCACTGCCGGCCGAGGGCGACCCGGTCCTGCTGGGCCATCTCGTGCACAACCTGGTCGCCAACGCGCTGCGCCACAACCACCCCGGCGGGACGGTACGGATCCGGGTGGGACCGGGCGGTCTGGAGGTCGCCAACACCGGGCCGGTGGTGGAAGCGGCGACCGTGCCGCTGCTGTTCGAGCCGTTCCGCCGGGCGCAGGACCGCCGCCACGCTCCCGGTGAGGGAGCCGGCCTGGGGCTCTCCATCGTGGCGTCGATCGCGAGGGCACACGGCGGCGAGGCGAGTGCGACGGCGCACCCGGGCGGCGGCCTGACGGTCCGGGTCGTGCTGCCGGCGTGCCCGTAGCGGGGCGGCCGGCGGCCCGGGCGCGATCAGCGGCGGTAGAAGATCCGGTCCCGGTACTCCGTCATGACGCGGCCGTTCCACTCGTGGCCGCCGTCGACGTTGCCCGAGCGCAGCAGCGGCGGCTCGATGCCCCGGGCGACCAGCTGTTCCGCGGCGGCGGCCATCATGGCCTGCATCAGCGCGCTGGTGACGACCGTCGACGCGGGGGCGAACGGCGCCTCGATCCCGTCGAGGGTCAGCTCGGCGTCGCCGATGGCGATCTTGCTGTCGAGCACGATGTCGCAGTGGTCCCGCAGGAAGCCGCCCGAGGTGTGCCGGGAGCGGGTGCCGTCCGCGTACGCCACCGAGGTCACGCCGATGACCTTCAGGCCGAGGGCCCGGGCGTTCAGCGCCATCTCCACCGGGAGCGCGTTGCGGCCGGAGAGCGAGATGATCACGAGGACGTCGCCGGTGGCAGCGGGGCTGGAGTCGAGCACGGCGCCCGCCAGTCCGTCGACCCGCTCCAGCGCTGAGCCGAGCGTCGCGGGCATGACGTCGACGCCGACCGTTCCGGGGACGGCCATCAGGTTCATCAGGGCGAGGCCGCCGGCCCGGTAGACGACGTCCTGCGCGGCGAGCGAGGAGTGTCCGGCGCCGAAGGCGAAGAGCCTGCCGCCCGCCTCCACGGTGTCGGCGATCGCGGCACCGGCGGCCGCGATGTTGCCGGACTCCTCGTCGCGGACCCGCTCCAGCAGGCCGATCGCTGCGTCGAAGAACTGACCGGCCAGCTTGCTGTCGCTCATCGAGGAGGCCCTTTCCGGCGGGAAGAAGTGTTCATGGGTGTCCGTGCCGCGGATCACGTTGCGGTCTGGACCAGTGACATGTCAATACCGCCTGCCGGGCTCCGGCGTCCGGCGTTCGACCGGCCCGGCACGGTTGTCGGCGGTATGCGTCAGAATTGGGGGAGGGCCAGCGCACAGCGCTTACGACGTTTTCCTGTCACAGCATCGAGGGGCACGAATGTCCGGACTGATCGACACCACGGAGATGTATCTCCGCACCATCCTCGAACTCGAAGAGGAAGGCGTGGTCCCCATGCGCGCCCGGATCGCGGAACGGCTGGACCAGAGCGGTCCGACGGTCAGCCAGACGGTGGCGCGGATGGAGCGTGACGGCTTGGTGCGGGTCGCGGGCGACCGGCACCTGGAGCTGACCGACGAGGGGCGCCGCCTGGCGACGCGGGTGATGCGCAAGCACCGGCTCGCCGAGTGCCTGCTGGTCGATGTGATCGGCCTGGAGTGGGAGCAGGTCCACGCCGAGGCGTGCCGCTGGGAGCATGTGATGAGCGAGGCGGTGGAGCGGCGGGTGCTGGAGCTGCTGCGTCACCCGACGGAGTCGCCGTACGGGAATCCGATTCCGGGCCTGGAGGAGCTGGGCGAGAAGGCCGAGGCCGACCCGTTCCTGGACGAGGGCATGGTGAGCCTGGCGGAGCTCGACCCGGGGGCGGACGGCAAGACGGTGGTCGTGCGCCGGATCGGTGAGCCGATCCAGACGGACGCCCAGCTGATGTACACGCTGCGGCGTGCGGGTGTGCAGCCCGGTTCCGTGGTCAGCGTGACGCAGTCGCCCGGCGGTGTGCTGGTGGGCAGCAGCGGTGAGGCGGCGGAGCTGGACACCGAGGTCGCCTCGCACGTGTTCGTCGCCAAGCGCTGAGTGCCCGGCCGCTGAATGGCCGGTCGCTGAATGCCCGGTCGGCGACTGTCCCGCCGCCGGGACCGGCAGCCGGCCGGGCTCCCCGGGCGGATGCCGGGGAGGGGCGCCGGCCGGGGGCGCGGCGGGGCCGGTGTTCTCCGCCCGGATTCGCGCCGCCGGGGCGCTGCTCGGCCGGATGTCGTTGCCGGGGCACCGCCGGAGCGTTGAAGCGGGGGCGTCCGCTCAGCGATTTTCCGTCCGGAAGTGCAGCGCCCGGACGGATCGCGTGCCAGGCTGTGGCTGAGGCATACCTGAGAGTGTCGGCCAACTGGTCGCGCGGTCGGGGAGGGAGCAGGTGCATGCGCCCGTCGTTTTCGCGTGTCCGGCATGTCGGGCACGCGCACCGGAAGGTGGCTGCCGCGGTGCCGGCCGCCCGCGCATCGCGTGCCCGTGAATCGAACATTCTTGCTGCATCGCACACCGCCGCCCGGGGGACCGGTGCCGGCGCCCGCCGATGCGCATCGCCGCCGACGGCTCCCCGGAAGACGGAGGGCCCCGGCGCCTCGCGGCGCCGGGGCCTGTCCTCCCCTGCTCCGACCTGGAGCCCCGAGCTCTCAAGGTCGGTCCCCACGGGCCCTCATCCCCGAGTGGCCCGCCTCCCGGAGAAGGTCTCCCCGTCGCCGCCCCGGTCAATCCTTGGGGCCGGTCACTCGAACGAGCGGTGTTGGGTGGCAGAACCCGGTTTTCGAATACAAGTTCGATAGTCTGGCGTGACGCGACCACGCGGTGATCGAGGCTGTGATCAAGCGGTGATCGAGGACCAGAAGGGGGTGCCAGGACATATGGTGCGGCGCATCGATGTGACCGGGACCGACGGCTTACGCCTCGCGGCCTGGGAGTTCGCCGACCCGCCCAAGGGGCGCACGGAGGGCGAGCGCGCCCCCGGGGTCTTATTGCTCCACGGCCTGATGGGCCGGGCCGCGCACTGGGCCCCGACCGCCCGCTGGCTCGCGGAGCGGCACCGGGCCGTCGGCCTCGACCAGCGAGGGCACGGCCGCAGCGACAAGCCGGCCGAAGGCCCGTACACCCGTGACGCGTACGTCGCCGACGCCGAGGCCGCGATCGAGCAGCTCGGCCTCGCCCCCGTCACCCTCGTCGGGCATTCCATGGGGGCGCTGACGGCCTGGCAGCTCGCCGCGAAGCGCCCCGATCTGGTGCGGGCGCTGGTCATCTGCGACATGCGGGCCTCCGCGCTCGGCGCGGCCTCGCAGCGCGAGTGGGAGGACTGGTTCAAGTCCTGGCCGGTGCCGTTCGCGACGCTCTCCGACGTACGGAAGTGGTTCGGCGAGGACGACCCCTGGGTGGAGCGGCCCAACCCGGCCCGCGGCGAGTTCTTCGCCGAGGTGATGGCCGAGCGGGCCGATGGCTGGCGCCCCGTCTTCTCCCGCCGCCAGATGCTCCGCTCCCGCGCGACCTGGGTGTTCGACGCGCACTGGGAGGAGCTGGCGCAGGTCCGCTGCCCGACCCTGGTGCTCCGGGGGCTCGACGGCGAGCTGGGCCGGGCGGAGGCCCAGGAGATGGTCCGGGTGCTGCCGCGCGGGCAGTACGCGGAAGTGGCCGACGCCGGCCATCTCGTCCACTACGACCAGCCCGAGGGCTGGCGCGCCGCGGTCGAACCCTTCCTGGAGCAGTTCGCCGAGGACCCCCAGGCGGAGCGCGAACCCGTCCCGTCCTGACCGGGTGGTGCGACGGAGCGGCGCGGCCGGCCCCGCGGGGCCGGCCGCGGCCGTCCTCAGCCCTTGCTGACCGCCGCCAGGATCTCCGGGAGCCGGTCCGCCGTGCGCGGGGCGGCCACCCGCAGCCCCGCCCAGGAGATCAGCGCCCCGTACACCGCCCCCACCGGCAGCAGCAGCCACAGCCACTGCTCGTGGTCCGCGACGTGCAGCCAGATCGTCGCCGCGATCGCCGGCGCGCAGAGCAGCCCCGCAGAGACCATGCCGCCGAAGATGGAGATCCAGGCGAGCCCGGCCTGCCCCGGCGCCACGTTCTTGAACGCCCCGTCCTGCGGGATCGAGTACGGGAAGTTCGCCGACGCCACCGCGCCCGTCGCCAGCATCCCGCCCAGCAGCGCGAACGACAGCCCCATGACCTCCGGCAGCGCGGCCCAGTCGTCGAGCACCGCGGCCGTCACCACCGTCACCACGATCGTGTAGGGCAGCGTGATCAGCAGCAGTGCCAGTGCCCGCGCCCGCAGTTCCAGATAGGCGTCACGGGTGGAGGAGATCGTCAGCGCCACCATCCAGAACGCCGAGGTGTCCTGTCCGAACTGGTTGTACATCTGGATGCCGAGCATCCAGGCGGCGAAACAGGCGAAGTAGACCGAGCCGGTGCCCTGGAGCGCGTTGAGGATCGGCACGATCAGCCCGATCGCCAGCGCCGTCGTCCAGGCGGCCTTGGTCTTCGGGTCGCGCGCGATGTACCGCAGGCTGCGCTCCATCACCGTCCCGGTACGCCCCTGCGGCAGCAGCGAGGCGAGCCCGGAGCCGCCCTTGCCGGCCTTCTCGCGGCCCGGCCCGGCGGCCGCCAGGGTCGAGCCGTCCGGGGTCGTCATCAGCTTCACCAGGCTCCGCTGCCACAGCCACAGCAGCGCGACCAGCGCCGCGACGGAGAGCAGCAGCTGTGCGAGGGCCGGTCCGTACGAGCCCCGCGACGCCGAGTCCACCGCCCCGATCGCCGAGGCGGGCGGCAGCCAGCGCACCACGTCCGCGACCGGGTCGAGCGCGGACAGCCCGCCCGCCCGGCCGAGCCGCTGGGCGCCGAAGTTGACGACCTGGAAGCCCACCGCGATCACCAGCCCGCTGAGCACCGCGAGATCGCGGCCCTTGCGGGACGTCAGCAGCCGGGTGTTGGCCGTGGCCACCGCCCGCGCCAGCGCCACGCACACCAGCAGCGCGAGCGGCGCGGCCACCACGGCGAACACCGCGCCGGCCGCCCCGCGCGCCACCGCGAACACCGATCCGGCCGTCAGGCAGAGCGTGAACAGCGGACCGATCCCGACCAGTGAGGACGCCAGCAGCGCCGAGATCAGCGGGCGCGGCCGCAGCGGCAGCATCACCAGCCGGCTCGGGTCCAGAGTCTCGTCACCGCTGGGGAAGAACAGCGGCATCACGGCCCAGCCGACCGCCAGCACCGCCGCCAGCAGCACCACGAGGGAGCCGGTGTGGGCGTTCCCGCGCAGCGCGATCAGCCCGATCAGCTGGCCCGCGGCGAACAGCAGGGTGACGACGACGGAGGCGATGTACGCGGCCCGCCGGCCGGCCGACTGCCGCAGCCCGTTGCGCAGCAGGGTCAGCTTCAGCCGTACGAAGACCGGGACGAGCTTCTCGTTCGCGGCCCGTCCGGGGGCGGCGCCCGCGGGGGCATCGAGCACGCTCATCGCTTGCCGCCCAGCCAGTCGAGGGAGCCGTCGGTGGCGCGGGATCCGGCGCCGACGAGTTCGAGGAAGGCGGTCTGCAGCGAGGGCGCCTCGCCGCGCACCTGGGCCAGGGTGCCCTGCGCCCGGATCCTGCCCGCCGCCATGACGGCCACCCAGTCGCAGAGGGACTCCACGAGCTCCATCACATGGCTGGAGAAGACGACGGTCGCCCCCGAGCGGGTGTACCGCTCCAGGACCTCGCGGATGGTCTGCGCCGAAACCGGGTCGACGCCCTCGAACGGCTCGTCCAGGAACAGCACTTCGGGGTTGTGCAGCAGCGCGGCCGCGAGCCCGATCTTCTTCCGCATGCCGGTCGAGTAGTCGACGACCAGTTTGTGCTGGGCGCCCGCAAGATCGAGCACGTCCAGGAGCTGGGTGGCCCGCTTGTCCACCTCGGCGCCGGGCAGCCCGCGCAATCTGCCGGTGTACGCGAGGAGTTCGCGCCCCGAGAGCCGTTCGAAGAGCCGCAGCCCCTCCGGCAGCACACCGATCCTGGACTTCACCTCGACCGGGTCGCGCCACACGTCGTGGCCCGCCACCTCGACCTTGCCCTGGTCGGGCCGGAGCAGTCCGGTGACCATCGACAACGTGGTGGTCTTGCCCGCCCCGTTGGGCCCGACCAGACCGATGAACCTGCCCGCGGGCAGCTCCAGATCGATCCCGGCCACCGCGGTCTGTTCCCCGAACCGCTTCCACAGCCCCTGTACGCGAACGGCGGGCGCCGCCCCACCGGATTCGCCCGCCGCGTCCGCTCCGTCCGCTCCGTCCGCCCGTACCGCTCTGTCGGTCTCTGCGCGGTCACGCATGATTCCTCTGCCTTTCGGTGGCCCCGTGTTCCGGGACCAGCCTACGAAAGGGTGTTCCGTCAGAGGCGGGTCCGCGCGTCGGCCGCTTCCCTGGCGCAGGCGTAGGCGAGCGGGCTGATGAGCTCCTGCGCGTCCGGCAGCCAGCGGTTGGCGGGGGTGGGGCGGCGTGCCCACTGCACCGCGCCGCGACCGCCGACCCGGGTCGGCGGGCCCGTGACGTAGTGCCCCTCGCCCCGGGCGACCAGATCGATGGCGGCGGCCTGCCAGCCCAGCTTCCTCACGAGGTCGTCCGACCTGGCCGCCGCGCCCGGCAGCACGAAGAAGAACATCCGCCGGTCGGGGCTACAGGTGACAGGGCCCAGCGGCAGGTCCATCCGCTCCATCCGGGCCAGCGCCAGGAAGCCGGCGGACTCCGGTACTTCGATCGCGTCGAAGCTGCGGCCGGTGGGCAGCAGGATCGACGCCTTCGGGTGCCTGGACCACATCCGGCGGGCCGCGGCCCCGCTCCCGGTCGCCTGGCCCGCCCAGTCGGGGCCGGTGGGATGGGCGCCGGGGGCGGCGCAGCCGGCAGCGCCGCAGGAGCACCGCTCGGTACCCTCCGCCGCCTCCAGCCAGGTGCCCGGGCACACGTCCCAGTGCCGCTCCTCCGCGTACCGCACCGCCGCGTCGAGCAGTTGCTCGCCCCGCTGCTGGGGGACCTTCGCGGCTTCCATGACTCCGACGGGCTCTTCGACTGCGATGGGCTCTTCCACGCTCAGCACAACTACGGCCAAGACTTGGGGTTACGGGCGTGACGGGTGCGGTCCCGGCGTATCGATCCGGCACACGGGGCGCATGGATGCATGGGCGGGGGCGCGCGTGAGGCGGTGCCGGGCAGGGCGGGTAGCCACATACGGGCAACCGCCGGACCGCCCCTGTGCGGGTCCGTAACGGTCGGCCTCTGTCATATGCCGACATGAATGACAAGGAACAAGACGCACGTGACGAACACGATGAATCTGTGCATTTTCCGCGTATTCGCCGGGCAGTGATCGGCTCAATGATCACTGCGGCCTCAGGGGGAAACATGGCAGCCAGGCCTCTCGTCGCCCGCCAGCCGAACGAACGGCTCCAGGCGCTCATCCAGGAAGCCGGATGCTCCAACGCCGGCCTCGCCCGCCGCGTCAACATGGTCGGCGCGGAACGCGGGCTCGACCTGCGCTACGACAAGACGTCCGTGGCCCGTTGGCTACGCGGACAGCAACCACGCGGCAGGGCACCGGGAATCATCGCCGAGGCGCTCGGCCGCAAGCTCGGCCGTACGGTCACGATCGACGAGATCGGGATGGCCAACGGCAAGAATCTGGCGTCCGGCGTCGGCCTCCAGTTCGCCCCGACCGTGATCGGCGCGATCGAGCAGGTCTGCGAGCTGTGGCGCAGCGATGTCGGCCGCCGGGACTTTCTGTCCGGTTCGGCGGTCGCCTCCTCCGCGCTCGTCGAACCCAGCCGTGACTGGCTGATCACCGGCGCCGACCCGCAGGTGGCACGGGCCGCCGGGGCCCGTGTCGGGATGCCGGACGTCGAGGCGGTGCGGGCGATGACGACCGCGCTGATCGATCTCGACCACCGGTTCGGCAGCGGGCACGTCCGGCCGGTCCTGGTGCACTACCTGAACAGCGTGGTCTCCGGGCTGCTCTCCGGGGCGTACCGGGAAGCGGTCGGCCGGCAGCTGTTCGGGGCGGTCGCCCGGCTCACCGAACTCGCCGGGTACATGGCGGTCGACACCGGCCAGCCGGGGCTCGCCCAGCGTTATTACATCCAGGCGCTGCGGCTGGCCCAGGCGGCGGGCGACCGGGCGTACGGCGGTTATGTGCTGGCCGCCTCGATGAGCCATCTCGCCGCGCAGCTCGGCAACCCCAGGGAGATCGCCCAGCTGGCCCGGGCCGCCCAGGAGGGCGCGCGCGGGCGTGTGACACCGCGGGCGGAGGCGATGTTCTACGCGGCGGAGGCGCGCGGCCACGCCCTGCTCGGCGACGCCCGCTCCTGCCAGTCGGTGACGGGCCGTGCGCTGGCCGCCATGGAACGGGCCGAACCGGACACGGGCGACGACCCCGACTGGATCGCCCACTTCGACCGCGCCTATCTCGCGGACGAGCTGGCGCACTGTCACCGGGACCTCGGCCAGGCGGAGTCCGCCGCGCGCCGCGCGAAGGAGTCGCTGGCCGGCCACCCGGAGTCCCGGACCCGCCGTCGCGGCATCGGCCTGGTGCTGCTGGCCACGGCCCAGGTCCAGATGCGCGAGGTGGAGCAGGCCTGCCACACGGGCACGCGGGCGATGGAGCTGCTGGGGTCGGTGCGCTCCAGCCGGGGAGCGGAGTATCTGGACGACCTCCAGCAGCGGCTGATCCCGTACGGGGACGAGTCGGCGGTGCGCGAGTTCGGCGCCCGACTGGAGCTCCAGGCGGCCTGACCGGGGCCGGGCAACGGGGGCCCGGCCGGCGAGTGCGTCAGGACGCTCCGTTGCGAGTGCGTCAGGACGCTTCATTGCGAGTGCGTCAGGACGCTCCATTAACTGCGTCTTAAGAGCGCTGAGTGTTACAGCGCACGTGAAGGGCTGGTGAGTGACAACACACGCTTGGCGAACGGCGGCAACCACCCGATAGCGTGAGCCGACGATTCCGTAGGTTTACACGTAGGAGTCCCGGTGACGCAGAGCGGACAGGGTGACGAGCAGCAGCTCCCTGCTGTACGGCCCACGCACGAAGGTGTCGTGCTGCCCGCGGGTGGCGGCGAGCCCTGGATACCGGGGGGCCCCGCGGATCAGGCCGCCCCGGCGGGCGGCCAGCCGTGGGGGCAGCCCTGGGGGCCGCAGGCGGCGCACCAGGACCCCTCGCAACAGCCTCAGCACCAGCCCCGGCACCAGGGGCACGCCCAGGGCCAGGGGGCGTACGGACAGGGGCAGTACGGCCCCGGGCAGCCGGGGCAGGGACAGTACGGGCAGCCGCACGCCCCGCAGCATGCCCAGATGCCGCAGGCCCAGCCGCTGCCCCCCGCGCAGCCGCAGCAGATGCAACAGCCGCAGCAGCCTCAGCAGATGCAACAGCCGCAACAGATGCAGCAGCCCCAGCAGATGCAGCAACAGCCGCAGCCGCCGCAGTCGTTCGGGCAGCCGTTGCCGCCCGAGGCCGTGCCCGGGATGAGCATGGGCGGGGACGCGGAGGCCACCCAGTACATCGCGCCGGTGCCCGGTGGGCCCGGACCGGGCGGGCTGCCGCCGGAGAGCCCCGCCGAGTCGACGACGTTCCTCGGCCACGGAGTGCCGCCGCAGCAGCAGGCGTACCAGCAGCAGCCCGGCACCGGCGGTGACGCCGAGGCGACCCAGTTCATCCCGCCGGTCCCCGGCTCCACGCCCTACGGCATCAGGCCCGGCGCCCCGGGCGACCGGCAGCCGCCCGCCGAGTTCGACAACCTGTTCCGCAACGACGAACCGGCGGGCGCCACCCAGCAGATGCCCCGGCTCGACCCCGGCCAGCACCCGGGTCAGCACCCCGGTCAGCACCCCGGTCAGCACCCGGGCGGGCAGTACCGGAGCGCCCCGCAGTACCAGGCCGCCCCGCAGGCGCAGCAGCCCCCGCAGACCGGGTACCAGCCGGTGGGCGAGGAGCCGCAGCCGCCGCGCAGGAAGCGGGCCCACGTCACGCTGATCGCGGCGGTCGTGGCCGGCTGCGCGGTGGTCGGTCTCGGCGCCGGTGCGCTGCTGAGCGGCGGCGACGACAAGGGCAAGGACGACAAGCAGCCGGTCGCCGCGGCGAGTTCGCCCACCGGGAAGGAGCCCTCCACGCAGGCGGCGGCCGACCCGGCGAAGCCGCAGGCCGAGGCGCTCGACAAGCTGCTGGCGGACAGCAACAACAGCCGCGCCGCGGTCATCGGGGCCGTCGAGAAGACCAAGAACTGCACGGATCTGGACCAGGCCGTGACCGATCTGAAGGGCGCCGCCCAGCAGCGCCGCGATCTGGTGACCCGGCTCGAAGGGCTGAGCGTCGACAAGCTGCCGGACCACGCCCGGCTGACCGCCTCCCTCACCAAGGCCTGGCGGGCCTCCGCCGCCGCCGACGAGCACTACGCCGCATGGGCCGCGCAGGCCAAGCACGGCAAGAAGGTGTGCAAGCACGGGAAGGCGCGTACGACCTCCGAGACGCAGCAGGCCACCGTGCAGAGCGGCGAGGCGAGCAAGGCGAAGCAGCAGGCGTCCGGGCTGTGGAACTCGATTGCGACGAAGTACGGACTGACCCGGCGGGCGGCCACGCAGCTCTGACGGACCGCCCCGCGGCGCCCGTCCGGCGAATCCGGGCCGGCGCCGCGGGTCAGCTCCTCGCGCTGGCGTCCGACAGAGTCTTCGAGACGTCCATGAAGCCCTTCCGGTCCGCGACGAGCCGGCCGTCGCGCACCACCTGATACGTCACCCCGGTGTTGACGATCCGGGGGTACGAGGACGAGCCCAGCACGTCCGTGAAGCCCCAGCGCAGCACCGGGGTGAGGCCGCCGGTCTCCGCCGGGGTGCCCTGGTTGAGGGCGGAGGTCAGCTTCCAGGAAGTGATCTGCGCGGAGTCGACCGACTCCACGATCCTCTTCAGCACGGTGTACGCGATCCAGGTCGTCTGCACGCCCGTGTCGTCCGGGTCGATCCGGTTGTCGCCGAAGGCGTGCTTGCGGATCACGTTCCGCATCGCGTCCCAGCGGGCGTCGCCCGCGTCCGGGTACCAGCCGGTGATGTACGCCCCCTCGAACGGGCTGTTCCGGCCGCCGGTGCTGTCGATCAGCGGCTGGTCGACGCTGCCCAGCACGGAGGAGATCCGGACCTCCCCGTACGACGGTTCGAGCCGCCGGAAGGAGTCGAAGAAGGTCTCCGTGCGCTTCCCGAGCACCGCCGTCACACAGCCGCCGGACGCCCCCGCGGCCTGGAGCGCCGGGGCGGCGGCCTCGTCGTACGAAGTGGCCGACTCGGGTGCCCGGATGTCGGTGGGCGCGGGCCGGCCGGCCTCGGTGAGGCCGGTCCGCAGGAGCCACGCCTGGCCGTCGCCGGGCAGGGTGTCGGGACGGACCACGGACACCCGCCGGCAATTGCGGGACAGCTGCCGGGCGTTGCCCGCCAGCAGGGCGGGCTGGCCGCCGTTGACCGGGAAGGAGACGTAGCTGCTGAACTCCTCGTCGGAAGCGCCGTACCCGCCGATGTAGGGGATTCCGGCGCCCTCCAGCGGCGGCATGAACGCCGTGCCGTGACGGCTGTACGAGCCGACCACCGCCACCGCCTTCTCCTTGATGGCCAGCCGCGCGCAGTTCGCCGCCCCGATCGAGGTGTCCTGCTCGTCGCAGGTGACGACCCGCAGCTTGTGACCGGCCAGCCCGCCGTTGTCGTTGGCCCAGCGGGCGTAGGTGCGGGCCATGGCGGTCATGCCGGCCATGTTCACCGCGTCCGGACCCGTGCCACCGCCGGGGGCCCAGGTCACGACGGTGACGGGCTCCCTGGAGCCCCCCGTGGCCCCAGGGAGCGCGCCGCAGCCGGTGACCAGCAACGCCCCGGCCGCCGCCGCACTTGTGAGGAGCTTGTAGGGGCGGGTGAGGATGGGGCGTCGCCGTCCGGTCATGGACACGAACATTTCCGGCCGCGGGGTAACGCCACAGAGTGCCCCGCTCAACGCTCAGTGACATCCAGGTGAATTACAGGGGCCGGTGCGGTCGGCGGAAAAGGGAACGTACGATCGATGACCGTGCAGCAAGGTTCGGAGAACTCTTCCCGTCGCGGCCGTCGCTCCTCCACCATGGGCGGCATGCCGCTGAATGACATGCCTTGGTGGCGCTGGCGCAGCAACGTGCGCTCGGCGCTGCACATGCTCTCCGACCCCGTCTTCCACCACGAGTGCTGGCTGGCCGGCCGGGAGGGGTACGGCGACGTCACCGACGCCGTGTACCGCCTGGTCGAGGACACCTGGCTGGACAACTGGTCCGCCGAGAAGTACATCGGGACGATCTTCCGCGACACCGGCGAGGCCGCGCTCGTCGACATCGCCGTGCTCCGGGTGCTGCGCATCATGCACCAGGTCGGCGCGGACGCCCCGGTCTCGGCGTATCTGGAGCACCACGGCTGGCAGGAGGCGGTACTGGCCGCCCGCGAGGCCCATGTGCTGCTCGCCGGGAACGACGGCGAGGATCCCGACACACCGCCGCGCTCCCTGGACGTGCTCCGCATAATGACCAGGTCTGCCTGATTCCCGGCCCGTGTGGCACGCTACGAGGATGACTGTGCCACGGCCTGCCGACGCCGCCCCCGAGCAGTACGTCCTCACGCTGTCCTGCCCCGACAAGCAGGGCATCGTGCACGCCGTGTCGAGCTATCTCTTCATGACCGGCTGCAACATCGAGGACAGCCAGCAGTTCGGCGACCACGACACGGGTCTGTTCTTCATGCGGGTCCACTTCTCGGCGGACGCCCCGGTGACCGTGGAGAAGCTGCGGGCCAGTTTCGCCGCCGTCGGCGACTCCTTCCGGATGGACTGGCAGATCCACCGCTCCGCGGACCGGATGCGGGTCGTGCTGATGGTCAGCAAGTTCGGGCACTGCCTCAACGACCTGCTGTTCCGTTCCCGGATCGGGGCGCTGCCGGTCGACATCGCCGCGGTCGTCTCCAACCACACGGACTTCGCCGAGCTGGTCGGCTCGTACAACGTCCCCTTCCGGCACATCCCGGTGACCAGGGACACCAAGGCGGCGGCCGAGGCCGAGCTGCTGGAGCTGGTGCGCGAGGAGAACGTCGAGCTGGTCGTCCTCGCCCGCTACATGCAGGTCCTCTCGGACGACCTCTGCAAGCAGCTGAGCGGCCGGATCATCAACATCCACCACTCCTTCCTGCCGAGCTTCAAGGGCGCGAAGCCGTACCACCAGGCGCACGCCCGCGGTGTGAAGCTGATCGGTGCGACGGCGCACTACGTGACCGCGGACCTCGACGAGGGGCCGATCATCGAGCAGGAGGTCGAGCGGGTGGGCCACAACGTCACCCCGGACCAGCTGGTCGCCATCGGGCGCGACGTGGAGTGCCAGGCGCTGGCGCGGGCCGTGAAGTGGCACGCGGAGCGCCGCATCCTGCTCAACGGCCGCCGCACGGTGGTCTTCGCCTGAGCGCCGGGCACGGAAGGAACTACAGGCGGCTCAGCGAGGCCGCGGCGGAGAGCACGTCGCGGATCGCCTCGCGGTCGCCCTCCTGACCGGCCGCCGCCTCGACGGGCGGTACGTGCCCGGCCACCAGCCGGCAGAACTCCACGCCGTCCAGTGCGACCTGCGCTACGGTGTGCGCGGGGGAGCCGAGCGCGGCCGGGGAGTCCAGCGGGATGTACCAGTCGCCGCCGCCCGAACCCTCGACCTCCAGATGCAGCGAACGGCCAGGCGAACCGGCCGTCACCAGATGGCGGGCGGGCCCGGCAAGACCGGTCCTGCGGCGCTCGGCGAGGGCGGCGGGCAGCAGCCGGGCCGCCAGGTCGATCATCCGGTTGAGGTGGGCGGCGGACGGCGCCTCGTACGGATAGTCCACCGCCTCCGCGATGTCGCCGCCGTGCATCCAGCACTCGAAGGCCCGGTCCAGCAGGGCGTCGTGCATCGGGAGGGCGAAGTCCCCGTACGAGACGGAGAGCTCGCAGACCCCGCGGCCGGCGAAGGACACCGTACGGATGAGGGTGTGGCTCTGCGCCCGCCACGGCTCGTGGACCGCGCGGGTGGGCGGCCGCAGTGCGGCGGACCAGTACCGCTCGGTGCGTGCGGTGGGCGAGAGCGGCCAGTCGGCGCCCCGGCCGAGGACTCCGTCGCCGAGCGGCACGTCGAGGTCGAGCGCGGTGCCGATCAGCCCGTCGACGGCCATGAGATGGCTGATGACGCCCGCGACCGTGGTCTTGCGGCCGGCCTCCTGCTCGCCCTCGAACCACTTCAGCCGCACCGGGGCGTGCCACTCCGAGCTGCCGATGTCACGGAGCAGCGCGTCGAGCCGCGCGGTCTCCGCGTCGTACGGAGCGGCCCAGTCCGGCACCGGGATGTCGGCCGGGCGGCGGCTCAGACAGGCGTCGATCACCCGGGTCCGCAGCGTCGGGTCGAGATCCAGGCTGCGGTCGGTGTGCAGCAGCCCGACCGCGTCCCGCAGCCGCAGGGCCTCGTCCGCGCAGGCGGCGCACTCGGTCAGATGCGCCTCGACGGCCTCGGTCTCCTCCGCGGAGCAGGCCGCCAGGGCCCATGCGCCGAGGAGCGCCTTGAGGACCCGGTGCGTCAGCACCGGCGGGTCCGACGGGTTCGATGGGGCCGGTGGTGCCACGGCGGATTCCGGTTCCGGTGCTGTCGGCCGCGGGGTCGCGCGCGGCTCCTCGGGCGGGGTCGCGGGGACGGGCGGAGGCAGGGGTACGGCGGAGAGGTCGAAGTCGTCCGCGGCGGCCCGGGGCCCCGGTATGCGCGGTGCGCCCCGGACCTCGTCGTCGTGCCCGCCGTCACCCCGGCCGTCCGTTCCGTCGTCGGTCACAGGGGCCGTCCGTATCCGGGCGGCGACATCCCTTCGAGCGGACGGGTGTGCGCGGTGGAGAGCAGTTGCAGACCGAGGCGGAGCCGGCGGCGGGCCTCGTCCTCGGTGACCCCGAGATCGGCCGCGGTCTGCCGGTAGTCCCGGCGCTGGATGTACGCGAGCTCCAGGGCGGCCCGCAGCGGGGCGGGCATGGACGCGACGATGTAGTCGGCGCGGGCCGCGACCGTGGCCCGGTGCACCCGCTCCTCCGGACCGCTGCTGTCCTCGTCCGGGCCGTCGGGCAGGCCGTTCTCCTCGCGCAGCCGCCGCACGGACTGGCGGTGCGTGAGCCGGGCCACCCAGGAGCGCATCGAGCCCTCCTTGGGGTCGTAGGCGCCCGGGTTCTCCCACACGTAGCCGAAGACCTCGCGGGTCACCAGGTCGGCGGCGGTCTCGTCGTCCAGCATCCGGTGGGCCTGGCTGTGCACGAGCGAGGCGAACCGGTCGTAGAGCTCACCGAGAGCCGCCGCCTCACCGCGTGCCAGCCGCTGCTGCATCTTGCGGTCCCAGCGGGGTGGTGCGTTTTTGGCCATGCGACCCCCGACCCTGTTCCCTCTGCTCTGTTCCCCTCGTCACATCGAATGTAGTCGGCGGTGCCGACCATGTGCGTCCCTTTACGGCAAGTACGCCCGCCAAGAGGCCCGGGATGATAGGGAATGCGTCAGTCGGCTCCGGCGGAATCGGACCCGAACCGATCATTTCTGTTCGAATCCGACTGTGCCCTGTCGGGCCGCCCGGTGTTTCATGGGAGCGCGGCTGGGGCAGCCGCGAGAAGGAACGGAAACTTCCGGATCGTCGGAAGCCCCGGAACGAGAGGCCCAGTGGCGTGACACTAGATGTGGCCGAGACCGTGCAGGGCGAATGGACCGTACTGCACATAAGCGGCGAACTGGATCTGCTGACGTCGCCCGCGGTGCGCCAGTCCGTCCATGACGCGGTCGCCGTCGGCCGCCACGACGTGGTGCTCGACCTCTCCGAGGTGCTGTTCTGCGACTCCAGCGGGGTCGGTGTGCTGATCGCCTCCCGCCGGCTGATGCGTTCCTGCGGGGGCCGGCTGCGGCTGATCCTGCCGGCCCGGGGCGCGGAGGAGGGCTCGCACGTCAACCGGGTGCTCGCCGCCCTCGGCGTACGCCGGCTCTTCGAGGTCTACCCCGACTGGGACACCGCCGTCGACGACCGGGCCCGGCCGCTCTCCGCGTGAAGCCGCTCCGGGGCGCCGTCCGCAGGGGGCGGCGGCGGGCGGCGACGACCGGGTCGTGACACCGGTGGAGCGCGTAAGTGACACGTGACGCCCTCCGGCGTCGTACGCTCCCCGCATGGACAGCGCAGAGTACGAGCGCAAGATCGCCTTCCGCTTCGCCGCCTTCGACCAGGACGGCAACGGATACATCGATCGCGCGGATTTCAATGCCGCCGCGGCCCGTCTGCTCGCCGAATTCGGTACGACGGCGCGCTGCGACAAGGGCCAGGCGCTCTACATCGGGGCCGAGGCGTTCTGGCAGGGCATGGCGGGCATCGCCGATGTCGACGGGGACCAGCGCGTCACCCGTGAGGAGTTCGTGGGCGGGGCCGTGAAACGGCTGCGCGACAACCCGGAGCGCTTCGCGGAGATCGCCCGCCCCTTCCTGCGCGCGGCGATCGCCGTGGCGGACCGGGACGACCTGGGCACGGCGGACGTGCCCGCCGTGGAACGGGCGCTGCAGGTGCTGGGCGCGGACGCCGGGACGGCGCGGCTCGCGGCCCGGAACCTGGACGCGGACCAGGACGGCCGGATCGCGGAGGACGAGGCGGTGTCGGCGCTCGCCGACTACTTCACGGTGATCGCCCCGGACACGTAGCACCGAGGGGGTGCGGGGCGGCACCCGCACCCCCGTCGGGCTCTCAGCCGAACTGCTCCCGCAGCCGGTACTTCAGCACCTTGCGCAGGGCGTCGTTGCGCGGCAGCGCGGCCACCACCTCCAGCCGCTCCGGCAGCTTGTGCACGGAGAGTCCCTCGGCCCGCAGATGCCCCGTGAGCTGCGTCAGCGTCAGCGGCGCCGCACCCGCCGGCTGCTCCACGACCGCGCAGACCAGCTCGCCCCGCTCCGGGTCCGGCAGCCCGATCACCGCCGCGTCCCCGACGCCCGGGTGCCGGTGCAGCAGGTCTTCTATCTCCTTCGCGGAGATGTTCTCGCCCTTGCGGATGATGATGTCCTTCAGCCGCCCGGTGAGCACCAGATGCCCGCTCTCCCTGACATGGCCGACGTCGCCGGTGATCAGGAACCCCTCCGCGTCGAAGGCCGACGCGGTCGCCGCCGGGTCCAGATAGCCCTGGCAGACGGCCTCGCCGCGCAGCCGCACCTCGCCGTCCGTGCCGTGCGGCAGCGGCTTGCCGTCCTCGTCGGTGATCCGGATCTCCATGCCCGCGGGCGGCCGCCCCTCCGTCCCGGCGAGGTGTTCCACCGTGTCGTCCGGGGCGCCCATCGTGATCATGGGGACCTCGGTCATGCCGTAGCCGTGGGTGAGCTGGACGCCCATCTCCCGGACCACCGCGTGGTAGATCTCCGGCGGCTTCGGGGCCCCGCCGCCCGCCAGCAGCCGCAGGGTGGGGAGCAGCTTCCGGTCCGGCGTCCTGCGCTGCTCGGTCAGGAACATCGAGTAGAACGCCGTGGACCCGCCCGCGACCGTCACCCCGTGGCGCCGGTAGCCCTCCAGCGCGTCCGGCATCGCGAAGTGCTCGAACAGCACCGCCGGGAAGCCGTACAGCAACAGCATCACCGAGTAGTCGGGCCCGGCGACATGGGCGAAGGGGAAGGCCATCGAGCCGATGTCGTCGGCCGACAGATGCAGCGCGTGGGCCAGGCAGGAGCCGCCCGCGATCAGGCTGCGGTCGGTGTGCAGTACCCCCTTCGGATCGGAGGTGGTGCCCGAGGTCCAGTAGATCCAGCGCACCCCCGTGCCGTCGCCGGGCGGCGGCGGCAGCACCGACGGATCGCCGTCCGGCAGCGACGCGTACGCCTCGAACACCGTCACCGGCCGGTCCGCCGTCAGCCGTCCGGCCATCGCGGTGTGGTCGAAGCCGCGCCAGGTGCCCGGTACGGCGAAGAACTCCGCCTTCGACTCGCGCAGCGCGAACCCCACCTCGCGGTCCCGGTAGAACGGGATGACGGGCGACTGCACGGCCCCGATCCGGGTCAGCGCGAACGACAGCAGCACCGTCTCGATCCGGGTCGGCAGCTGCCAGGCGACGACGCTGCCGGGGCGTACGCCCGTTTCCCACAGCCCGGCCGCGACCCGCTCGCCGCGGTCGCGCAACTCACCGAAGGTGAGGGTGCGGTCGTCCTGGATCAGGAACGGGCGGTCCGGGGTCAGGCCGGCCCGGCGTTCGACGAGTTCCCAGAAGGTGCCCGATGCACCCAGGGCGTGCGCGGTCTCGGTCACGGCGTACCCCTCACAGCTGACGGACAGTCAGATAGTGCGGAGAGCGTAGAGCGCTGTGCCTTGTCGGTCCAGGGGTGCGGGGCTAGCCTGATGGCGACATAAATCTGACGGGTCATCAGAAAATCGCGCGCCGGAGGAGACACCATGACGGAACTGCCGCGGATCGTCAGCGTCGACGACCATGTGATCGAGCCGCCGCACCTCTTCTCGACCTGGCTGCCCGCCAAGTACCGCGAGCGCGGCCCGCAGCCGCTCACCGCGGGCATCGGCGAGCTGGCCTACACGGGCGGCAAGTACGTCATCACGATGGACCCGGACGGCCCGCCCACCGACTGGTGGATCTACGAGGACCTGAAGTTCCCGTACAAGCGCAACATCGCCGCCGTCGGCTTCGACCGCGACGACATGACGCTGGAGGGCATCACCCGGGCGGAGATGCGGCCCGGCTGCTGGGATCCGGCCGAGCGGCTCAAGGACATGGACCTCAACCACGTCGAGGCCAGTCTCTGCTTCCCGACCTTCCCGCGCTTCTGCGGCCAGACCTTCGCCGAGGCCCATGACAAGGAGGTCGCGCTCGCCTGCGTGCGCGCCTACAACGACTGGATGGTGGAGGAGTGGTGCGGCGACAGCGGCGGCCGGCTCATCCCGCTCTGCATCATCCCGCTCTGGGACATCGACCTGGCGGTCGCCGAGATCCACCGGAACGCGGCCCGCGGGGTGCGCGCGGTGACCTTCTCCGAGATCCCCACCCACCTGGGACTGCCGTCGATCCACACCGGGTACTGGGACCCGTTCTTCGCGGCCTGCCAGGAGACCGGCACGGTCGTCAACATGCACATCGGGTCCAGCTCGCAGATGCCCGCCGCGTCACCGGACGCCCCGCCCGCCGTGCAGGCCAGCCTCTCCTTCAACAACGCCATGGCCTCGATGATGGACTTCCTGTTCAGCGGGGTCCTGGTGAGGTTCCCGCGGCTCAAGCTCGCCTACAGCGAGGGCCAGATGGGCTGGATCCCGTACGCCCTGGAGCGCGCCGACGACGTCTGGGAGGAGCACCGGGCCTGGGGCGGGGTGCGCGATCTGATCCCCGAGCCGCCGTCCACGTACTACTACCGGCAGATCTTCTGCTGCTTCTTCCGGGACAAGCACGGCGTCGCCTCGCTCGACGTCGTCGGACGGGACAACGCCACCTTCGAGACCGACTACCCGCACGTCGACTCGACCTTCCCGCACACCAAGGAGGTCGCCCTGGACCACGTCAAGGGACTGGACGACGAGACCGTCTACAAACTGATGCGCGGAAACGCGATCCGGATGCTCGATCTGGACCTCGACAAGTAGGCCCGCGATGGACCTCGCGTACACCCAGGAGGAACAGGAGTTCCGGGCGCGGCTGCGCGAATGGCTGGGCGAGGCGCTGCCCGGACTGCCGCCGAGGCCCCGCCCCGACGACTGGCCGGGGCGCCGCGCGTACGACACGGCCTGGCAGCGGATGCTCCACGACGCCGGCTACGCGGGTCTGCACTGGCCCGTCGACGCGGGCGGCCGGGGCGCGACCCCGACCCAGCACCTGATCTTCCTGGAGGAGACGGAGAAGGCCGGGGCCCCGTACGTCGGCGCGAACTTCGTCGGGCTGCTGCACGCCGGCCCGACGATCGCCGCCGAGGGCACCGCGGAGCAGCGGGCCCGCTGGCTGCCCCCGGTGCTGCGCGGCGACGAGATCTGGTGCCAGGGGTTCAGCGAGCCCGACGCCGGATCCGACCTCGCCGCGCTGCGGACCAGGGCGGTGCGCGACGGCGACCACTACGTGGTGAGCGGCAGCAAGATCTGGACCTCGCACGCCGAGGTCGCCGACTGGTGCGAGCTCCTGGTGCGTACGGACCCGGCGGCACCCAAGCACCGAGGGATCACCTGGCTCGCCATGGAGATGGACGCGCCCGGGGTCACCGTCCGCCCGCTGCGCACCCTCGCCGGGTCCACCGAGTTCGCCGAGATGTTCCTCGACGAGGTGCGGGTGCCGCTCTCGCACCGGGTCGGCGCGCAGAACGACGGCTGGCGGGTCACCATGGTCACCCTCTCCTTCGAGCGCGGCACGGCCTTCGTCGGCGAGGTCGTCGCCTGCCGCCGCACCCTGGACGAGCTGGCCGCCGAGGCCCGGCGCAGCGGACGCTGGGACGACCCGGTCCTGCGCCGCAGGCTGGGCAGGCTGAACGCCGAGTTCCGGGCGCTGTGGCGGCTCACCCAGTGGAACGTCAGCGAGGCGCAGCGGGCCGGCGGCGGCGTGCCCGGCACCGGCGGCTCGGTCTTCAAGCTGCGCTACTCGCACGCCCGCCAGGAGCTGTACGAGGCGGCCGCCGAGGTGCTCGGCGCCGACAGCGCGGACCTGGACCGGGAATGGGTCCTGGACCGGCTGTCCTCGCTCTCGTACACCATCGCCGCGGGCACCTCGCAGATCCAGCGGAACATCGTCGCCGAACGCATGCTCGGCCTGCCGAAGGGGCGCTGACGCACTCATGGACTTCCAGCTCTCGGACGACCAGCGGGCCCTGCGGGCGGGGGTGCGGGAACTCCTGGCCGGGCGCTTCGGCAGGGACCGGATGCGCGCGGCGCTCGACGACGGCACGGGCGTCGACCGGGCGCTGTGGCGGGAGCTCGGCGAAGCCGGGTTCTTCGCGCTGCGGCTCCCGGAGGCGGAGGGGGGCGTCGGACTCGGACTGCCCGAATCGGTGCTGCTCTTCGAGGAGGTGGGGCGCTCGCTGCTGCCGGGGCCGCTGATAGCCACCCACCTCGCGGCCGGTCCGGTGAAGGGCGCGGCGCAGGGCGCGACGGTGGTCGCCGTGCTCGACCCGGGGCAGCCGGTGGCGCATCTGGGGGAGGCGGACGCGCTGCTGGCGCTGGGCCGAGTCCGCGAAGCGCCGCGCGTCACGCCCTCCGGGCGTACGACGGGCCTTCACGGACCCGACCAGGGTCCCGGCGGCGGGCCGCGGGCGTCCGCCGCGTCGGTGGACGTCACCCGGGTGCGGGACGATGCCACCCCCGTACGTTCGATCGACCCGTTCACACCCCTGTGGCGGGCCGAGGACCCGGAGGAGACCGGGGAACTGCTGCCCGGGGGCGGGCGGCTGCGCGAGGAGGGGGCCCTGCTGGCCGCCGCCGAACAGCTCGGCAGCGCCGCCCGGACGACCGAGATGGCCGTCCAACACGCCGGTGAGCGCGAACAGTTCGGATCGCCGATCGGGTCCTTCCAGGCGGTCAAACACCTGTGCGCCGGAATGCTGGTCCGGGCCGAACTGGCCCGCTGCGCCGTCTACGCGGCGGCAGTGACGGCGGACCCGGTGGAGATCGCGGGCGCGAAACTGCTCGCCGACGACGCGGCGGTCCGCAACGCGCGGGACTGCCTCCAGGTGCACGGCGGCATGGGCTTCACCTGGGAGGCAGATGTTCACCTGCACCTCAAACGGGCCTGGCTGCGGTCCGGGCAGTGGCTCACCGCGGCGGCGGCGGAGGAGCTGCTTGCGGGGGACCTGTGCTGAAGCCGGAGGGTTTCCGTGCAGGCTTTCGGCACCCGGCAGCGGGTCGATGTACCGTGCACGGAGGTGACAGGCAGGGCCACGAGCCTCACGCTGCGGAGTTACGCAGTGCAGTCGGCGGGCGCGGGGGCCGGTCCGCGGCCTCCACGTTCTTTGTCACGGGGTGGAGTCGGTGCCGGGCTCGGGTACGCTCCGTTGGATGCGACAGGAACTGGAACCGGGCGATCCGGAGCTTGCCCCTGCGGTGACTCCGGGTCCGGAGCGGCGTCCTGCTCGCGTTCCTGGCAGAAGCGCCGGGAGCGCCCGGGAGGCGGTTCGGGCGACCTCTGCGCGCCTCTGTTCGACTCCCCGCAACGTGCGTCGCACAGTATGCATCACGCGTACTCCTTGGCGCTGGAATATGCCCGAAGCGCTTGTTGCGGTGACTGTACGTCAACCATGCTGTCTCGAAGGGGAATCACGTTCCGTGACCCCGAGGAGGCGCGAGGCGATGTGTCCGCCGGTTCGGATGGTGTGAGCGGTGCAGGTGCTTCAGGTTCAGCTGGAGGTCGGGCCGGATCCCGCGGAGGTCGGGCGGGCCCGTAGATGGGCCCGGTCGAGACTGGTCGGGTCCGGGATAAGGGACGACGAGCCGCTGGCCGAGACGCTCATCCTGCTGATCTCGGAGCTGGTCACCAACGCGGTGGTGCACACCGGGTGCCCGGCGGTGCTGCGGATGCTGTTCGGCCTGACCGGCTCGGCCGGTGCGCCCGGGACCGTCCGGGTCGAGGTGGCCGACGCCAGCTGCCGCCCGCCGCGGCAGCGCCACGCGGCCGGGGAGGACACCAACGGCCGGGGCCTGGAGCTGGTCGACGGCCTCGCGGACCGCTGGGGCTGGCAGCCGGAGGGCGCGGGCAAGCGCATCTGGTGCGAGGTCGACCGCGGCGCACCACTGATCCAGCTGCCGCTGCACTCCGGCGCACAGGGCGCCGCGCCCTGCGCGGGGGACCCGGGCCGTGATGCGCACAAGGCATCACAGGCCGCGACGAATTTTGCATAAAGGTTAAAGCAGTCCTTGCGGGCTGCCGTCCGGCGCCGGCCGGTCCCGTCACAGCACGGCGACCGGCGCGACCGGAGTGCCGGTCGCACCGACGAACGGCTCCGGCATCGCGGAGAGCAGGAAGGCGTACCGCTCCTCCTGTGCACAGGCTGTGGACAGGGCCTCCAGATTCCAGTTCTGGCCCTGGAGCATGCCCATCTCGACGAGGTCCAGGGCGTGCACCCCCAGCCACAGGTCCTCGATCTCCGGCGGGAAGATCTCGAAGGTCAGGGTGTCGTTGGCGACCGCCGCCACATCGCGCGCGCGGAACCACTCGGGCGTCCGGATCGACAGACCGGGCGACGGATAGCCGTACGCGTGCTTGTCGCCCGCCAGATACACCTGCACCTGCCCGGTCCGTACGAGCACGATGTCGCCGGAGCGGACCCGTACCCCCGCCAGTTCCTCGGCCGCGTCCAGGTCCTTTGGGGTGACCGCGTGGCCGCCGGGCAGCCGGTCCACGCCGTGGGCGCGCGCCACGTCGAGCAGCACCCCGCGCGAGACGATGTGCGGCGCTTTGTCGATCCCGCTGAACTGCGCGCCGCCGTGGGCGGTGATCGTCGCGGCCGGGCGGCCGTTGTAGATCTTCCCCGAGTGCGAGGCGTGTGTGAGGGCGTCCCAGTGGGTGGCCGTCTGAAGGCTCAGCACCGCCGTGTCGTCGCTGGTGGCGACGGTGCCGGGGCCGAACAGCTCCTGGTTTATCTGGATCATGGTGTGCAGCGGGTTGACCCGTCCCGGGATCAGTCCGCTCTGCACGCCGTCCTGCTGGAGCGGGAGCGCGAGCGGGATCCGCAGGCCGCTGCGGACGGCGGCGGCGGCCTCGCGCACCACGGCGTCGGTGATCAGGTTGAGCGTCCCGATCTCGTCGTCGTCGCCCCAGCGGCCCCAGTTGCTGACCCGCTTCGCGATGTCGTGGAACTCGGCCGGCAGTGACATGGCGCCTCCTGGGGCTTGTGCTCGTGGACCTGATGGCCCATAAAATCTAACGGTCCGTCAGAAACCGCGGGAAGGGGCCGGGCATGGGGAACTTCTTGGCAGGCAAGGTGGTGGCCGTCACGGGTGCCGGGCGCGGCATCGGGCGCGCGGTCGCGCTCGCCGCGGCGGCCGAGGGGGCGCGGGTGATCGTCAACGACTACGGCGTCTCCATCGAGGGCGGCGAGCCCAGCAGCGAGGTGGCCGAATCGGTCGTCAAGGAGATCGGGGCGGCGGGCGGCGAGGCCGTGGCGGTCGCCGACGACATCTCCACGATGGCGGGCGGGCAGCGGATCGTGGACACGGCGCTCGCCCGGTTCGGCCGGATCGACGGGGTCGTGTGCGTGGCCGGGATCCTGCGCGAACGGATGCTGTTCAACATGTCCGAGGAGGAGTGGGACCCGGTGGTCGCCACCCACCTCAAGGGCACCTTCACCGTCTTCCGGGCCGCGTCGGCGGTGATGCGCAAGCAGGAGGGCGGCGGCACCCTGATCGGCTTCACCAGCGGCAACCACCAGGGCAGCGTCGCCCAGGCCAACTACAGCGCCGCGAAGGGCGGGATCATCTCGCTGGTACGGAGCGCGGCCCTCGGCCTGCACAAGTACGGCGTCACGGCCAACGCCGTCGCCCCGGTCGCCCGTACCCGGATGTCCGCCAACGTCCCCATGGAGCTCAAGGAGATCGGCGAGCCGGAGGACGTGGCGGCGCTCGTCGTCTACCTGCTCAGCGAACGAGCCCGCCAGGAGAAGATCACCGGCCAGGTGTACACCGTCGCCGGGCCGAAGATCGCGGTCTGGGCCCAGCCCAGGGAGCTGCGGGCCGGGTACGTCGAAGGGGCGTGGACCCCGGAACGCATCGCGGACTTCCTGCCGGGGACGGTGGGCACCGACCCGATGCCGATGCTGGCCCGGCTGGAGGAGATGGCCGCGGCGGCGGCCGCGAAGGCGCGCCCCAACGCGTGAGGCCCCGCACGGCGAGCGGCAACGGTCAGGAGACACCGTGGACTTCACCTTCGGCCCCGACGACACCGCGTTCCGCGCGCAGGCGCGCGGCTGGCTGGAAGCGCATCTCGTGGGCGAGTACGCGGCGGCCGCGGGCACCGGCGGTCCCGGCAGCGAGCACGAGGGCGTCGCGGTCCGCCGCGCCTGGGAACGCGAACTGGGCCGGGACGGCTGGATCGGCCTCGGCTGGCAGAACCCGGGCACCGGCCACGGCAACCGCCGGGCGAGCCTCACCCAGCAGGTCGTCTGGGCCGAGGAGTACGCCCGCGCCGCAGCCCCCGCCCGGGTCGGCCACATCGGCGAAAACCTCCTCGCCCCGACCCTGATCGCCTACGGCAGCGAGGAACAGCAGCGGCGCTTCCTGCCCGCCGTGGCCCGCGGCGAGGCGCTCTGGTGCCAGGGCTACAGCGAACCGGACGCCGGATCGGACCTCGCCGCGGTGCGCACCGCCGCCGTGCCCGACCCGGGCGGCGGCCACCGGGTGACCGGGCAGAAGATCTGGACGTCACTGGCGAAGGAGGCCGACTGGTGCTTCGTGCTGGCCCGTACGGAGCCCGGCTCCCGCCGCCACCACGGCCTGTCGTTCCTCCTGGTACCGATGGACCAGCCCGGCAGGATCGAGGTGCGGCCGATCCGCCAGATGTCCGGGACCAGCGAGTTCAACGAGGTCTTCTTCGACGGGGCGCACGCCGAGGAGTGCGTCGGCGGCGAGGGCAACGGCTGGACGGTCGCCATGGGGCTGCTGGCCCTGGAACGCGGCGTCTCCACGCTCGTCCAGCAGATCGGCTTCGCCGCCGAACTGGGCCGGGTGGTCCGATCGGCCGTCGACAGCGGCGCCGTCACCGACCCGGTCCTGCGTGAACGTCTCGTACGGCAGTGGGCGCAGCTGCGCACCATGCGCTGGAACGCCCTGCGCACCCTCGGCTCCACCGGCGACCCGGGCGCGCCCAGTGTGGCGAAGCTGCTCTGGGGCGGCTGGCACCGGCGCCTGGGGGAGCTGGCCGTGCAGGTCAGGGGCGCGGCGGCGGCCGTCGGGCCGGACGACTGGTCGGCGAAGGCACCGTACGGACTCGACGAGGCACAGCGCCTGTTCCTGTTCACCCGGTCCGACACCATCTACGGCGGCTCGGACGAGATCCAGCGGAACATCATCGCCGAGCGGGTGCTCGGCCTACCGAGGGAGCCGAGATGAGAGGCGTCGTCTTCGACGGCAAGCGGACCGAGGTCGTCGACGATCTGGAGATACGCGATCCGGGCCCCGGCGAGGTGCTGGTGGCGGTGGCCGCGGCCGGACTGTGCCACAGCGACCTCTCGGTGATCGACGGGACGATTCCGTTCCCGCCGCCGGTGGTGCTCGGGCACGAGGGCGCGGGGGTGGTCGAGGCGGTCGGCGCCGGCGTCCGGCATGTCGCGCCGGGCGACCACGTGTCGCTGTCCACGCTCGCCAACTGCGGGGCGTGCGCCCAGTGCGACCGGGGGCGCCCGACGATGTGCCGCAAGGCGATCGGGATGCCGGGGCAGCCGTTCTCGCGCCGCGGGAAGCCGCTGTACCAGTTCGCCTCCAACTCGGCCTTCGCCGAGCGGACCCTGGTCAAGGCCGTGCAGGCGGTGAAGATCCCGGACGAGTTGCCGCTCACCTCGGCGGCCCTGATCGGCTGCGGGGTGCTGACCGGGGTCGGCGCCGTGCTCAACCGGGCGAAGGTGGACCGGGGTGACACCGTCGTGGTGATCGGCACCGGTGGCATCGGACTCAATGTGATCCAGGGCGCCCGGATCGCGGGCGCGCTGACGATCGTCGCCGTGGACGCCAACCCGGCGAAGGAGGCGGCGGCCCGGCAGTTCGGCGCGACACACTTCCTGACCTCGGCGGACGGGGTGCGGGACATCCTGCCGAACGGCGCCGACCACGCCTTCGAGTGCGTCGGCCGCACCGAGCTGATCCGTACCGCGATCGACCTGCTGGACCGGCACGGCCAGGCGGTCCTGCTGGGCGTCCCGGCGGCCACGGCGGAGGCCTCGTTCCTCGTCTCGTCGATGTACCTGGACAAGTCGATCCTGGGCTGCCGGTACGGCTCCTCGCGCCCGCAGCGGGACATCGCGCTCTACGCGGAGCTGTACCGGCAGGGCCGGCTGCTCCTGGACGAACTCGTCACCACCACCTACCCGGTGGAGGACTTCGACAAGGCGGCGGCCGACGCGCACGAGGGCCGGGTGGCGCGGGGAGTGCTGGTGTTCTGACCGGCCCGGCGCGCGCTCTCAGCCGCTCCCGGCGGCCCGGAACGTGCGCCGGTACACCGTCGGGGAGACCCCCAGCGCCGCCTGGAGGTGCTGCCGGAGCGAGGTGGGCGTGCCGAAGCCCGCGTCGCGGGCCACCTGGTCGATCGACAGGTCCGTCGACTCCAGCAGTTGCCGGGCCCGTTCGACCCGCTGCCGGGTCAGCCACTGGACGGGGCTGACCCCGACCTCCTCCCGGAACCGGCGGGTGAAGGTCCGTACGCTCATCGACTCCTGCCGCGCCATGTCGCGCAGCAGGATCGGCCGCTCCAGCCGCCCGAGCGCCCAGGTGCGCGCCGTGGTCGTGGTCGCGAACTGCGTGTCGGGCACGGGGCGCCGGATGTACTGCGCCTGCCCGCCGTCCCGGTGCGGGGGCACCACCGTGCGGCGGGCCACGTCATTGGCGACGGCGGTGCCGTGGTCGCGGCGCACGATGTGCAGGCAGAGGTCGATCCCGGCGGCGACCCCGGCGGAGGTGAGCACCTCCCCGTCGTCGATGAACAGGACGTCCGGATCGACCCGGACCTCGGGGAAGAGCCGCTGGAAGTGGTCGGCGTGCGACCAGTGGGTGGTGGCGGGGCGGCCGTCGAGGTATCCGGCGGCGGCCAGCACGTAACTGCCCGTGCAGATGGAGACCATCCTGGTCCCCGGCCGGATGTGGGTGAGCGCGGCGGCCAGTTCGTCGGTGAGCCTGCCCTCGTCGAAGACGGGCCCGAGTTCGTAGCTGGCGGGAATCACCACCGTGTCGGCGGTGGCCAGGGTCTCGGGGCCGTGCTCGACAGTGATCGTGAAGTCGGCGTCGGTGCCGACCGGCCCCGGCGGGCGGACGGAACAGGTCACGACTTCGTACAGACTGCGGCCCTCTTCGTGCGGCTCCTGGCCGAACGCGCGGCCGAATATCCGCTGGGGGATGCCCAGTTCGAAGGGAAGCAGCCCGTCGAGGGCCAGGACGGCTATTCGGTGCGGCATCGGCGGACTCCCTTTCCCCCTAGTGGTATAGACCTCAACCCTGATACATGTCACTCCTGTGAAGGAAAAGTCAGCGGAGCACCCGCGCATTCCCGCCGCCGAACGCGATGACGTACAGCCTCTTCCGCCCGGTTCGTCCTCCGCGCGGCTGATCGGCGACGGCCGGCCGGAGGGGCTCTGGAACCGTAACTTCCGGCTCTTCTTCGTCGCCCGTACCGCGGCGCTCTTCGGCGACGGCATGATCCCGGTGGCGCTCACCGCGGGCCTGCTGGGGGCCGGCCGCCCGCACTCCTCGGTGGGGTTCGCGCTCGCGGCCTGGATGGGGCCGCTGGCGGTCTTCGTCCTCTTCGGCGGTGTGCTGGCGGACCGGTTCACCCCCCGCCGGATGATGATCATCGCGGACGCGCTGCGGCTGGTCGGCGCCTCCGTGCTGGCGTTCTCCTTCGCCACCGGGAACCCCCCGCTGTGGGCGGTGTACACGCTGAGCTCGGTGGCCGGGGTGGGCGCCGCGCTCTTCCAGCCGGGCGTCGCCTCGACCGTGCCCCGGGTGGCCTCGGACGTGCAGCGGGCCAACGCGGTGCTGCGGGTCTCCGAGGCGCTGATGACCATGGCGGGCCCGGCCTTCGCGGGCATGCTCGTCGGGCTGGCAAGCGCCGGGGCGGTCTACGCGGCGAACGCGTCGACGTTCCTGGTCTCCGGCGTCTGCCTGTTCCTGCTGCGGCTCGCCCCGGCCCTCTCGGACGAGGCGCAGCGCGGCGGCTTCGTCGCCGAACTGGTCGACGGGTGGCGGGAGTTCCGGGCGCGGAGCTGGCTGTGGGGGGTGATCGCGATCTGGACGGTGTACGGCTTCACGGTGCTCGGCCCGATGCTGCCGCTCACCGCGATCGAGGTCACCGAGGCGCACGGCTCGGGGACGTACGGCGTGATGATGGCGGTGAACGGCGCGGGCAGCGTGGTCGGAGGACTGCTCGCCCTGCGGCTGAGACCCCGGCGCCCGCTCGCGGCGGGGGCCGTGGCGCTGACCGGGGTCTGTGTGAACCTGGTGGCGCTGGGGCTCGGGATGCCGGTGTTCGCGCTCGGGGCCGGTCAGTTCGTGGCGGGTGCGGCGTTCGCGTTCTGGCTGGTGATGTGGTCGACGACGGTCCAGACCCAGGTGCCGCCGGAGGCGCTGAACCGGCTGCACGCGTACGACGTGGCGGGCTCGTTGCTGATGCTGGCGGCGGGCCGGGCCCTGGCCGGACCGGTCGCGGACCGGGTGGGGGCGCCCGAGGTGCTGCTGGCCGGAGCGGTGATCAACCTGCTGGTGGTGGCGGTGCTGCTGACGGCCCGGCCGATCAGTCGGCTGGAACGGATCCGATGACGGGGGAGGGCGTCCCGGTGGCCTCGTCCCGTACGGCCGCGCGGGGCGTCGCGGGTCCGCGTGCGCGCGCGGTCGCGGCCCTGCGCGTACGCGCGGTCGCGGCCGGGGCCGCGGTGCTGACCGTCCTCGCCGGTCTGGGGGTCAGGGCGTTCGCGGCCGGCGACCTCGCCAAGTACGCCGGGGACGCGCTCTACACCGTGCTGGTCTGCGCCCTGGCCGCCGTGATCGCGCCCGGCGCACGCCCGGTGGTCAGGGCCGGTGCGGCGCTGGCGTTCAGCTGGGCGGTGGAACTGCTGCAGCTGACCGGGGTGCCGGCGGACCTCTCCCGCCACAGCACGGCGGCCCGGCTGGTGCTCGGCTCGACCTTCAACGCCCCCGACCTGTTCTGGTACGTGGTGGGCGCGGGCTTCGCCTGGGCGGTGTCGGCGGTGGCCGGTTCCGCGACTGCCTCTGCCGGTCGCGCGCCCCGGACTCCTGCATCTCGATGACCTCGAAGACAGGGGCGCCCCTCTGCCCGCGCACCGTCCCGGCGACGAGCAGGCCCGCCCCGACGACGGGCAGGAAGCGCCGGCGCGCTGCCCACTGCACGGAGCCCGCCGGATCGGTGCGCGACGAGGCCGGCGGGACCGGCTCCTCGGCCGACCGGCGATCGTGCGCACACGCGGCTCCGGCCGGCCGGGCCGGAGGGCGACGAGCCCGGTGGCCCGATTCCTGCGAACGGTGTCCCTCCGGCCACTCGTGAGGAGGTGCGCCGCGCCCCGATGCTGAGTGACGTGACCCAGACAACCGAAAGCGCCGCCGCCCGGGACGCCGCCCGGGGTGCCGCTCAGGACGACGCCCGGGACGACCGGCCGACAGCCACCGCAACTCCCGTGCTTCCCGCGGCTTCCGCGGTCCCCGCAGGTTCCACGGCACCCCGGCGTCCCTCCCGCCGGCGTGTTCACCGTGCCTGGATCGTCGCGGCCGTCACCTTCGTGACGATCATCGGCGGCGCCGCCTTCAACGCCCTCCCCGGCCTCCTCATCGAACCGCTCAACGCGGAATTCGGCTGGTCGCGCGGGGAGATCGGCCTCGCCGTCTCCATCGACATGGCGCTGTACGGGCTCACCGCGCCCTTCGCCGCCGCGCTGATGGACCGTTTCGGCATCCGCCGGGTCGTCGTCGTGGCGCTCAGCGTCGTGGCCGCCGGGGCACTGGCCGGCGTATGGATGACGGCCGCCTGGCAGCTGATGGTCTACTGGGGCCTGCTCGTCGGTCTCGGCACCGGTGCGATGGCGATGTCCTTCTCCGCGACGGTCACCAACCGCTGGTTCGTGGCCCGGCGCGGTCTGGTCACCGGCGTCCTCACCGCGGCGGGCGCGTCGGGTCAGCTCGTCTTCCTGCCGCTGTGTGCCTGGATCGTCGACCGGCACGGCTGGCGCCCGGCGTCGGTGACCGTCGCGCTCGCCGCCCTGGTCGTCGTCCCGTTCGTCTGGCTGCTGCTCCGCGACCACCCGGCCGATGCGGGGCTGGCCCCGTACGGCGGGGAGTACGCGGACAAGCCGGCGCCGGCGCGCGGGGCGGCGAGGCGGACCGTACGCGTCCTGATCGACGCGGCGCGCACCGGACCGTTCTGGCTGCTGGCCGGATCGTTCGCGATCTGCGGGGCATCCACCAACGGCCTGATCCGCACCCACTTCGTGCCGTCGGCGCACGACCACCACATGCCCATCACGGCCGCCGCCTCGCTGCTCGCCGTCATCGGGATCTTCGACATCATCGGCACGGTCTTCTCCGGCTGGCTCACCGACCGTTTCGACGCCCGCCGCCTCCTCGCCGTCTACTACTCGCTGCGCGGCGTCTCGCTGCTCTTCCTGCCCTTCCTGATGCAGCCCACCGTGCAGCCGCCGATGGTCTTCTTCATCGTGTTCTACGGACTGGACTGGGTCGCCACCGTCCCGCCGACCCTGGCCCTGTGCCGCGAGCAGTACGGGGAGGACAGCGCCATCGTCTTCGGCTGGGTACTGGCGTCCCATCAGGTGGGTGCGGCGCTGGTGGCGTTCCTGGGCGGGGTGGCGCGCGACGTGTTCGGTTCGTACGACGTGGTCTGGTACGCGTCCGGTGCGCTGTGCGCGATGGCGGCGCTGATGGCGCTGGTGATCCGGCGGGTCCGGGAACCTTCGGACACCGTCGCCGCACTCGGCTGAGGGCGCGGGTGCGGGGGCGGTGGACCGTGGTCGGGCTGCCGGCTGCCGGGGGTGGACTGCGGCCGGGCTGCCGGGGGTGGACCGTGGTCAGGCCGCCGGGCGGTGGCCGTGGAGGTGCTCGGCGACGGCCAGGAAGACGTGCAGGTTCGCGATGTCGCTGACCGCGGTGCTGCACCAGGCGCCGGATCCGCCCGACCCCGCGACGAGGATCCGGCCCGCCACGACCCGGATCTCCCGGACCTCGGACCAGGGGAGCAGGCCCTTCGCCCTGGCGGTCAGGCCGGCGTCGGAGAGCGAGAGATCCCCGAAGTTCACCGTCTCGCCCGCCAGGACCGATTCCAGGGCCGCCGGCCCCTGGGCCCGGAGGACTGCCTGCTGCATGTGGGGTCCCCAGGTCTCGGGGCCCTCGTAGAAGTGTGTGATGGTCGCGTGGTCGCGGCCCGGGCCCACCGCGGAGTAGACGTACTCGGTGGTCGTCGGGATGCCGTTGATGATCTTCCGGGTGATGTTCTGGTAGAGCCGTACGGAGTCCCAGCGGATGACGACCCGGCCGTCGCCGGACTCCGGGTGCACGATCAGCCCGTTCTCGAACAGGTGGAGGCGCTTGGCGGCCTGTCTTCGGCTGAAGTCCGGCGTCCGGCGCAGCCACCAGAGGAAGACCAGGCCGGGTATCACGAACAGCGCCAGGAGATGGATCGTCGTGAAGACGTAGAGGGCGAAGAGCGCCCTGTTCAGGCGTTTGGGGGTGAAAGTTCCCTGTAAAGAGCCGAGTTGATGGCCGGCGGCCAGTTCGACGGCCTCGGTCGGCAGGGTGGTCGGTGCGGCTGCCATGGACGTGTCCCCCGTGTCCTTGAGTGTTTGCCTGGCGTCCCTCGTGTCGAAGTTAGGGCCGGGCAAGGCATTCCACCAGCGACTAGATTGCATGTGAGCCATGCATGGAGGGAATGTGTTCGAGATCGACGCGCTGCGTCTGCTGGTGACCGTGGCCGAGACCGGATCGTTCACGAAGGCCGCGGTCCGGCTCGACTACACGCAGTCGGCGGTGTCCCGGCGGATCGCCTCGCTGGAGAAGGAGACGGGCGGGCCGCTCTTCGAACGGCTGGCCCGGGGCGTGCGGCTGAATCCGGCCGGCCACGCCCTGCACCGGCACGCGGTGGAGGTGCTCGCGCGCCTGGCGGGTGCGCGGGAGGAGATGGCCGCGATCCGGGCCGGGCGGGGTGGCCGGCTGCGCGTGGGCGCCTTCGCCACGGCCAATGTCTCGCTGGTGCCCGCCGCGCTGCGGGCGTTCGCGCGGTCCAGGCCGGAGGCCGAGATCGTCGTGGGGGAGGGCCGGACCGGCGAGTCGATGCGGCGCCTGACGGAGGGGGCGCTCGACCTGGCCGTGGTCAGCGACTACCCGTCCGGTCTGCCGCCCGCCGACGGCGTCACGACCGAGGTCCTGCTGGAGGACGAGCTGTTCGTCGTCCTTCCCCGCGAGCACCACCTGGCCGGGGCCGGGACGATCGACCTGCGCGAACTGCGCGACGAGACCTGGCTCCAGGACGTCTCCGCCGACCGGCCCATGATGCTCGCCGAGGTCTGCGGGCGGGCCGGCTTCCGGCCGAAGCGGATCATCAGGATCGGCGAGTGGACCGGCAAGTTCGGCTATGCGGCGGCCGGACTGGGAGTCGCGCTGGTCCCCTCACTGGCCGCCTGGGCGGTCCCCGCCGAACTCGCCGTATGCCGGCTCGGCGACCTCGCCCCGCACCGGACTGTGTATGCCGCACTGCCCGCCACCGCGCCGCTCCCGGCGGCACTGGAGCTCCGGGACCTGCTGCGCGACGCGGCAGGCTGAAAAGAGCGGCGCGGGCCGGGAGGTGCGGCGCGGGCGGTGCGGGGTGGCGCGGGTCGGAAGGGTGGCCGGCCGCTCCGGCCCCGGCGCGGGCTCACCCGCCGAGCGGCCCGAACCGTCCGAACGTCCCCCGGTGGAACAACAGCGGATCGGCGCCGTCCACCGCCCCCATCGCCGCCACCCGGCCGACGACGATCAGATGGTCGCCCCCGGTGTGGACGGTCTGGATGCGGCAGTCGATCCACGCCGGTACGGAGTCCAGCACCGGCGACCCGGTCGCCGGTGCCGCCTCGTACGCCACCCCCGCGAACTTGTCCGCGCCGCTCACCGCGAAGCTCCGGCACAGCGCACCCTGGTCCGCGCCGAGGATGTTGACGCAGAAGGCCCCGGCGCGTGCGATGCGCGGCCAGGTCGTCGACGTACGGGCAACCATGAACGTGACCAGCGGCGGATCGAGGGAGAGCGAGGCGAACGACTGGCAGGCGAAGCCCGCCGGGCCCGCCGCGTCGTCCGGGTCGTGTGCGGTCACGATGGTGACACCGCTGGCGAAGTGCCCCAGTACGCGCCGGAATTCACCCGGCTCCACGGGCGCCCGCTCGTTGTCGGAGACCGCTCGCAGATGCGGGCGCGGCAGTGGATCGACCGGCGCCGGTCCGGCGGTCGTGGCGGCGCCGACGGACCTGAGGTACCGGACGGCGATGGCGGCCATGCCTGCGTGTCCCATCACCCCTCGATTAGAACTGACACCACGTCAGTTGTGAAGGGCCGGGGACCGGCGGCTTCGACATGCCTGTGCGCTGCAAGGTACATTGCATTGCATGGAACCAGGTGATCCGAGCAACCGCACCGCGAGCAAGGCCGAGAGCCAGCTCCGCAAGGGAGTGCTGGAGTACTGCGTGCTCGCCCTGATGCGCGACGGGGCGCGGTACGGGGTCGAGCTGTTGCGGGAGCTTGAGGAGACCGGCGCGCTGGCGACCAGCCAGGGCACGGTGTATCCGCTGCTGTCGCGGCTGCGGCGGGACCGGCTCGTCGACACCACCTGGCAGGAGTCCGCCTCGGGTCCCCCGAGGCGCTACTACGAGCTGACCGAGGCCGGACGTGCCGCGCTCGCGGAGTTCACGGGAACGTGGCCCGCGTTCCGGGATGCCGTCGACCGACTTCTCGTGCCGGAGACGGGCACGCGGGCATCTGGAGAGACACAGTGATGAACACCGAGAAGCCGCAGAGCGCCGCAAGCACCGGGAGCTCCGCCGGCGGTGCCGGGGACGCGTTGATACGGGACTACCTCGCGGCGGTCGGGCGCGAGGCGTCGGCACTTCCCCCGGACCGCCGGCAGGAGCTGGTGGCCGATCTCGCCGAGCACATCGAGGTCGCGCTCGCCGAACGGCCGGACAGCGGCCGGGAGATCCTGCGCGAACTGGGCGACCCCCGCGACATCGCCGCCACCGCGCTCCAGGAGTCCGGGATCGCTCCGGGGCCCGCGCCCGGGACCACGGCCTTCCCCGCATCAGGTCCCGTCCCCGCTCCGGGCCCCGCCCCGGTTTCCGGGAAGGCGCCCGCGCGCCGTTCGCCCGTGTGGCTCGTGGTGCTGCTGCCGGTGCTCGCCTTCGGGCTCGGCTACCTCTGGGTGCCGCTCGGCTTCGCGCTGAAGGTCACCGGGGCCGTGGTGCTGTTCCGGTCCCGGTACTGGACGCCGTCCCAGAAGTGGACCGGCTTCGCGCTGACCGCGCTGGCCCCCTCGCTCATGAACGCCGCCTGGTTCTTCTTCAGCTACCCCAACGATCCGCCGCAGTCCGCGTACTGGACGGCGATCGTGGCGACGGCCGTCGTGACGCTCGCCGGCGCGGCCTGGCTCTGGCGGGAGCACGAACGGGATCAGCAACGGGAGACGGAGCGGGAACGGGACGGCGCGGTCGCGTAGTTCCCCGGCAGGGCCCACCCCCGACGATCGTCGGGGGTGGGCCCTGCCGTTCGGCCCGGGTCCGCGGCTCCCGCCGCTCCTAGGTTCACGTTCATGAGACGAGAAACCGGAAGCAGGGCCCGTACCCGTTCCCGTACCCGGACGGCACGGCCGTTGTCGGCCTGCGTCGTGCTGGGCGCGGGGGCGGCAGCCGTCGTGGGGCTCGCGCCGGGCGGGCCGGGTGCGGCCGACGCCGTGGAGGTGACGGGCGGCGCGTCGGCGTCCGCGTACCGCTCGGTGACCGGGGCGGTGGCCGACGCGCCCTCCTGGGCGGGACCGCTGCTGGAGACGGCCACCGACGGCACCCTGGTCGTCCTCGGCCTGCTGCTGGTGTGGGTCTGGTGGAGCGCCGTACGGCGCGCGGACACCAGGGCCACCGCGGGCACGGTGCTCACCGGCATCGGCACGGTGCTGGCGTACGCGGTGAGCGAGGCCGTGAAGCTGGTGGTGGACGAGGAGCGGCCCTGCCGGGCCCTGCACCGCATCGCGGAGACGGCCGCCGAGTGCCCGCCGCCCGGCGACTGGTCCTTCCCGAGCAACCACGCCACCCTCGCCGCCGGCCTCGCCGTGGGCCTGGCCGTACTGCGCCCGCGCCTCGCCGCCGTCACCCTGCCGGTGGGCGCGGCGGCGGCGCTGCTGAGGGTCGCGGTGGGGGCGCACTACCCGCACGACGTGCTGGCCGGCGCGGTCCTCGGGGCCTCGGTGGTGGCGGCCGTGCTGCTGGCGTTCCTGCCGCTCGCCCGGCGTGCGGCGTCAGCGATCGGGCGGCGGCTGCGCGGGCGCGACGATTCCGGCCTCGTGGGCGACGACGGCCGCTGCGGCCCGGTTGTCGACGCCCAGCCGGGCCAGGATGGAGCTCACGTGCGCCTTGACCGTCCCTTCCACCAGGTGCAGCCGCCGGGCGATCTGACCGTTGGACAGCCCGCTGCCGAGGAAGGCCAGTACGTCGCGTTCCCGGCCGGTGAGCGCACCGACCCGTTCCCGGGCGGCGGCGCGGCGCCCGGCCAGGGCACCCGCGCCCGTCGCCGAGAGGTGGGCGACGACCCGGGCCGCGACCTTCGGTGACAGATAGGCGGCCCCGTCGGCCACCGCGCGGACCCCCGCGATCAGTTCCTCGGGCTCGCCCGACTTGATCAGGAATCCGGCGGCGCCGCCTCCCAGCGCCTGGAGGATGTAGTCGTCCTCCCCGAAGGTCGTGAGCATCACGACCCCCGTCCCCGGCACGGTGCGCCGGATCTCGGCCGCCGCCTCGATCCCGTTCGTCCCGGGCATCCGGATGTCGAGCACGGCGACGGCCGGGCGGTGGCGGCGCACCAGCTCCACCGCGTCGCGACCGTCGGCGGCCTCGGCGACGACGTCGATGTCCGGATCGGTGGACAGCACGGCGCGCACCCCCGCGCGGATCATCGGCTCGTCGTCCGCGATCAGTACCCGGATCACCGCCCGACCGCCTCCCCGGGGCGGGCGGCACCCGCGTCAGCGCCCGGGGGACCGCTCGGCCTCATGGGGGCAGTGCCCGGGAGACTGTCCGGCCTTATGGGGGCAGTGCCCGGGAGACTGTCCGGCCTTGCGGGGGCAGTGCCCGGGGGACCGCTCGGCCTCATGGCGTCAACACCCGGGAGACCGTCCGGCCTCATGGCGTCAACGCCTCCTTGGACATCAGCCGGCCGTCCCGGAAACAGAGCCGGTAGGCGTCCCCGGACCGGTCGTCGAAGCGGTCCGCGGTCATCGCGTAGTACCCGCATGTGATGCCCTCTCCCCTCGGTTCCCCGGCCACCGGCCGCTGTGTGGTCTCGCGGTCGGGCAGCAGCCGCCCGACGCTCTCCCGATCCTGGCCCACCCGCAGCCTGGCGTAGTCACCCGGGTCCAGCACGGACAGCCGGGCCGAGCGGATGTCCCAGGCCATCAGCGCCGCGCTCAGCAACGCCCAGGCCACCAGGGGCAGTACGACCGCGACGGCCAGCGCCCGGCGGACCCGGCTGCGGGCGTGCCGGTGTTCCGGGGGCAGCGCCGGGGGAACGGCCCGGGGGACGGCGGGCCCCCGGTGGACCAGCGCGGCGGGTGCGGCGTGCGGGATCCGTGCGGTGACCGCGAAGCCGCCCCCGTACGGACCGTGCGTGAACTCGCCGCCGGTCAGCCGTACCCGTTCGTCGAGCCCGATCAGTCCACGCCCGGTGCCCGGAACGCCCTCGGCGCGGGTCGGCGCGGGCGCGGGCCCGTTCGCCACCCGGACCGCCGTCTCCCCGGCCGCATGCGTCACGCGCACGTCCACCCGCGCCCCCGGCGCGTGCTTGGCCGCGTTGGTCAGGGCCTCCCGGACCACCCGGTGGGCGGCCCGCGCGGCCGCCGGGGAGACGGCGCCGGCCTCCCCCTCGACCCGCAGGGCGACCGGGAGCCCGGCGGCCGCGGCCTCCTCGACCAGCCGGGCGACACCGGTGCCGGACGGCTGTGACGCGTCCTCGCCCGCCTCCTCGCGCAGCAGGCCGATCACCTCGCCGAGCCGCTCCACCGAGGCGGCCGCCCGGGCCCGGATCTCCCCGGCCGCGGCCCGGTGCGCCTCGTCGAGACCGGGGGCCAGTTTGAGGGCCCCGGCCGACAGGGCGATGAGGCTGAGGTCGTGCCCGAGTACGTCGTGCATGTCCTGGGCGATCCTGGCCCGTTCACGGGACCGCGCCTGCTCGGCGACGAGCCGTTGTTCGCGCTCCAGCCGGGCCGCCCGCTCCCAGCCGGCCCGGACGAGTTCCTGGTACTGGCGCCAGAAGCGCCCCGCGAACCACGGCAGCATCGCGGCCACCGCCACCACCGCGACGAACCGTCCCGCCATCAGCAGCCAGGAAGGCACCAGGGCCACCGCCACCACGCCACCGGCCAGCACCGCCACCAGCACCAGGACCGTGGGCCCGGTCCTCCCGGGCTCCCGCCCCGCGAAGAACGCCGCCACGGCGGCGGGCAGCGCCCACCACATGCTGACCGCGCTCAGCCCGACACAGACCGCCGCCCCGACCGTCAGCAGATTCCCCGGTGCGACGAGCGCCCGCCGCACCGCACCGCTCGTCCTCACTCGCTCCGCCTCTCCACCCGGACGACCGTACGCAGCCGGACCGCCGCCCCGACACTGCCGAAAGTCACCCTTTCAATTGCCTGGCGCGGGGCGGGCGGGAGCGGCTAGGCTCCATGGCGAGACGGAGCGTCCCGTCTCGTCACCGTACTCACGAAGGAGCGGCATCCCGTGCCGAGCACCAGAACCTGGTTCATCACCGGCGCCTCCCGTGGCCTGGGGCGCGCTTTCGCGGAGGCCGCGCTGTCCGCCGGGGACCGGGTGGTGGCGGCCGCCCGGGACGTCGGCCCGCTCGCCGGTCTCACGGAGGAGTACCCGGACCGGCTCCTCGCGCTGCCCCTCGACGTCTCCGACCGCCGGGCCGTGTTCGAGACCGTGGAACGCGCGGCGGCGGCCTTCGGCGGCCTCGACATCGTGGTCAACAACGCCGGCGGTCTGCTGTACGGCATGGTGGAGGAGGCCACCGAGAAACAGATCCGGGACCACCTCGACGTCAACTTCTTCGGCGCGGTCTGGGTCGCCCAGGCCGTACTTCCCCACCTGCGTGCGCACGGCTCCGGGCGCCTGCTCCAGGTCACGTCGATGGGCAGTGGCGGCGGCATGGCCACCGTCGGCTTCTACGCGGCGGGCAAGGCGGCGCTCGACTCGGTCAGCGAGGCGCTGGCGATGGAGGTCGAGCAGTTCGGCATCAAGGTCACCATCGTCCAGATGGGCGGCTACGCCACGGGTCTGTTCACCTCCGGCACCACGGCGACCGCACCCGACCCCGCCTACGCCGAACTGCGCACCCGGCTGGAGGAGATGTGGGGCGACGACCTCGGCCCCGACCCGGGCGAGGCGGCCCCCGCGATCATGGAACTGGTCACCCTGCCCGACCCGCCGCGGCGCCTGATCCTCGGCGCCCGGTCGTACGACATCGTCCAGGAGATGGGCCGCGACCGCGCGGAGCAGTACCGGGCCTGGGAGTCCCTCAGCCGCATGGCGCCGGGCTGACGGCGCCGGACGGCGACCGCACCCGGTTGCGGGCCGCCACTCCGAGTCGTCGGACCGGCTGAGCGGGAGGAGGCACCGGATGACCGGTGCGCCCGACTAGACCCCCCGGTACTTCGGCGCCCGCCGCTCGACGAAGCTCGCCACGCCCTCGTTGGCGTCCTGCGTGGTCATGTTGATCTCCTGGGCCATGGCCTCGGCGGCGAACGCCGTCGCCCGGTCGGCGTCCATCGACGCGTTGACGAGCTGCTTGGTGAGGGCGATCGACCGGGTCGGCCCCTCGGCCAGCCGCTGGGCCCACGCCCGTGCCGTCGCCGCCAGCTCCCCGTCCGGGACGACCCGGTTGACCAGCCCCAGACGTTCCGCCTCCGCCGCCGGGAGCGAGTCGCCGAAGAACATCAGCTCCTTGGCGCGCTGCGGGCCGATCAGCCGGGGCAGCAGATACGCGCCGCCGCCGTCGGGCACGAGGCCGCGGCGTACGAACACCTCGATGAACTTCGCCGACTCGGCGGCCAGCACCAGATCGCAGGCGAACGCGAGATGGGCGCCGATGCCGGCCGCGGTGCCGTTGACCGCCGCGACGACGGGCTTCTCGCAGTCCAGGACCGCGGCGATCAGACGCTGTGCGCCGAGCCGGATCGTACGGGCCACATCGCCGGGCACCCGCTCGCCGGTCGCCGGGGCGCCGCGCAGATCGGCGCCCGCGCAGAAGCCCCGGCCGGTGGCGGTGAGCACGACGGCCCGGACCGCCGGGTCGGCGGAGGCCTCGGCGAGCAGGTCGATGACGCGCTCCCGCTGCTCCCAGGTGACGGCGTTCATCGCCTCGGGGCGGTTGAGCGTGATCCAGGAGACGCCGTTGTCAGTGGCGTGGAGTACCAATGAACGGAGCGGGTCGGCGGGCTCGGGCGGTTCGGTGGACTCGGTGATGTCTTCGGGGGAGGACGGCATGGGGCAGCTCCTGGGTGGGCGCGGTGGTGGCGGCACTGGCGGTGGTGGCAGCGGTCGTGGTGGCAACGGTCGTGGTGGCGGACGGTTCGGACGCTGGTACGGACGACGGCTCGGGCGGTGGTTCAGGTGGTCGGGGGCCCGGCGGTCAGCGGCAGACGGCGAGTGCGTCCAGCGCCACCGCCGACGGCTCGGGCGGTGGCGCGAGCGGTGGCTCGGACGACGGCTCGGGCGGTGGTTCAGGTGGTCGGGGGCCCGGCGGTCAGCGGCAGACGGCGAGTGCGTCCAGCGCCACCGCGCCCTGCCCCCGCCCGAGCACCATCAGCGGGTTGATGTCCAGCTCGGCGAGGTCGTCGCCCAGCTCCAGCGCCATCCGCTGCACCCGCAGCACGACCTCGACCAGCGCGTCCACATCCACCGGCGGACCGCCGCGCACGCCCTCCAGCAGGGCCCGGCCGCGCAGTTCGCCCAGCATCGAGCGCGCCTGGTCCTCGCCGAACGGCGGCACCCGCACCGCCGCGTCGTGCAGCACCTCGACGAGTACGCCCCCGAGCCCGACCGTCACCGTCGGCCCGAAGAGCGCGTCCTGAGTGACGCCGACCATCATCTCGACGCCCCGCTCGACCATCTGGCAGACCAGGATCCCGTCCAGCTCGACGCCCTCGAACCGCGCGATGTCGGTCAGTTCGCGGTACGCGTCCCGCACCTGGCTCGCGGAGGTGAGCCCGACCTTGACCAGGCCCAGTTCGGTCTTGTGGGCGAGCCGGGCGCCCGACGCCTTCATGACGACCGGATAGCCGACCAGGGCCGCCGCCCGGACGGACGCCGCGGCGCTGGTCACCAACTGCTCGCGCGGCACCCGGATCCCGTACGCCCGCAGCAGCTGCTTCGCCGCGTGCTCGCTCAGCTGCTGACCCGGGCGCATCAGCGCCTGCGCCTTGCGGAACGAGGGCGAGGGCGTGCGCGGCGCCTCGTCGAAGGGAGAGCGGTAGGAAGCGGCGAACCGGTGGTGGTCGAGGTAGGCCCTCACGGCGGTGATGCAGTTGCCGAAGGTACGGAAGGTGGCGACGCGGGACGAGCCGAGCAGCGTCGTGCGGTACGCCTCCTCCGTACCGACGGGCGAGCCCCACACCACGCACACCAGTTTGTCCGTGCTCTCCGCCGCGTCCACCAGGTCCTGCGCGAGCCTGTCGCTCATCGGCGGGAAGGGGCCGGTGATCGGACAGATCAGCACCCCGACGCCGGGGTCGGCGAGGATCGCGTCGATGATCTTCCGGCCGCGCCAGTCGCCGACCGGGTGACCACCGTTGTCGACCGGGTTCGCCACGTTCAGATAGTCCGGGATCCACTCGTGCAGTTCACGCTGCTTCGCCTCGGACAGGGTGGGCAGGTTCAGCCCCGCGCCGGTCGCCAGGTCCGAGAAGTGCGCGCCCGTGCCGCCCGAGATCGAATACACCACGACCCCCTCGGCCTGCGGCTTCCGGGCCCGCGCGAGCAGCGCCGCGGTGTCCTGGAGTTCGTCGAGCCCGTCCACCCGGATCACACCGAACTGCCGCATCGCCGCGTCCACCACCTGGTCGGCGCCGGTCAGCTTGCCGGTGTGTGACGCGGCCATCCTGGCTCCCGTCTCGGTACGTCCCACCTTGACCGCCACCACCGGAACGCCGGCCCGCGCCGCCCGGTCCGCGGCCAGCAGGAAGGAGCGCCCGTCCTTGAGCCCCTCCACGTAGCAGGCGATGGCCCCGACCTCGGGGCGCTGCGAGAAGTACGAGATGAAGTCGGCGGTCTCCAGATCCGCCTCGTTGCCCGTGGGCGCCCAGTGCGAGAGCCGCACGCCCAGTTCCTGAAGGGTGTAGACGGGGCGGCCCTGGTGACCGGACTGGGTGATCAGCGCGATGGCCGGCCCGTCCAGATCGTCCCGGAACTCCTCGAAGGCGTTGAGATTGGTGTTCGGCCCGAGCAGCCGCAGCCCGGACCGCTCCACCGCGGCGGCCAGCCGCGCCTGGGCGGCGGCCCCCGCCTCGCCGGTCTCGGCGAACCCGGAGGCGAAGGCGACGGCGAACCTCACCTTGGCCTGCGCGAGTTCCTCGATCACCGGGAGCGGATCGCCGACCAGCAGTACGGCCAGATCGACCTGCTCCGGCAGCTGTGCGACGGAAGGAGAACAGGCCAGCCCGAACACGGACTTCCTGGTGGGATGCACGGGATACAGCCGCGCCCCGACCCGCTCGGCCCAGCGGATCAGCTGCCGGGTGATGCCGGTGTTGGGCCGTCCCTCGGTGTCGGACGCGCCGATGACGGCCACGGACCCGGGCCGGAAGAACCGGTCCAGATCCGGCACGGCCGCGTACAACGGCCGGCCGCTGACGTCCAGCACGCCTTCCGTGGCGGCGGCGACCGTCATGCTGTGGACGGCGGCGTGCGGCTCCTCGCCGCAGGCCACCACCCTGGCGCGGAAGTCGGTGGTGAGGGTGCCATGAGTCGATCCAAGCATCGTTCCGCCCACTCCTGCTCGGGGTCCGTCGGGTGATCGTGCCCGGCCAGCTCCCAAAAGCTGACGCCCTGTCAGGTTACTGAACTGACGGCGCGTCAGGAATGGGTGTGCAGGCAAAGCCTGAGAGCGCGGGGCGGCGGCCGGAGCCGTACAACCTCCGAGTGATCTTGAACGTCCAACGGTCGGGCCGGACACACCGGCCGTCGCCCGCCATTCGTGGCCCACCCCTGGGAGAAACATGAGACCCGTCTCAGCCCGGCACACCGTGCGTCTCGGTGTCCGTGCCGCCGCAGCCGCCGGACTGCTGACCGCCGGCCTCGCGGTCCCCGCGTTCGCCGGGGAGCAGACCGATCAGCTCTGGATACAGGCACCGAGCGAGCAGAAGCTGATCCCCGGCAGCACGTCGGAGGGCAGCCCGCTGGACATCGGGCTCTACCACGACAACGACAACTTCGCCGTCACCGACGGCCGGCTCTCGGTCGACATCTCCGGCATCGCCGGGGTGGCCGATGTGACCTGGCCCGACAACTGCGCCCCGACCGGGACCACGGCCGTCTGCACCGTCCCCGAGGTGCCCGTCATCGGTGACGCCTACAGCTCCCAGGTCCACCTCACGGTCCGCGCCGCCGACGGCGCCGCGACCGGGGCCCAGGGGCGGATCACCTACGCCGCCGTGGCCACCGGCGGCCCCGACGGCACGCTGGAGGCCCCGCACGACTCGTTCGACACCACGGTCTCGGTCGGTTCGGGCCCCGATCTGTCCCTCGGCGAGATCGCCCCGGTCAAGAACCTCCAGCCGGGCGCCGTCCGGACCGTGCCGTTCGCGGTGACCAACAAGGGCAGCGAGCGGTCCGAGGGCCTCACCGCCACCTTCACCGCTTCGTACGGGCTGGACATCCTCACCAAGTACCCCGAGTGCACCTACAAGACGCTCGGCGACGGCTACGCCCCGATGTCCCAGGCCACCTGCTCCTTCGACCAGGTCATCGAGCCGGGCGACGCCTTCACCCTGCCGTCGCCGCTACGGGTCGCCCTCGCCGCGCACGCGTACGCCGAACGCCTCGACATCAGCGTCGAGCCCGGCAGCGGAGCCACGGACCTCTCGGACGAGGACAACTACACGATCGCCGCCTTCGGCGCGGTGAACACGGCGGACTTCGCGGCCCGGGGCGCCCAGGTCACGGGCGGCGTCGGCGAGACCGTCACCGCCGCAATCGGCTTCCGCAACAACGGCCCGGCCTGGATCGGCAACCTCGGCTCCGGCGACCCGGTCGCGGCCGTCGACTTCACTGTCCCCGACGGCGCCACCGTCACCTCCGCCCCCGCCGACTGCGAGCCGCGCACCCTGAGCGGCGGCCACTACCCGCAGCGGACCGGCGCCCCGCGGTACAGCTGCGAAATGCCGTACTGGGCCTTGGAGGACACGACGCGCTCGCTCCCCTTCCAGCTGCGCATCGACCGACTGGTCCCCGACGCGACCGGCCGCGTCATGCTCACCACCGGTGGCTCCAGCCCCGCGACCTTCCCATTCGACCCGCAGCCGGCCAACAACACGGCCCAGCTCGTGCTGAACGCCACGCCCACAGCCTGACCCACGTCCCCCTCAACACGAGCGCGGGACGCGACCGGTCCTCCCGGCCGCGCCCCGCGCGGGTCAGCCACCGACGCCCGTCAGTTCGTGGACGCGTAGTTCACGAAGTCCGCCCATGCCGTGGGTGTGACGGCGAGCCGGGGGCCGGGCACGTTCTTCGAATCGCGGACGTGGACCGTGCCCGGGGTGGTTGCGACCTCGACGCAGTCGTTTCCGTCGCCGCTGCTGCTGTAGCTGCTCTTGAACCACTTCAGCTCGGGAGTGACTGAGGCGGAAGGCTTGTGGATCATGTCTCTCCCAGCGCTTGCGTCGCGGGTGCGGACGATGTCGGTCAGTTCGTGGACGTGTAGTTCACGAAGTCCGCCCATGCCGTGGGTGTGACGGCGATTCGGGGGCCGGGCGCGTTCTTCGAGTCGCGGACGTGGATCGTGCCCGGGGTGGTTGCGACCTCGACGCAGTCACTGGGGTTGCTGCTGTCGCTGTAGGTGCTCTTGAACCACTCCAGCTCGGGGCCATCCCCGGCGGATTGCTCGTGGATCATGTTTCTCCCAGCACTCGCTCGATGAAGGCCAGTGACTCCTCTGGCGAGAGAGCCCGAGCCCGGATGATGCCATGCCGCAACTCAAGAATACGGAGCTGTCGCGGGTTGGAAACCGGGCGGCCCGCGAACTCGTCGTCGGTCCGTCCGATCGCCGAACCGTCAGCGAACTTCAGGACCTGAATGCGTCCGCCCGTTCCTGGGTGGTCCCATTGAGATGTCGGCATCACCTGGATCTCCACGGAGGGCAACCTGCCGACCTTGAGCAGGTTTTCGAGCTGCTGGCGCCACACCGCCAGACCTCCGGTCGGGCGGCGCAGCGATGTCTCCTCCTGTACGAAGCTGAGGTCCGGAGCGGGCTCCCGTTCGAAGATCGATTGCCGCGCCATGCGCGCGGCCACTGCTCGCTCCAACTCATCCCGGGACAGCATGGGGCGCCGAGTGCCGAGCAATGCCCGGGCGTATTCCTCGGTCTGCAACAAACCGTGCAGGTTTTGGCTTCCGTACGACGCGAGCTCCACTGCTCGGGATTCCAGCTTGGCCAGTGCCCGGATCTTCTTCGGGTACCGGACCTCCGCCACGTCCTGCTTCATCGCAGAGAGCTTCCCGCCGGCCCCCAGTACCCTGTCCGCTCTGTCCAGGAGCTCCGGCCGGGGGATGCGACGGCCGCTCTCCACCTTGTAGACCAGGTCCTCCCCGTACCCGATCGCCGTACCGAACTCGCAGGCCCGCAGGCCCGCCGACTCCCGCCATGCCTTGAGCTGGCGGCCCACTGCGGCGAGCACGGCCAAGCCCGACTCGTCGTCGGGGTCCACGTCCCAGCCGGACTCGTCCGCTCCGTCGTCAGTGCGTTCCGTACCGGCCCCATCCACGCTCATCCGTGCCCCATTTCCGCTGTGCGCGCCGTTCTCTTCCTCAACCCCTTCTGTCCCCGGCCCGTCACCCCGGACAGCCAGGACAGCGCTGGACAAGCCCCGGACAGTTACCGTACGCAAGGGCTTTGTCACTGTTCACGGTATGCGGGCCCGGCCACGCTGAGTGACGTGAATCGAGAAATCGCTCGACCTCAACCGGCCGCCCCCACACGCGCGTTCACCGTGCTGCTCTCGCCCACGCGCCGGGGCGCCCGCCTTGCCCGGCTGCTGGCCACGGCGCATCTGGGGGACTGGGGGATCGCCTGCGAATCGGCCGCGCACATCGTCGCCGAACCGGCCGCGAACGCCACGGTCCACGGACGAGTGGCCGGGCGGGACTTCCGGTCTGGGTGAGCTCGACCTTGCACGGTGAGCGGCCGCACCGGATCGTGACAGCCGCGACCCGGTGGACCGCGATCCGGTGAACGACGACGCGGGGGACCGCGACGTGGTCGTGCGCGACGTCAAAAGATGTAAGAACCGGGGAGAAAAACCCTTCCCAACCCAACCCCACCCCGCCCCGTCGCACCCCCGTCGCACCCCACTCCACGCCCGTCACTCACACGGGTGAGCTTCTCCAACTCGGCTGGAAGTGAGGCCGGTTGTCCGGCATATGCTCGCCACACAACCCCAGACGCGCGACGGCCCTCGCCAGGACGGCAATCCTGAAACGAGGGCCTGACCAACAAGGAAGAAGCAGAGCTTCCTGATGGATACCCCGCAGATTAGCGCGCCCTCGCGCGCCCCGTCATCCGGTGTCGTACACATCGACGCCCGGCACACCGGCCGCTTCACGGTCGTGGGCAACCACCTCACCCAGCACCGCGAGCTGTCCCTCGTCGCGATCGGACTCGCCGCCCACATCCAGTCGCTGCCCGACGGCGCCAGGATCGGCATCAAGCACCTCGCCGACCGCTTCCCGGAGAGCGAGGCCCGGATCGCCGCCGCCCTGCGCGAACTGGAGGCCCACGGCTACCTGAAGCGCACCCGGGAGCGACTGCCCAGCGGCAGGGTCGTCACCCGCACGGTCTCGTACAACCAGCCCCTCACCGTTACGAGGGCCGCCGCAGCGCCGCAGGCGCAGCCGCAGCCGCAGACCCGGCCGACGCCGGAGTCCGGGCCGCGACCAGGGCCCGTCCGCCCGGTCCCCGCGCCCCAGCCGGAAACGGTCACGCCCGCCCCCGAGCCCTCGGCTCCCACGCCCCGCCCGGAAGCGGTCACGCCCGCCCCGGCCCCCGCGCCGCCGCGCCCTCCGCTTCCCCGCCCGCAGGCTCACGACCTCGACCGGCATCGCGTGGCCGTCGAACTCCTCGCGGACCTTCGGCGCCACGAATCCCGGCTGCTGCGGAAAGTTCGAGATCACCAAAGAAGGGATCGTGCACGACATGAGGGCGCCCGCCGGACTCCACGAACTGACGGCACTCCGTCTTCGGAAGCGCCTGGAGAAGGCGATGCCGGAAGAACTGGCAGCTCACACCGGGACCCCTGATGTGGAGGACGTACCTCAGGGCATCATGCGCCACCCCGACATCATGGTGATCGCCGAGGCCGACATGGAGGGACAAGGGTCCTTCGACCCCCGTGCTCTCATCGCCGCTGTCGAAGTGGTCTCCCAGTCCAATCCGGACAACGACTGGGTGAGCAAGCTGCGGGACTACCCACTGCTCGGTGTCCCCGTCTACGCGATCTTCGACCCCCGTACGGGCACGGGCGCCGTCCTCTCCGAGATCCACGCGACGCCGGACGGACCGAGGTACGCGATCCGCAAGGACTTCGTGTACGGCGAGGACGTCACCATCGGCGAGTGGACGATCTCGACCGACGGGCTGCCGCTGTACGCCTGAGCCCACGGGCGGAACCGGCAGCCCCGCCCCGCGCGGGCTCAGTGCCTGCGTGCCGCCTTCTTGGCGATCCTGCGGGCGTCCAGGGCCAGTTCGCGCAGCATGCCGCTGATCGGGTTGGTGAAGCCGGTGAAGTACAGGCCGGGGGCCTGCTTGGGGGTGCGGGCACCGTGGACGACCGGGCGGCCCCGGGCGTCCAGTACGCCGAGATGGCCGACCAGGCCCTCCAGGGCGCGCCGGTAGCCGGTCGCCGCGATCACCGCGTCCGGGGTGATCCGCTCGCCGTCGGCCAGTACCACCGCGTCCCCGTCGAACGACTCGACGGCCGCCACCGGTACCACCCGGCCGCCCTTCACCGCGTCGATCAGCCCCACGTCCTGCACCGGGATCGCGCCGTCCTTGACCCGTGAGTACAGCCCGGTGTCCGGGCGGGGGAGGCCCTGCGCGGCGAGGTCGGGCACGGCGGCCCTGGCCATCAGACGCCCGGCCCGGTCGACCAGCCGGACCGGCAGCCTGCGGACCAGGATGCCGGTCAGCTGCGCGGGCCAGCCCGCCGTGGAGCGGCGCACGATGTGCGGCACGGTGCGCACGGCGATCCGTACCCGGGACGCCCCGCCCTCGACCAGGTCCACGGCGAGCTCCGCGCCCGTGTTGCCGATGCCGACGACCAGGACGTCCCTGCCCGCGTACGGGGCGGGGTTGCGGTAGTCGCAGGCGTGCACCAGATCGCCGGTGAAGGTGTCGAGACCGGGCCAGTCGGGGACGCGCGGGGTGTGGTTGAAGCCGGTGGCGACGACGACCGCCCGGCCGGTCAGCACCCGGCCGCCGGTCGCGGTCAGCTGCCAGTCCTCGCCGTCCGGGGCGCGGTCGATCCGGGACACCTCGACCCCCGTCACCACCTCCAGCTCATGGTGCTCGGCGTACTTGTCCAGATAGCGCACCACATCGTCCCTGGACACCCAGCGCCCGAACCGGCGCGGCATCGCGAGCCCCGGCAGCGCGGACCGGCTCCGGGTCGTGTGGAGGTGCAGCCGGTCGTAGTGACGGCGCCAGGACGCGCCCACGTTCCCGGACTTCTCCAGCACGACCGCCCGTACGCCCAGCTCGCGCAGGGCCGCTGCGGCGGCGAGACCGCCCGGCCCGCCGCCGATGACGTAGACGGGACGGTCCTCGGTGAGGTCGGTGGGGGCCGATATGGGGATACCGGCGGTAAGTGCGCTGTCGGACATGGTTCGGAGCGTAATCGCGCACCCGGTTGATGGGTCTCGGTCAAGACCGGAATCGATTGCGAATCGATCACGGGTGCGCGCCTTCTGTCCGCTCCTGGCTCATCTCCCTTCGTTTATTTCCCTTCGTTCGTCTCTTTCCATCCGTCTTCCTTCGCCCATCTCCGGCGCACTCCGTGCGCGCCCCTTGCGCGAGTTGCCCGCCATCAGGTGAACTGACGTACCGTCAGATTCAGTGAACGGGCGGCCACGGGAGGCCTCATGCAGACGATCTGGCTCGGTGGAGCCGAGTGGCTCGCCGTCCTCCGGATAGGCCTCGGCCTGTGGTGGCTGGAGAGCTGGCGACACAAGGACAAGAAGGGCTGGTTCGAGCGCGGCACGGGCATCGCCTGGGCCTCGGACGTCGCGAGCAAGCACCGCTGGCCGGTCGTACGCACCGGCTTCCAGAAAATCGTCGCGCCGCGCCCCAAGGCCATGGCGTACCTCGTCGTGTACGCCGAACTCGCCCTGGGGCTCGGCCTGATCACCGGATTCCTCACGCCCGTCGCGCTCGTCGCCGGGCTGCTGCTCAATCTGCTCTACCTCGTGCTGATGATCCACGACTGGGCCGAGCAGGGGCAGAACGCGATGATGGCGCTCATCTCGCTCGTCGCGCTGTTCGCGATGTCCTGGCAGACCTGGTCCCTCGACAAAGCGATCGGACTCTTCCTGTGACCTCGCCCGCCGTACGTTTCGACCGCCCCGAACCCGACGCCTTCACCCGCCCGTACTGGGACGCCGCCGCCCGGGGGCAGTTGCTGCTGCGCCGCTGCCGCGACTGCGGGCGTGCGCACCACTACCCGCGCGAGTTCTGCCCGCACTGCTGGAGCGAGGACGTCGTCTGGGAGCGGGCGAGCGGGGACGCCACGCTCTACACCTGGTCCGTCGTCCACCGCAACGACCTGCCGCCGTTCGGTGCCCGCGTCCCGTACGTCGCCGCCGTGGTCGACCTGGCGGAGGGGCCACGGATGATGACGGAGGTCGAGGGGTGCGAGGAGTCCGCGCTCGCCATCGGCATGGCGCTGCGGGTGGCTTTCCGGCAGGAGGAGGGGGAGGAGGCCGTTCCGGTCTTCCGTCCCGGGGACTTTACGGAAAGTGCGCACGGCTGATCAGCTTCCCGGCCATGATGTTCGTTGGGCTGGGGGTGTCCGGTGGATCACGGCCGGGGTTGCGGTGCCCGGTCCGCCCCCCCCATCCGCCGAACATCCCTGTGTGTGATGCCGGAGCGACCGCGAGCCGGATGGTTAATCGCGCCAACAGCCTGGGCTGCTGCCGCCGGGAAGGAGCTGTCCATGAGTGGATCAAGTCCTGCGGGGCCGGAGCCCTCGCCCGCTCCTCCGCCGCCTGGCAACCCGCCGTCGCCCAGTCCCGTACCTCCTGCCAGAAGCCGCATCATCGAATGGGCAACCATGCTCTCGGCACTGACAGGCGTGGCGGGGCTTCTACTGGGATTCCTCGGTCTTCCCGTGGTGTTCAACTCGCCGACCGCGAGAGCGCCGATTCCGCAACCGACCGTCACCGTCACCGCCACCGCCACCGCGCCCCAAGCGCCGGCTGACAACGGGCCCCCGCCGGCTTCCGGCGATCCCTCCCCGTCGACGGAGCCCGTCACCAAGAACGGCATCCGCATGCCTGACCGGTTCAACCTCTTGCTCTCGGACAACCCGATCAAGCTGCATGAAGGCTACGGCGGAGACCTCTCCTACTACCTCCAAACAGGGCTGACCTCCAAACAGGGGAAGCTCGTCCGCCTGGACCCGGGAGCGGACGGAAGCCGGGCAGAGTGTGAATCGGACACGCGGTATACCGACGCCGTGGACGACGCTCAATTGACCAAGGGATCCAAGGTGTGCGTGCTCAGCAATGATCACGTGGCACTCGTGACGATCCGGGCGGCCCCGGAGGAGCGGGACGGGAGCTATTTCGTAACCTTCGACATCATTGTCTGGCAGTGAGAATCTGGCAGCGGCGGGGAACACCGGCGGCTCCGACGACCGCCGGCTCCGACGACCGCCGGCCCGATAGGCCCCGTTGACGGTCTTGTCCTCCAGCCCGACAGACCCCCGTCGTAGCAGTAGTCGGAGCGCAGGGTGTTCGCCGTGCTGACGCCGATCCTCTCGACCCCCGGCTCCACGCTGCGTTCGAACCCTATGAGGCCGTACGCCCCCTGGGAGCGCCGGAAGGCACGGTCCGCCATCTTCTCGGGTGTGACCCGGGGGAATGTCCGTGGACCCGGCCAAGGCCCATACGGCCAGGGCGATCAGGGCGATGACGGGTACGGTCACCTGGCCGGGGCCAGGGCCAGGGCCGGGTACGCGTACTCAGGACTCGATGCCGCGCAGCTTGCGGCGTTCGCGGAAGTTCGGGTGGCGTACGAGCACGCCGCCCATGCCGCAGGAGCCGGACAGCCGCAGGGTCGGGGCGCCCGGTGTCCGTTCCTCCGTGGTCTTGTCCTTCAGGCCGCCGAGGCCCCGGTCCACGCTGTCGCTCTCCACGGTCCAGCCCTCAGGGACCACGATCTTCACCCCGGCCATCTCGCCGCGCACCTCCAGATCGATCACGCGCAGCCGGCACTCGGCGCGGGTGAAGTCGATCCGGACGCCGCCGATGCCGCCCTGGGCACGGATCACCGGGGGCACCTTCCAGACGCCCGCGCGGGTCATGCCGTGCAGGCCGCCCTTGAGGACCAGCGGTTGACCCCCACCCTTGGCCACCTCGATCGGGACCAGATCCTCGGTGAGGGGCGCCAGTTCGGCGTAGGTCTTGGCGGACAGCGCCTGCCCGAGCCGGGTGTCCAGCTCGTCCATGTCGATGCGACCCTCGGCCGCCGCCTCGCGCAACTGCTCGACCACCGCCTCGCGATCGGCATCCGAAGCGCGCATACGGGCGGCGGAACGGGCGGGCTCTGCAGTCATGGAAATGATGATACGGGCGGGGGCCGCGCCGGGCTCCCCACCGTTTCCCCGCCGCCCGCCCCGGCTGCCTCACAGCCCCGGCGCCCCCCACACCGGGAACCACCGGGACAGGTCCTTCTCCACCCGCAGGTCGTCCCCGAGCACCGCTCTGACCTGCAACTCCAGCTGGTTGTCCCGCTTCTCGACGCCGCCGGGCAGGGGTGCGAACGGGTAGAACGTGCCGCGCTTGTAGAGGTAGACCAGAGCCAGCGGACGGTCCCGCGCATCGCGGAAGCCGATCAGGGAGCAGAGCAGGTGCGGCCCGAACCCGCCGTCCTGGAGCAGGGTGTTGACCGCGTGCAGATCGTTGACCAGGGCAGCGGTGTCCTCGGCCGGGCGGCGGGAGAGCAGCCAGGTGTAGCCGTACGCGTCCTGGCTGAACTCCACCGGGATGCCGCCGCGGCCGGTGTCGGCGTCGAGCAGTTCCCGTACGTCCTGCTGGATGCGGGCGAAGGTGCCGCCCTCGACCCCCGCGAAACAGACCGAGCCGAGACCGGTCGGGGTGAAGCCCGCGCCCGCCTGGAGGGTGAGGGCGGCCGAGGGTACGGCGAAGAGCTGGTCGAGGTCGGGGCGGACCGGTTTGCTGCGGCCGAGGATGGTGTCGAGAAGGCCCATGGGCGTTCCTTACGGACGGGCGAGGTCGGCGGAGATCCGGGCCAGCTGGTCGAGGCGCTGTTCGAGGGTCGGGTGGGAGGAGAGCAGCCGGCTCAGGCTCTCCTTGGAGGAGAACGCGGGGACGAAGTAGAAGGCGTTGTACGGCTCCGCCTTCCGCAGGTCCTCGGTCGGTATGCGGGCCATCTGACCGCTCACCTTGGTGAGGGCGGAGGCGAGCGCGGAGGGGCGGCCGGTGAGCAGGGCGGCGGTGCGGTCGGCGGAGAGCTCGCGGTAGCGGGACAGCAGCCGGGTCAGCAGGAAGCTCAGCGCGTACACGACCGCGCTGACCAGCGGGATCAGCATGATCGCGATGCCGACGGGGTCATTGCTGCGGCTGTTGCGGGAGAGCCCGCCCCACAGGGCGACCCTGGTGATGATGCCGGCGAGCACGCCGAGGAACGAGGCGATCGTCATGACGGCGACATCGCGGTGCGCGACATGTGACATCTCGTGCGCGAGCACGCCCTCCAGCTCAGGGGGGTCCAGTCTGCGCAGCAGTCCGGTGGTGGCACAGACGAGAGCGGTCTTCTCGCTGCGACCGGTCGCGAAGGCGTTCGGTACGTCGCTCTGCGCGATGGCCACACGCGGTTTCGGCATGTCGGCAAGAGCGCAGATCCGGTCGACGGCGCCGTGCAGCTCGGGCGCCTCCTCCGGGGTGACCTCGCGGGCCCCCATGCTGAACGCCGCGATGCGGTCGCTGAACCAGAACTGGGCGATGAACATGCCGCCGACGAGGATCAGGATGATCGGCCAGGCGCCGCGCAGCACGGCGAGCAGCACGCCGACCAGGACCACGTACAGCAGGCCGATCAGGAACATGGTGCCGACCATGCGCGTGGTCAACCCGCTGTCCGGGGCGTAGCGCGAACGGGAGCGGGGGCGGGAACGGGTCTGGCTCATCGTTGCCTCCAGTCGCCCTGAGGGACAGCCCTCGGTGCTTTCCATATTGCCCCTTTCACATGAAAATCGGAGACAATTGATCCGGGCTCGAAGAACGACATCGGCTCGAAACGTTCGCTCGGGCGGGCGGACGGCAAATTGATTCCTCAACGGATCTGATTGATCTCTCAATGGATCTGTCCGAGGGTGATTCCGAGGACATTTGGCCGAACTACACCTGGACCCATTAGGTGCCTGAGGCATCTAGTGGTGGGAGATCGGTAGGACTCCCCCATCTCTTGCGAGGTCCGCCATGGCAGACACCGAGACCGTCTCATTCCCGCAGAACCGCACCTGTCCCTACAACCCGCCGACCGGATACCGCAGCGAGCACGGGGGGCAGCCGGTGTCCCGGGCCCGGCTCTTCGACGGCCGTACGGTGTGGCTGGTGACCGGGCACGCCGAGGCGCGCTCGCTCCTGGTGGACCAGCGGCTCTCGTCCGACCGCGAGAACCCCGCCTTCCCGTTCTTCGCCGAGCGGCTGGCCGCCAGCTCCCTGCGGCGCGTGGAGCTGCTCGGCGTCGACGACCCGGAGCACAACGTGCAGCGCCGGATGCTGATCCCGAGCTTCACGGTCAGGCGGACGGCCTCGCTCCGGCCGCAGATCCGGGCGACCGTGGACCGGCTGCTCGACGCGATGGTCAAGCAGGGGCCGCCGGCCGATCTGGTCGACTCGTTCGCCCTGCCGGTGCCCTCCATGGTCATCTGCGCGCTGCTCGGGGTGCCGTACGACGACCACGAGTTCTTCGAGGCACAGTCGCGCAAGCTGCTCCGCGGCCCGGCGGCCGCGGACGTCGAGTCCGCGCGGGACGCGCTCGACGAGTACTTCCACGTCCTCATCGGGCAGAAGCAGGCCACCCCCGGCGAAGGGCTGCTCGACGAACTCATCGCCAAGCAGCTGGAGACCGGGGCCGTGGACCGGCAGGAGCTGGTGCGGCTGGCCCAGATCCTGCTCATCGCGGGGCACGAGACGACCGCGAACATGATCTCGCTCGGCACGTTCACCCTGCTCCAGCACCCCGACCAGCTGGCCCGGATGCGCGAGTCCGACGGTCTGATGCCTTCCGCGGTCGAGGAGCTGCTCCGCTTCCTGTCCATCGCCGACGGGATCTCGCGGGTCGCCGTCGACGACATCGAAGTGGGCGGGGTGACCATCCGGGCGGGGGACGGCGTTCTCCTGACCACGTCGGTGATCAACCGGGACGAGACCGTGTACCCCGCACCGGACGAGCTGGACCTCGGCCGGAACGCGCGCAACCACGTCGCGTTCGGCTTCGGGGTTCACCAGTGCCTGGGGCAGAACCTGGCACGGGCCGAGCTGGAGATCGCGCTGCCCGCACTCTTCGACCGCCTTCCCGAATTGCGGCTGGCGGTCCCTGCCGAAGAAGTCCCGTTCAAACCCGGTGACACCATTCAGGGCCTGCTCGAAATGCCCGTGACCTGGTGACCGGAATCCGACCGGAAGGCCCCGCCGCAATGAAGATCAATATCGACAGGAGCCGGTGCATCGGTGCGGGTCAGTGCGCGCTCACCGCTCCGACGGTTTTCACCCAGGACGACGACGGTTTCAGTGAACTGCTGCCCGATCACGAGGAAGCCCTCGACGGTGCGGCGGCGAAGGAATCGGTGAAGGTGGCGGTCCGCGTCTGCCCGGTACAGGCGATCACCGTCGAGTGACCGGACGGCCCCGCCGGGCCGTGTCCGTCCGCGTACGCGGGTGTACGGAACTGCTCTGGTCCGGGCCTCTCGTTCGGATCACGCCGGGCTGATCCGAACGGAACCCCAAGGGCTGTCCCGCCAGGAATTGCGGGACAGTCCTCAGGGCCAGAGCAGTTCCCGGACCCACGCCGCGTCGCCCCCGGCCGCGTCCGTCCTGCGGTAGCGCAGCCGTACGTGCCTGCGCGCCGCGTCGCCCTGGAAGAACTCGACCTCCCGCGGCTCCGCCACGTACCGGGTCCAGCTCGTCACCTCCGCGTCCGGTTCGGCCCGGGCCCGTTCCCAGGCGGCGTCGGCGGTCCGGACCAGCTCCTCCCGCGAGCCCAGTACCTCGCTCTGCGAGCCGGTCAGCGCGGAGGCGAGCGCCCCGGTCGAGCGGGCGCGCAGATCGGCCCGGCTCTCGGCGGGAGCGCACTCGGTGACCGGACCCCGCACCCGTACCTGCCGGCCCTGCGCCGGCCAGTAGAAGCCGAGCGCCGCGTACGGCCGGGCGGCGAGCTGGTGGCCCTTGGCACTGGTGCGGTGGGTGGCGAAGTGCCAGCCCCGCTCGTCCGCGTCGTGCAGCATCACCGTCCGTACGTCGGGACGCCCCTCGGCGTCCACGGTGGCCAGCGACATGGTGTGCGGCTCCGCCTGCCCGGCGGCCACCGCCTCGGCGAACCAGCCGTGGAAGAGGGGGAGCGGGGCAGGGGGCGCGGCGGCCGGGTCGAAACCGGGAAGCTCCACGTCCCAGACGCGCTGGGCGTGGAGCAGGTCCAGGAAGCTCTGGTGTGCGTCGGTCATGTCCCCATTGCAGCGCATGGGGCGGCACGGGCCGGGCGGGCCGGGCGGGGTGATCGCTGTAGCGCGGTGGGACACGCCGAGCTACGCTGGTGGCATGAAGACCATCACCCAGCGGGAGTTCCGGAACAACTCCGCCGAAGTCATGAACGCCGTGGAGGCGGGCGAGGTCTTTCACATCACCCGCAACGGAATAGAGGTTGCCGAGCTGCGGCCGCTCACCCGGAAACGGCAGTTGAGCTCGGAGGAACTGGTGGCCAGGCACCGACGGCTGCCCCGCGTGGACGGTGCGCTGATGCGTCGCGAGGCCGATGAGTTCTTCGGGGCCGAGGACCGGGTGGGCGACGACGATCCGTGGGAGCGCGAGCGTGGCTGAGCGACATGAAGTGGGAGTGCTCGACACCTGCACGTACATCGACCTCGATCTGCTGCGGGCCGAGGATCTGCCCGTTCTCCCGGCGCTCACCGCCGTGACGATGGCCGAGCTCCAGCAGGGTGTGGCGATGGCGAAGGACCCGGGCGTGCGGGTGGCCCGGATGGAGAAACTCGGCGCCGCCGTGTCCGACTTCGAGCCGCTGCCCTTCGACGGGGACGCCGCCGCCCGCTACGGGAGCCTGGTGGCTCTGGCGGTCGCTGCCCGGCGTGATCCCCGGCCCCGGCGCATGGACCTGATGATCGCGTCCATCGCCTCGGTCAGGGGGCTGCCGCTCTACACGCGCAACGCGGACGACTTCAAGGGACTGGAAGGGGCGCTCACCGTCGTCCCGGTGTGACCGGCCTGCCGCACCGGGACGCGCCCCGCTCCTCGGCCCGGCCCCGCCTCGCCCCGCCCCGCTCCTCACCCCCGCCCCAGCACCACCGTCCCCGACGAGCAGAACCAGCCGCCCGTGCCCGATGCCACCGCCAGTTCCGGGAGCCGGCCGCCCGGGCGGTGCACCTGGCGTTCGCCGGCCTCGCCGCGGAGCTGGCGTACCGCCTCCACCAGCAGGAACAGCCCGCGCATCCCGGGGTGACAGGCGGACAGGCCGCCGCCATCGGTGTTCACCGGGAGCTCGCCGGTCAGCCCGGTCCGGCCCTTCTCCACGAACGCGCCGCCCTCGCCCTTCGCGCAGAAACCCAGGTCCTCCAGCGTCACCAGGGTCATGTAGGTGAACGCGTCGTAGATCTCGGCGAGGTCGATCTCCGAGGGCCGCACCCCGGCCCGTTCGAACGCGAGGCGGCCGGAGACCGCCGCGGGGGAGACCGTGAAGTCGTCCCACTCGGACATGGTGGAGTGCGAGACGTGCTCGCCCGTGCCGAGGATCCACACCGGCGCCTTCGCCGTGTCCGGTACGTACTCCTCGGTGGCCAGCAGCACCGCGCAGCCGCCGTCGCTGCGGATGCAGCAGTGCAGTTTGGTGAACGGGTCGGCGATCATCGGCCCCGACAGGACGTCGTCCACCGTGACCGGGTCACGGAACATCGCGTCCGGGTTGGCCGCCGCGTTCGCCCGTGCCTGGACCGCGACCTCGGCGAGCTGCTCCAGGGTCGTCCCGTACTCGTGCATGTGCCGGCGGGCGGCCATCGCGTACTTCGCGATCAGCGAGTGGCCGTACGGCACCTCGAACTGGAGCGGGCCGCGCGCGCCGAAGGAGAGGTTGGAGGTCCGCCGGCCCGCCTTGATGTCCGCGCGCGCCGTCGACCCGTAGACCAGCAGTACGGCATTGGCGTGCCCCGCCGCGACGGCGTCCGCCGCGTGCGCCGCCATCACCTCCCAGGTCGAGCCGCCGACCGAGGTGGAGTCCACCCAGGTGGGCTTCAGCCCCAGGTACTCGGCGACCTCGACCGGGGCGAGCGTGCCGAGCCCGGCGGAGGCGAAACCGTCGACCACGGACCGGTCCAGCCCCGAGTCGGCCAGCGCCCGGCGGGCGGCCTGGGCGTGCAGGGCGTACGGAGTGGCCGTGTCGACGCGTCCGCAGTCGGCGAGGGATATGCCGACGACAGCGACCTTGCGGTGGGAAGAAGGCATGGATCTGACGGTACATCAGATGCGGCGGGGGTGGACCGCCCGGTGCGGGGTGGATCTCCCGCTCCACCCGGCGTGGATGTCCCGTTCCTGCCGGGCGTGGATCTCCCGCTCCTGCCGGGCGTGGATCTCCCGCTCCCGCCCGGCGTGGATCTCCCGCTCCCGCCGGTGCGCGACTCTGGGCATCTGCTGGATTCGCCCCTAACATGACGCACCGTCAGATCAGGGGCCGGAGGCCTCTGAGGGGAAGGAGTCCGACGATGGATGCCGCCTTCACCGCGGAACAGGACGAGATCCGCCGCACCTTGCGCGAACTGCTGGCCGAACACTGCGCACCCGACGACATCAGGAGCGCCGTGCGCACCGCCGACGGGTACGACGCGGACCTGTGGCGACGGCTCGCCCAGGACCTCGGGCTGCCCGGACTCGCCCTCCCGCAGGAGTACGGGGGCGTCGGCTGCGGACGCACCGAACTCGCCGTCGCCTGCGAGGAGACGGGCCGCGCCCTGCTGCCCTCGCCGCTGATCGCCACCGCCGTGCTCGCCGCGCCCCTGATCGCCGCACTCGGCACCGACGGCCAGCGCACCGCCCTGCTGCCGCGCATCGCGGCCGGTGAGCTGACCGCGACCCTGGCCGTCCCCGGCGGCTCGCTCGCCACCGCACTCGGCCTGACCGGCGACCCCACCGACGGCGCCTGGGCGGGCGGCGGCCGGGCCGGCGGCGTACAGGCCGGGCGGGGCGCCGGCGAAGGGGGCTGGCGGCTGTACGGGGAGGCCGCGCAGGTCCTCGACGGGCACAGTGCCGAGCTGCTGCTGGTCGCGGCCCACGCCGGGGGCTTCCCGCGCAGCCGTACGCTCCTCTTCCTGGTCCGTCCCGACGCGGCGGCCGGAGTCGTCCGCACCCGTCGGACCTCGCTCGACGAGACCCGGCCGCTGGCCCGGATCGAACTCCGCGACACCGAGGCCGAACTCCTCGGCGCCGACGACAGTGCCGACGTCACCGGCGCGCTCGCCACGGCCGGGGAGCCGGTCGCCGCGCTGCTCGCCGCCCAGGCGGTGGGGGCGGCGGGCAGCGCGCTGGAGCGGACGGTCGAATACGTCAAGGCGCGCGAGCAGTTCGGCCGGGCGATCGGCTCCTTCCAGGCGGTGAAGCACCGCCTGGCGGACCTGTACGTACAGGTGCAGGCGGCCCGCTCCGCCGCGTACTACGCGGCCTGGGATCCGGCCGGGGCCGGGGGACTCGCCCTGGCCCAGGCACTGGAAGCGCTCCGGGTCACCACCGCCGAGGCCGTCCAGCTGCACGGCGGGCTCGGCTTCACCTGGGAGCACGAGGCGCATCTGTACTTCAAGAGGGCCGCCGCCGACGAACTGCTCTTCGGCCCCGTGCACCGGCTCCGGGACCGGGCGGCGCAGCTGGCCGGGCTGTTCGCGGGAGCGGCCACGACCGCACCGGCCGAGCGGGTGGCGGTCTGATGGCGCCCGGCGTCCGGCTGGTCCAGAAGGTCTCCTCCACCCGTGCGTTCGCCAAGGTCGCCCCGCACGTCGTTCCCGTCATGGACCGCACGGTGCACCGGCTCACGCGCGGAAAGGTGCTGCTCAGTGCCCGGATGCTGCCGGGGCTGATCCTGACGGTGCCGGGGGCGCGGAGCGGGCGGCTCAGAACCACCCCGCTGGCCTGCATGCCGGAGAAGGGGACGGAGCAGAGCTGGATCCTGGTCGGCAGCAACTTCGGCCGGTCCGGGCATCCGGCCTGGACCGCGAATCTGCTGGCCGGTCCCGACCGGGCGGTCGTGAACTGGCAGGGCCGGGACATCCCGGTGCGCGCCACGCTGCTGGAGGGCGAGGAGCGGGAAGAGGTGTGGCGGGCGGCGCTGAAGTTCTGGCCGCCGTACGCGGCTTACCAGGCGCGGGTGGAGCGGGAGATCCGGCTCTTCAGGCTGCGCGGGCGGGACGACGCCGCGTCCTGAGCCGGCAGAGCGGAGGAGCGCGGTGCGGGAAGGGCTTCGTGCGCCGTGGACATGGTCCGGGTGCACCGACGGCGGGCCACAATGCGTGGCCCGCCGTCGGTGTGACAGGACCTGAGGGCGCCCGGGACGGCCGCACGAACCCGGTGGGGAAGGGGCCGTCGGCGCCTGCGCTACCTCGTGGGCTTCTTTCCGGTGATGCCCAGATGCACCAACAGGGCGAGGTTCGGCTTGAGTTCGGCCTGCTTCACGCCCCAGGTGGTGAAGCCCTTCTGGTGCGAGGCGACGGCGGCCAGCATCGCGACCAGCGAGCCCGCCATCGCGGCGGCGCTGACCTCCTTGTCGACCTTGCCCTTGGCCTGGAGCTCCTTCACCGAGTCGGTGAGGGAGTTGGTGACCGAGTTCAGGATCTTCATGCGGATCTTGTAGAACCGCTTGTCCCCCTCGGCCGCACCGAGGTCGACCACGCGCAGGATCGCGTCGTGATGGCGCCAGAAGTCGAGGAACCCTTCGACGAGTTCCTCGGCCGTCTGCCAGCCGGCCTTGCCGACCCAGGAGCGGCCGGCGACCAGTTCGGTCAACCCGGCGCCCTCCTTGGCCATTTCCTCGGCGATTTCGAGGACGGCGCCCTCGACATCGGGGAAGTACTGATAGAAGGTCGCGGGTGAAGTCCCCGCCTTCCGGGCGACGTCGATGACTTTGACGTCCCGGTACGGCGAGGAGCTGAGCATTTCGCTGAGGCAGTCGAGCAGCTTCTGCCGCGTCGCCTGTCCGCGTCGACCGGCCACGCGGCCGTCGACGGTGCGCACTTGTCCTGTCATGCCGTCAGCTTACCGAGGGGTGATCGGAGCGCGATTCGGCCGACTGCAAATGGGGATCACCGCAGACGCGGTGGGGGGAGTGGCCGGATTTCGACGTATGCGCACCACGCAGCGATAAGTCTTATCAACAGCCTGTGGATAACTTCGGTGGATAACTTTCCGTGATGCCGTGAGCATGGAACTGTTCTTTCGAAAATGCGTTCGATGTGAACGGTTCGGGGCGCGCGGCGCGCGACCCGCGGTTACGTTTGCTGTGACGAGTGTCACTGTCGCGAACTTCATCCGTCGCGAACTTCATCCGCCACGTACCTCGACCGCCACGTACCTCGACCTCCGCGAGCCCCGTGTGCACCGTACGACCGCCGCAAACGGAAGGACCCGGGCCCATGGCCGCATTCGCGCGATCCGCGCCGTGCTGGGTGGATGTGCAGCTGCCCGACCTGGAAGCGGGCAAGCGCTTCTACGGCGAGCTGTTCGGCTGGACCTTCCGGGCCGGCGAGGGGCCGTACGCGGACGCCTTCAGCGACGGGAAACTCGTCGCCGCGCTCGCCGCCAAGCAGGACGGCCGGATGCCCACCGCCTGGGGGATCTACTTCGCCACCGACGACATCGCCGCGTCCGTGGCCCGGATCAGGGAGGCGGGCGGCCAGGTGATCACCGAGCCGGTCCGGGCCGGCCGGGCCGGGGTGCTCGCCCAGGCGGCCGACCCGGGCGGAGCGGTCTTCGGGCTCTGGCAGGCCGGTGACCGCGAGGGCTTCCAGAAGCAGAACGAACCCGGCTCCTTCTGCTGGACCGAGGTCTACACCCGGCAGAAGGACCGGGTGGACCCCTTCTACGCGAAGGTCTTCGGCTTCCAGGGCACCGACCTCGAAGCCTCCGGCCCCGACGCCGCCCGCACGGGCCCCGACGACTCCCCGGCGGGCTTCCGCATGTGGTCCCCGGCGGGCACCGAGCCCGGTCCGGACACCGCAGTCGGCGGCCGCGGCGTCATCACCGACGCGTTCCCGGCGGAGCTGCCCAGCTACTTCCTCAGCTACTTCGCGGTCGAGGACTGCAACCGCACCGCCGGGAACGCCGTACGCCTCGGTGGCCGGATCTCCGCGCCGCCCTTCGACATCCCGTACGGGCGGATGGCCGTCCTCCAGGACGATCAGGGCGCCGTCTTCGCCGTACTTCAGCCCCCTGTGTCCGAGAACGGGGCAGAGTGAGCTGTGACACCCCGATCCGCCCCCGGGTTCGCAACCAGGGCCTCAGCCAGGAAGAATCGGGGGTGCGCACCGCCGGGTGGTGCCCAGTGGTGAGACGCCGTACAGGGCGGGTTTTCGCGGGCTTCTGTTCCTGAGGCTCGTACGGGGAGGTGGCAGGGCAAGTGGTGGAGCAGCTGACGCAGCACGACCCGAGGCGGATCGGCCCGTTCGAGGTGCTGGGACGGCTCGGTGCCGGCGGCATGGGGCTGGTCTATCTCGCCCGCTCGGCTTCGGGCCGGCGCGTGGCGATCAAGACGGTCCGTACGGAGCTCGCCGAGGACCAGCTTTTCCGGGTCCGGTTCACGCGCGAGGTGGAGGCCGCCCGCGCGGTCAGCGGCTTCTACACCGCGGCGGTGGTGGACGCCGACCCGCGTGCCGCCGTGCCGTGGCTGGCCACCGCCTATGTGCCGGCCCCCTCGCTGGAGGAGATAGTGAGCGAGTGCGGGCCCATGCCCGTCCAGGCGGTGCGCTGGCTGGCCGCCGGCATCGCCGAGGCGCTCCAGTCGATCCACGGAGCGGGGCTGGTCCACCGCGACATGAAGCCCTCGAACGTGCTCGTCGTCGAGGACGGCCCCCGGGTGATCGACTTCGGGATCGCGTCCGGGGTCTCCAACACCCGGCTGACCATGACGAACGTCGCCGTCGGCACGCCCGCCTACATGTCGCCCGAACAGGCCAGGGACTCCCGCAGCGTCACCGGCGCCAGCGATGTCTTCTCGCTCGGCTCCACGCTGGTCTTCGCCGCCACCGGCCACGCTCCGTTCCACGGCGCCAACCCGGTCGAGACGGTCTTCATGCTGCTGCGCGAGGGCCCCGACCTGGAGGGCCTGCCCGGTGAGCTGCGGCCGCTGATCGAGTCCTGCATGCAGATGGACGCCGCGCTGCGGCCCACCCCCGCCGACCTCCAGTCCCAGCTCGCCCCGCACCTCTTCGCCTCCGGCGGCGACGACAGCGGTACGGCCTCCGCCTGGCTGCCGGGCTCCGCCACCGCGATGATCGAGCAGCGCCGCGGCGGCCGGAGGCCCGCACCCGCGGGTCCTCCCGCGGGTCCTCCCGCCAGTCCGCCCCCGGGTCCGCCGCCGGGCCTCGACCCCGGCTGGCGCCGCAACACCGACCCCCGCCCCCCGGCCCCCGACCCGGTGCCCGTCCCCGACGCGGGCGGTCCGGTGCGGCTGCCCGGCGCGAAGGTGCCGATCGGCCCCGGGCCGCGGGCCCAGGACGTCCGGGCCACCTCCACGTCCGCCGCGGACGCCGGCCCCGCGACCGGCTGGGTGCGCGCGCCCGCCGGAGTGAACGGTTCCGCCCCGACCGCGCCCGTACCCGGCCCCGCGCAGCCGCCCGAGCCGCCGCCCGGCCCGGACCGCTGGCGGCCCTGGCGGTTCCGCATGTCCAACGACGTCTGGGGCACGCCCGTCGTCGCCGGCGACCTCCTCTACGTCACGTCGTTCGAGGTGCACGCCCTGGACGTCGGCAACGGGCGGCGCCAGTTCAAGACCCGCGACGTGGCCTGGGTGATGGCCGTCGAGGGCGGCCGGATCCACGCCTCCGACGGGCCGTCCCTGTACGCCCTGGACGCGACTACCGGCGCCGAGCGGTGGCGGCTGCAGACGGACGCCTGGGTGTACTCCCTCAAGGTCGACCGCGGCACCGTCGTCACCGGCACCCGGGGCGGCGGCGTCCAGGCGTGGGAGGCGTCCACGGGCGAGAAGCTCTGGGAGAGCGGCGGCGTACAGACCGACTTCGAGACGGCGGAGGCCGGGCCCGCGATCCACGACGGCACGGTCTACCTCTGGCAGGACGCCCGGCTGCGCGCCGTCGACGCCCGTACCGGCACCGAGCGCTGGTCGTACCCCATCGGCGACGCCGCCTCCTGCGGCGGGGTGCCGGTCCGGGTGACCTCGGCGCCGGACGGCTTCGTCTACGTCAGCGCGGGGGCCCGGGTCCTCGCCGTGGACAACGCGTCCGGCCATGTGCGCTGGCACTTCGAGTCGCCCGCGGTCTTCCTCTCGCCGCCCGCGTTCGCCCCCGGCCCCGCCGTCACCGGCGGCGGGGTGTACCTCGCCGACTACCTGGGCACCGTGTACGCGCTCGACGCCTCGACCGGCAAGGACCGCTGGCGCATCGCCACGGAGGCCCGTCAGTCGATCGAACCGGTGCTGGTGACGGCCGGAAACGTCCATGTCGGCAGCGGCAGCGCGCTGTACACGCTCGACGCGGTCACCGGCACCCCGAAGTGGCGGTTCGCGGCGGGCGGCGAGGTGGTGGGCGCCCCGGTGGTCGCCGACGGCCGGGTCCACTTCGGCTCCGCCGACCATGTCCTCTACACCCTGGACGCGGCGGGCGGTCAGCTCCGCTGGAAGCTGGCGACCGGCGGCGAGATCACGGGTTCGCCGGTGGCGCAGGGCGGTGTCGTGTACGCGTGCAGCAAGGACCGCTGCGTGTACGCGCTGGACGCGCTGAAGGGAACGGGCACGGGCAGCCGCGCCAGGACGTAGCGCGGACGGGGCGCGGCGAAGTCCGGCCCTTACGGCGTTCGGGGCCGGAACCCCGGGCGAGGAGGGCCTCAGCCGCGTGGGCGCCCGTCCGCATCCGGGGCGGAGGCCGGGCCGCGGCCCGGGTCCGGATCCGGATCCGGCACGACGGGGTACGGGGCCGTGTCCCGGCCGTCCGGGTCCGCGCCCGGACGGTGCCGTTCCGCCGGATCCGGCCCCGTGTACAGCTCCGGCTCGGGCTCCGGCAGGGTGCTCGTCTGCACGGACGGCCCCGGCTCCTGCGTCGGCGGCCAAGTGTCCGGGTTCTCCGAGCCGGGCGCCGCGTACGGCCGGTCGTGCCCCCCGCGTACGGACCGGCGCCCGGCCGCGCGCCGCCCCGGCATCACCGCCGCGCTCAGCAGCAGCAGCACCCCGCCCGCCGCCGCCCAGGCCACGCCCCACCCCAGCCCGGAACCGTCGCCCGCGACCGTCAGACTGCCCACCGACTCCCCCTGGCGCACCATCCACAGCACGGTGAACCCGAGCACCAGCACTCCCGAGGCCGCCACCAGCAGCCGTGACCGCAGCACCACACCGATCACGGCCGGCAGGGCGGCGAAGAGGAAGACGACCAGGATCGACCCCAGCGGTCCGGGCCGGCCGGCCGTGATGCCGGTGAACAGCTCGTCCACCCGGTAGTGGCGCCCGAGGCGACCGTCGTACCAGTCACGGAAGGGGCTCAGCACGGCGGCCGCCGCTCCGGCGAGAGCGAGGACCGAGCCGAGGACGTTGCGGATCATCATCGGCCTCCTGCGTGCCACGGACCGGCGTCACAGCTCTGCACCGCTCTCGGCCTCGACGCTACGCCCGGCTCCTGGCCCTCGCCACCTTGCGCTAGCGTGACGCACGGTCGTTCGACAACTGCAGAAACGGACAACAACACAAGGGGGGCTGCATCGATGATGCGGCAGCACATAAAGCTATCCGCGGTACTGGTCGTGGTGGTGCTCGCACTCACCGGCTTCTCGACCTCCAGCCACGGCGGCCGCAGCGGCAAGAGCAAGAGCAAGAGCCACGGGTCGAGCAGCGGCGGCGGCTGCTCCAACTCCAAGAAGAGCAACAACGGTTACCACAGCAGCGACTACGACGACGATGACTACGACTCGTCGAGCAGCTCCTCCGGCTCCACCGACTACGGCACCCCGACCCCGAGCGCCACGGCGTCCGACGAACCCCAGGCGTATGTCTTCCGCTGCGCCCAGCCCCGCAAGGGCAAGCGCAAGGCCGTGACCGCCTCCACCGTCAGGCTCACCGCCGACGCCGGTGCCACCGGCTCGCACACCTACGAGGTCGACGTGACCTTCCTCGACGCCCGCGGCAACACCGTCGACACCGGTGACGCGACCGTGGACGCCGAGGGCGGCGAGACCAGGACCGTCTCCGTGCGGATGGACAACCCGCGCAAGGTCTCCAAGGTGAAGAAGTGCCGCGTGGACGCCGAGCTGAGTTACTGACCCGAGCTGAGCCACCGACCCGAGCCGCGCCACTGACCCGAGCCGAGCCGCCGGCCCGTCAGCGCGTGCGGAACCCGCCCGCACCCCGCCCCCGGAACAGCTCGGCCTGCCGCTCCGCCGGCAGATTGCCGAGTGCGACGAGGTGCGGGGCGTGGGCCATGGCCTGCGCCCTGGCCGCCTCCCGCGCGGACCACACCGCCCGCACCGTCCCCTGCACCGCCCCGGTCGGGTACGAGGCGATCACGGCCGCCGCCCGCAGCGCCGCGGCCACCGCGCCGCCGGGCGCCGTCAACTCGCTGACCAGCCCGGTCTCGTAGGCGCGACGGGCCGAGACCCGCTCCGCCGTACCCATCAGCGCCATCCGGGCCACCTCGCCGAACGGCATCCGCTGCGCCATCGAGATCGCCTCGAACGCGCTGACCATGCCGTACGTCGTGTGCGGATCGAAGAACGTCGCCTCCTCGGACGCGATCACGAACTCCGCCTCGCCCAGCAGATAGAACGCCCCGCCGCAGGCCATCCCCTCCACGGCCGCGACCACCGGCTTCCACAGGTCGTTCGCCTTCGGCCCGATCGCGATCAGCGGATCATCGATCGTGTACGGGGACGAGGGCTGCGGCACCTCCACGTCCCGGTCGATCCCGGTGCAGAAGGCCCGGCCGCCCGCACCGGTGAGGACCACCGCCCGGACCTCGTCGTCGAGGCGGAACGCCCGCCAGGCGGCACTCAGTCCGGCGGCCGTGGCCAGGTCGATCGCGTTGTGTTTCGCGGGCCGGTCGAGGGTGACGAGCGCGACCCCGGTCTCCTTGTCCGTCTCCGTGCGCAGCGCCATCGCCCCTCACCTCTCCAGCAGCCAGCGCACCAGGGTCACCCCGGGGCCGGCCGGGCAGAACACCGCCCGGACCGGCGCACCGATCCGCAGCCGCTCGGGATCGACCGAGTCCAGCGGGGCGTCCGGACCGCTCACCACGTTCCCGACCAGCCGGATCTGCGGGGCGTCCGCCAGCTCGACCACCACCGCGTTGTACGGGGCCTGCGCGGCGTACGCGGGCAGCAGCGGCGGATGCGGCCGTACGTAGGACCAGATGCGGCCGCGTCCGCTCATCGGCCGCCACTCGCTCTCGAACGACTGGCAGCGCGGGCAGCACGGCCGCGGCGGAAAGCGGAGCCGCCCGCACTCCGGCGCGGCGCACGCCTGGACGCGGAGTTCACCACGCGCCGCGTACTCCCAGAAGGGGGCGCCGTCTTCGTCCACGACGGGCAGCAGCAGACCATCCATCCCGGTCAACTCCCTCAACTCCTCAGCAGTACGGCGGATGTGGGGACACCCTCCCCGGCGGTGACCAGACACGTCCGGGCGTCCGGGACCTGGGCGGTGGAGACGCCGCGCAACTGCTTGACGCCCTCGTTGATCAGGTTGAAGCCGTGCACGTACCCCTCGCTGAGCCCGCCGCCCCCGGTGTTGATGGGCAGCCGCCCGCCGCTCTCCAGGGCACCGCCCTCGGTGAACGCGGCGCCCTCGCCGCGCCCGCAGAAGCCGTAACCCTCCAGCGAGAGCGGGATGAGCGGGGTGAACGCGTCGTAGATCTGCGCGACGTCCACGTCGTCCGGGCCGAAGTCGGCCTGCTTCCACAGCTGCCGGGCGGCCGTCCAGGCGGGCCCGGTGAGCGGGTCGTCGTTCCAGTAGTTGACCATCCCGTGGTGCTGGGCGGGCAGCCCCTGGGCGACGGAGTGGAGGTAGACGGGTTTCTGCCGGCAGTCGCGGGCTCGCTCGGCGGAGACGATCACGCAGGCCAGCGCCCCGTCCGTCTCCAGGCAGTTGTCGAAGAGACAGAGCGGCTCACTGATCCAGCGCGAGGTCATATACATGTCGCGGGTCAGCGGGCGTTCGTACATCACCGCGTCCGGGTTCTGGTTGGCGCGGTTGCGGCAGGCGAGGGCGACGTTGAAGAGGTGGTCGCGGGTCGCCCCGTACTCGTGCATGTACCGCCGCGCCAGCATCCCGATCTCGTCGGCCGGCCGCAGCAGTCCGTACGGGCGGGTCCACTGGGCGGGGGTGGGCAGTTGCACGGCGGTGTTCTTCCAGGGCCGGGGCCCTGAGCCGCGCTTGCGGGACCGCCAGGCGACACCGACGCTCGCCTGCCCGGTCGCCACGGCGGCGGCGAGGTGCGCGATCGTCGCGCAGGAGCCGCCGCCGCCGTACCCCACCTTGCTGAAGAAGGTGACGTCGCCGGCCCCGATGGCCTTGGCGACCTCCACCTCGTCGGTCTCCTCCATCGTGTACGAGGCGAATCCGTCCACCTCCGACGCGTCGATGCCCGCGTCGTCGAGCGCCGCGACGATGGCCCGGCAGGCCAAGGTCTTCTCGGATTCCGGCAGTTGTTTCGCGAAAGCCGTCTGTCCTATGCCGGCTATCGCCGTCGCGTCCTTGAGTGCCGTCACCGCCACCTCCCAGGCCGTCATGACTGCTGACAGCGGCTGAGGCTACAGCTAATCTGACGGATAGTCAGCTACTGCGTCAGGAGGGCGAACGATGCGCGGTGACGAGGAGTGGGGCAGCATCCCGGGGCTGATGCGGGCGGCGGCGCGACGGTACGGGCATCGGGAGGCGGTCGTCGAGGGCCGCACCCGGGTCTCGTACGCCGAACTGGGCGACCGTGTGGAGCGGGCCGCCGCCGCGTGCATGGCCTCGGGCGTGGAACCGGGGGACCGGGTCGCGGTCTGGGCGCCGAACACCCTGGACTGGATCGTCTCGGCGCTGGGGGCGGTGACGGCCGGCGCGGTCCTCGTCCCCCTCAACACCCGCTTCAAGGGCACCGAAGCGGCGTACGTCCTGCAACGCAGCCGGGCGAAACTCCTCTTCGTCACCGGCACCTTCCTCGGTACGTCGTACGTGGCGTCGCTGCGCCGGGCGGACGTACGGCTCCCGCACCTGGAACGGGTGGTGGTGCTCGCCGACTCCGCCCCCGACGACTACCTCACCTGGAAGGACTTCCTGGCGGCGGGGGAGGGCGTGTCCGGGGCCGAGGTGCGCACCCGGGCCGACGCGATCGCCTCCTCGGACCCCTCCGACATCATCTACACCTCGGGCACCACCGGCCGGCCCAAGGGCGCGGTCATCACGCACGCCCAGACCCTGCGCTGCTACGCGATCTGGAGCGAACTGGCGGATCTGCGCGAGGGCGACCGCTATCTGATCGTGAACCCCTTCTTCCACACCTTCGGCTACAAGGCCGGCATCATCGCGTGCCTGATGCGGGGCGCGACGATGGTCCCGCAGCCGGTCTTCAACGTGGACACGGCCCTGGCCAACATCGCCGCCGAACGCATCTCGGTGCTGCCCGGCCCGCCCACCCTCCACCAGTCCCTCCTGGACCACCCCGCCCGCTCCGCCCACGACCTCTCCGCACTCCGTCTGGTGGTGACGGGCGCGGCGGTGGTCCCGCTGAGACTGGTGGAACGCCTGCGCACGGAGCTCGGCATCGCCACGGTCCTCACCGCGTACGGCCTCTCCGAGGCGAGCGGCATCGTCACGATGTGCCGGCGCGGCGACCCGGCGGAGACGATCGCCTCGACGTCCGGCCGGGCGATCCCGGACACCGAGATCCGCGTCCTGGCCGACCCCGGCACCCCCGGCGAGGTCCTGGTCCGCGGCTTCAACGTGATGCGGGGCTACTTCGAGGACCCGGAGACCACGGCCGCCGCGATCACCCCGGACGGCTGGCTCCACACCGGCGACGTGGGCGTCCTCGACGAAGCGGGCAACCTCCGGATCACCGACCGGATCAAGGACATGTTCATCGTCGGCGGCTTCAACGCGTACCCGGCCGAGATAGAACAACTCCTCGGCCTGCACCCGGACGTGGCCGACGTGGCGGTCGTCGGAGTCCCCGACCCCCGCCTCGGCGAGGTCGGCCGGGCCTACGTGGTGCGCCGCCCCGGCGCGACGACGACCGCCGACGACCTGATCGCCTGGTCCCGCCGCGAGATGGCCAACTACAAGGTCCCGCGCGCGGTGGAGTTCATGGAAGAACTGCCCCGCAACGCGAGCGGCAAGGTGGTGAAGGGGGAGCTGCGGAGGCGGGCGGGGGACTGACGGGGCGGGGCGTGCCGACGTGATCACTCCATGGGGTGATGTGATCACCCCATGGAGTGAAGAGGGTCGTCGGGCGGGCCCGCCCGGAGGTATGGTGATTGGTATGGCAACCAAGAAGTACACCGTCACGCTCCCGGAGGAGCTCGCGGAGGAGATCCGCAGCGAGGTCGGCCCCGGTGCGTTCAGCGCGTATGTCACGCGGGCCATAGAGCGCCAGCGCGAGCGCGACCGGCTGGGGGAGCTGGTGGGGCAGTTGGAAGGTGAGTACGGCCCGGTGACCGATGCGGATCTGGCTGCGGCCGAGGTCGAGCGGCGTGAGATCGAGCAATGGTTCGACGAGCAGGAGTCAGGCGCGGACGCGCGCCGGAGTGCGGCCTGATGCCCGACGTCTCCTATGTGCTGGACTGTGAAGGTCTCTCCCGGGCCGGACTCGGAGACCCCGGGATGAAGGCCCGCCTCAAGGATGCGCATCGCTCCGGCATCCGTGTGGTGACCAGCTCCATGACCTTGATCGAGGCCTATCACGGCAAGATCCGGCGGGCCGTCTGGGACTGGGCGCTTTCGGGCATCGTGGTCGAGCCCGTGACGAAGGACATCGCCGACGAGGCGATCCGGCTGCTGAGGGCCAACGGCCTGCACGGCCACAAGTACGCCATCGACGCCGCCCTCGCGGTGATCGCGGGGCGGCAGCCGGGCCGGGCGGTGGTCTTCACCTCGGACGAGGACGACATGGGCAAGCTGTGCGAGGCCCGGGTGCTGGTCCGGGGGCTGTAGCGGCGGACGCGGAGAGGGGCACGAGCCGATGGCCCGTGCCCCTCTGTCGTGCGCCCGCGGACGTACGACGGCCGCGACGGCTCCCCCTCCGCGCCGCCGCGGCCGTTCCCCCGTGCCCCCCGTGCCCCCGTCGACGGAAGTCCTAGTTGGCCGGCTCGCTCGTGGCGTGGGTGTCCATGAGCTTGATGTCGCCGCCGGTGGCGTGGGTGTCCGTGAGCTTGATGTCGCCGCCGGTGGCGTGCGTGTCCTGGGTCGTCGCCGACCCGGTCTCGGCGCCGGTGGCGTGGGTGTCCTGCGGCTTGATGATCGGGTCGGTCTTCTTCTTTTCGCCCATGATGGTCATCTCCGTTGTGGCTGGCATGCTGCGTTGGAGGGGCCCGCCCAGCTGTTCCCCCGTGGACTGCCGGACGGGCCCCTGTCAGGGCCGCTCACCCTATTGGTTTGGCCGCTCATCGCCCCGTCTGCCCCCCGACACGACGGATCGACAGACATGAGCTTGCCGTCCGGCGATAAACGAACGATGAACGACCGGGCCCGGCCGGCGTCAGGCCCGTTCGGGGGAGACCTGGACAAGAAGGTCGCGGATCCCCGCCGCCTCGTCGGAACCGAGGTCGTCGTAGATCGCGAGGGCTTCGCGCCAGCAGACCAGGGCCCGTCCGGACTGGCCTATCCCGTCGAGGGCGTGCCCGAGGACGGTGAGCACGTTTCCCCGGCGCCACTCCCCGCCGATGCCGCGCAGGACGGTCAGCGCCATCTCCGCCTTGGAGGCGGCCTGGGCCGCGTTGTCACCCACCAGATCCGCCTCCGCGAGGCGGAACAAGGTCATTCCTTCCCAGAGCCGCTGACGGCTGTCGCGGAAGACCTTCAGGGCTTCCAGGAAGCTGTCGGTCGCCTCGGAGAGCTCTCCGCACCGGGTCAACGCGATACCGAGCGCGTAGCGGGCGTTGGCCCCCCGCAGCGTGTGCCCCAGGCCTTCGTAGATCTCGATGCCCTCACGCGCCAGAGCGACGGCGCTCGCCGTCCGGCCCATGGCCAGGTGGACCCGGGACAGGTTGCACAGCGCCGAAGCCTCTCCCGGGAGGTTCTCGCCGGTACGGAAGTCCTCGATCGCCTGAGTCAGGTACTTCTCACCGTCCTCGTGGCGGCTCTGATAGATGGCGATGACCCCGAGGTGGTTGAGCGCCCAGCAGTTGGGCAGCGGATCGTGCCCGTCGTGCGACAACTCCACCACCTGGAGAGCTTCCTGATCGGCCTGGGCGAACCGGCCGGCACCCAGATGGGCGTTGCTCAATGTGACCAGGGCGCGCCGTTCGGCATGGCGGTCGTCGCAGGTGCGGGCGGCACTCAGCATGAACGAGGCAGCGGCCTCGTACTGCTTGGAGTTCGCGCCGGACTCGGCGAGATCCAGCGCGGCCCACAGCAGGTCGATCGCCCGCCGGAGCACCTCGGGACCGGAGGACTGGCGCACGCACGCCAGCAACGGACCGGCTTCCGAATAGAGCCAGTCCTGGGCGTCGTGCCGGTCGGTGAACGACAGCCCCGTGTGCCCCGTCGGCTCCAGGTGGTCCACCAGCCGGTCCCCCGGCCGCTCCAGCGCGTACACCCCCGCGGCCGTCGCCAGATAGAAGTCCAGCAGCCGCGACAGCGCCGACTCCCGCTCCTCCAGGGGCTCCTCGCCCCGCTCCGCGCAGGAACGCGCGTAGAGGCGCACCAGGTCGTGGTAGCGGTAGCGGCCGGGGGCGGCCGACTCCACGAGGCTGGTGTCCACCAGGGCCTCCAGGAGGTCCTCCGCGGCATGCACGTCCAGGTTGAGCAGGGCGGCCGCGGCGGCCAGGGAGATGTCCGGGCCGTCCGCCAGGCCGAGGAGGCGGAAGGCGCGGGCCTGGGCGGGCTCCAGCTGGCCGTAGCCGAGTTCGAAGGTGGCCTTCACCGCGAGGTCGCCGGCCTGGAGCTCGTCGAGTCGGCGGCGCTCGTCGGCGAGCTTGGCGGCCAGGACGGAGACCGTCCAGGTGCGGCGGGCGGCCAGACGGGAGGCGGCGATGCGGATGGCCAGCGGGAGGAAACCGCAGGCGGCGACCACGTCGAGGGCGGCGTCCCGCTCGGAGTTGATCCGCTCCTCGCCCACGATGCGGGTGAAGAGCTGGAGCGCCTCCTCGGGGGACATCACATCCAGGTCGACGAGGTGGGCGCCGGCCAGGTCGACCATGCGGACGCGGCTGGTGACCAGGGCCGCGCAGCCCGCGGTGCCGGGCAGGAGGGGGCGGACCTGGGCCGCGTCGTGGGCGTTGTCGAGGAGGACCAGGATGCGGCGGCCGTCCAGCGTGGACCGGTACAGCGCGGCGCGCTCGTCCGGGGAGTCCGGGATCGCCGAGTCCGCGGTGCCCAGGGCGCGCAGGAACGCGCCGAGGACCGTCTCCGGCTCCGCCGCCCGTGCCCCCGCGCCCTGGAGGTCCACGTACAGCTGCCCGTCCGGGAAGTGCTGGCGTGCCTGGTGGGCGACGTGCACGGCGAGGGTCGTCTTGCCGACGCCGCCGATCCCGGCCAGCGCCGAGACGGCCATCACCGACCCCTCGGCGGTCGCCAGCCGGTCGCCCAGTTCGCGTACGAAGGAGGCGCGGCCGGTGAAGTCCGGGACGGTGGCCGGGAGCTGGGCGGGGCGCACCGGGGCCGGGGCGGGGGCCGGCTCGTCCGCGGGGCGGGCGAGCTCCTCGTCGGCGCGCAGGATGCGCTGCTGGAGCTGGGCGAGCTCGGGGCGCGGGTCCACGCCCAGCTCGTCGGCGAGCAGCCGGCGGGTGTCGGCGTACACCGCCAGCGCCTCGGCCTGCCGGCCGCTGCGGTACAGGGCGACCATCAGCAGCTCGCGCAGCCGCTCCCGCAGCGGGTGCGCGGCGGTGAGCGCGGTCAGCTCGGAGACCGCCTCGGCGTGACAGCCGACCTCCAGGTCCAGGTCCAGCCGGGTCTCGGTGAGCTGGAGCCGCCATTCCTCCAGGCGGGTGCGCTGGTTCTCGGCGTACGGTCCGGGCACCGATGCCAGTGCCTCGCCGTCCCACAGCCCGAGCGCCTTGTTGAGGAGGGTCCGGGCCTGGCAGCGGTCGCCGGAGGCCCGCGCCTTGTCCGCGTCGGCCGCCAGCCCCTGGGCCACCGTCACGTCCAGCGCGTCGTGGCCGGCCCGGATCGCGTACCCGCCGGCGTCGCTGACCAGCGTCTGCGGGTCGAGCACCTTGCGCAGCCGGGAGGCGTACGTACGTATCGTGGCGAGCGCCTGGGAGGGCGGTTCTTCGCCCCAGATCGCGTCGATGAGCTCCGAGGCGGTGGCCGTGCGGCCACCGCGCAGCAGGAGCGCCGCCAGCAGGGCGCGCTGCTGCGGCGAGCCGGACGACAGCGCTTCGCCGTCCCGCCATGCCCGTACCGGACCGAGTACGGAGAAACGCAGATCGACGCCGCCCGCCGACCGCTGTTGTGGAGCGCGCTGCTCCGGAACACGCACGTGTGGCCCGATGTCACGGTCCATTGCTGCCCCCTGCCCTGCTCGCCCCGCCTGTGCTGCCCATCTTGCTTGATGCTGCCCGCCTGGATTGCCCGCCCATGTGGCGTCCGGGGCGGGGGATCCGGATTGGTCGGTACCGCTGGTATCGCGGTCAACAGTCTGCCTTGTCTTGGGTGGCACGTCAGCAGTGGGTGACTCTCTGCACAAGCCCTCGACAACGATTACCGGGCGGGGTCCCGTCCGGGGAGCTGACGGTTCGTCAGATCAGCGCTACGGTGGTGTGCATGGAGACCTTCCCGAAGATCATCTCGGTGGACGACCACACGGTGGAGCCCCCTCATGTCTGGCGGGACCGGCTCCCGTCCAAGTACCTCGACCGCGGCCCGCGGATCGTCCGCGCGCCGCTCAAGGAAATGACCTTCATGGGCGGGAAGTTCGCGCCCGTGATGGGCGCGAAGGGCGACGACGGGCCGATCGGCGACTGGTGGGTGTACGAGGACCTGCACCGCCCGCTCACCCGGCTCGACACCGCGGTCGGCTACGACCGGGACGAGATCAAGCTGGAGATCATCACCTACGAGCAGATGCGTCCGGGTTCGTTCTCGGTCCCCGACCGGCTCGCCGACATGGACGTCAACCACGTCCAGTCCGCGCTCTGTTTCCCCACCTTCCCGCGCTTCTGCGGCCAGACCTTCACCGAAGCGAAGGACCGCGAGCTGGGGCTGCTCGGAGTGCGCGCGTACAACGACTGGATGGTCGAGGAGTGGTGCGGGCCCGAGGCGCACGGCCGGCTCGTCCCGCTCACCCTGATCCCGCTCTGGGACGCGGAGCTCGCCGCGGCCGAGGTGCGGCGCAATGCGGCGCGGGGGGTGCGCGCGGTGGCGTTCTCCGAGATACCCCCGCACCTCGGACTGCCCTCGATTCACACGGACGAGTGGGATCCGTTCCTGCGGGCCTGTGACGAGACCGGGACGGTGATCGCCATGCACATCGGATCGTCCTCGAAGATGCCGTCCACCTCGGCGGACGCCCCACCGGCCGTCGGATCCACCATCACCTTCGCCAACTGCTGCTTCTCGATGGTCGACTGGCTGATGAGCGGCAAGTTCGAGCGCTTCCCGAACCTCAGGATCATGTACGCGGAGGGGCAGATCGGCTGGATCCCGTACATCCTGGAACGCGCCGACGTGGTCTGGGAGGAGAACCGGGCCTGGGGCGGCGTCGCCGACAAGGTCCACCGCCCGCCGTCGGAGCTGTTCTCCGAGCACGTCTTCGGCTGCTTCTTCGACGACGCCTTCGGACTGAAGAACCTGGACTCGATCGGCGTCGGGAACGTCCTGTACGAGACGGACTACCCGCACTCCGACTCCACCTGGCCCAAGTCGCGCGAGGTCGGCGAGGCGCAGATGGGGCATCTGGACGCCGATGTGGTGGACCGGATCGTGCGCCGCAACGCGATCGACCTGCTGGGGCTGACGGACGACGGGCTGTGGGCGGGGCCCGGGGCGTGATCCACCCGGGGCCGGAAGGGGACGGGGCGGACACCCTTCCGGCCCGGATTCATGCGGCGGTGGCGGATCCACCGGATCCACCGGATCCACCGGATCCACCGGATCCACCGGATCCGTGCGGCGGTGCCGGGCCCGGGGGCGGGCCCGGTTCCCGTTCCGGGGGCCGGTTCCTGCCGGGCCCGGCGACCGGTTCCGGCGGTGTCAGGACCGGGCGACCGGCTCCTGGAGCTCCGTCACCCACTCGTCCCGGTCCTCGGGGCACTCCAGGCTGATCTCCCGGGCGTACCCCGCGGACCGGTAGCCGTTGGCGTCGATCCAGCGGGCCAGCGTCTGGGTCGTCGGCAGTACGCCGTCCATGGAACCCCGGTGGACGACGGTCGCCGCCTCGAACGGGGGGAGCTCGACCACCGTGATCCCGGTGTCGCCCAGCGGGCCCACCGGGGCGGACACCGTGACCCCCGCGTGCACGACGACCGCGCCGCCGCCCTCCGGGGCGTCCTCGTAGTGCGCGATCCCGGGACCGCTCGGAGCGACGCCCGCCTCGCCCAGCAGCGGGAACAGCCGGTCGTACAGCGGGCCGATCACCGGAGAGATCTCCTCCGGTCCGAAGCCGGTCGCGGTGGCGGTCAACTCGGCGACCCGTACCGCGGCAACGTTCTTGACGACCACATCGTCCATGGACATGCTTCCCTCGCTCTCGATCGACCGGAGCCTCGCCTCGACCTGCGTCAGCCTCGCTGCCGCCGCCCTCATGGCCTCCTCCAGCTCCGCCCGGCGCAGCCGCAGCATCCCGCGCAGCTCCTCCGGCCCCACCTGCTCGTCGAGGATGGCCCGCACCTGCTGGAGCGTGAAGCCGAGATCCTTGAGGGCGATGACGCGGTTGAGACGGGCGAGCTGGGCGGCGCCGTAGAAGCGGTAGCCGGTGGCGGGGTCGGTACGGTCCGGGCGCAGCAGCCCGATGGCGTCGTAGTGACGCAGCATCCGGGCCGACACCCGTCCGTACCGGGCGAAGTCTCCGATGGTGAACATGATGTCTCCCAGCCCACCGCCTCACACGGTGTCAAGGTCAAGCGCCGTCGCCCTGCGGGCCCGCAGCGGAGGAAAAGAAGGGCGGGGGGAGAGGAGGAGGAACGGAAAAGGGGCGGAAAGAGGGGGCGGGAAAGGCAGGAGCCCCGTTCCCCGCCGAAGCGGAGGAGCGGGGCTCCTTGGGTACTACTAGCCGGCCGCGATCGGCCGACCCGGGCAACTAGGCCGGGGTGACGTTCTCAGCCTGCGGACCCTTGGGTCCCTGAGTGACGTCGAAGTTCACGACCTGGTTCTCCTCAAGGGAGCGGAACCCGGACGCGTTGATCGCGGAGTAGTGGACGAAGACATCCGGGCCGCCGCCGTCCTGGGCGATGAAGCCGAAGCCCTTTTCAGCGTTGAACCACTTGACGGTTCCGGTAGCCATAAGCCCTCCTTGGGCCAAAGGGTTGCCCTGCTCCAGAACCTGCAAAGAAGTCTGAAAACTACAAAAGCCTGCGGGTTACATGCTCCGCAGGCTCTGTACTGCAAGGGAAACCAAACTGCAACTTGCGTCGAGCCTAGCACGCAGCGTGTATCGAAGGGTAGAGGGAAAGATCACTTCACTCGGATGTTTGATTGCCGTGCTGATGAGCTGACGAAGTGGGCCTACGGGAGGGTGTCGTGGGGGTGACTTCCGGGCGTACGGAGGGGATCCGAGGGCCCTCCCGGAGCGCCTCGGGAGTGAGCCGGAGCGCCTTGGGGGTGAGATCGGGTGCGCCCCGCGCCCCCGGTGCCGTCCGGATCGCGCCACAGGTCTAGCCTCGCGATGTGGACAATTCAACCGTCTCAACCGTCGCAGGCGACGACCGTCGCAGCCGGCCGCGCGTCGGCCACATCCAGTTCCTGAACTGCCTTCCCCTGTACTGGGGACTGGCACGCACCGGAACCCTGCTCGACCTGGAGCTCTCGAAGGACACCCCGGAGAAGCTCAGTGAACAGCTGATCAGGGGTGAGCTGGACATCGGCCCCGTCACCCTGGTCGAGTACCTGCGCAACGCCGACGACCTGGTCGCCTTCCCCGACATCGCGGTGGGCTGCGACGGGCCCGTCATGTCGTGCGTGATCGTGTCGCAGGTGCCGCTGGACCAGCTCGACCGGGCCCGGGTGGCCCTCGGCTCGACCTCGCGCACCTCCGTCCGGCTGGCCCAACTGCTGCTCGCCGAGCGGTACGGGGTCAGCCCGGACTACTACACCTGCCCGCCGGACCTCGGCCTGATGATGCAGGAGGCGGACGCCGCCGTGCTGATCGGCGACGCCGCGCTGCGCGCCAACCTGCACGACGCGCCCCGGCTCGGCCTCCAGGTCCACGACCTGGGGCAGATGTGGAAGGAATGGACCGGGCTGCCGTTCGTCTTCGCGATCTGGGCGGCCCGCAAGGACTACCTGGCGGCCGAGCCGGACCGGGTGGGCAAGGTGCACGAGGCGTTCCTGGCCTCGCGGGACCTCTCCCTGGAGGAGGTCACCAAGGTCGCCGAGCAGGCGGCGCGCTGGGAGGCCTTCGACTCGGAGGTGCTGGAGCGGTACTTCACGACCCTGGACTTCCGCTTCGGACCGGACCAGCTGGCGGGCGTGCGGGAGTTCGCGCGCCGGGTCGGCCCGACGACCGGCTTCCCGGCCGACGTGAAGGTCGAACTGCTCGGCGGCTGAGGTCCGTCGGGGGCGGGAGCAGGTGGCGAGAGCGGCGCGCGGGTCCGGAGCGCGGGTCCGGAGCGCGAATCCGGAGTGCGGGGCGCGGGTTCGCGGTGGGGCGCGGTTCGGAGTTCGGAGTGCGGGGCGCCGGGCGTGCGCCCGGCGCGGGAATGGGCCGGGATATAGGTGAATCCCGTACCTTTCGGGATCGCTTATCCCGTCTCGCGCCTTCCCGTGCCTTCCGCGCTTCTCGCGTCTTCTTCCGCTCCCCGCACCTTCTTCCGACGCATCTCCCGCCGTCTCTCTTATGTGTTTCTGCCGGTACGGCCTCGATTCGGGTTAATACGCGTCGAATAGCCGATTCCCGGACGAGGTCCGCCGGGTGTCCCGGCCGGCTGCGGAATCGCTCGGGTGAACGACGCATTCACGCCTTTTGTTGTGTCGAAAGCCGTTGTTCGTTCCCATAGGGGCGAAATAGGCGGATGGTTTCCTCTGTGACCCGATGACCTTCGCCCCCTAGGCTTCGGTCGGAGGTCAGGCCGGTCCACAGGGGGAGTGTCCATATGCAGCCGCTGGAAGCCGGCGAACCGCTGACCATCGGTGCCTACCGATTGCTCGGCAGGCTCGGTGCGGGCGGCATGGGCCGGGTCTATCTGGGGCGCAGCGCGGGCGGACGCACCGTCGCGGTCAAGGTCGTGCACCCCCATTTCGCGCTGGACGAGCAGTTCCGCGCGCGCTTCCGGCGCGAGGTGGACGCGGCCCGGCGGATCGGCGCGCAGTGGACGGCCCCGGTGCTGGACGCCGACCCGGACGCGCCCATTCCGTGGGTCGCCACCGGTTACGTGGCCGGCCCCGCGCTCTCCGCCGCCGTCGCCGAGCACGGCCCGCTGCCCGAGAACGCGGTACGGACGCTGGGCGCCGGACTCGGGGAGGCGCTGGCCGCGGTGCACGGACAGGGCCTCATCCACCGTGATGTGAAGCCGTCCAACGTACTGCTGGCCCTGGACGGCCCCCGGCTGATCGACTTCGGCATCGCCCACGCCATCGGCGCCACCGCCTCGCTCACCTCCACCGGGGTCTCGGTCGGCTCGCCCGGCTACATGGCGCCTGAGCAGATCCGGGGCGTCGACATCTCGGGCGCGGCCGATGTCTTCTCGCTCGGCGCGGTGCTCGCGTACGCGGCGACCGGTACCGCCCCCTTCCTCGGCGACTCCTCCGCCGTACTCCTCTACAAGGTGGTGCACGAGGAGCCCGAGCTGGGGGAGTTGGAGGGGGACCTGCGGGCGCTGGTCGCCGGGTGCCTGGCGAAGGAGCCCGAGGACCGGCCCACGCCCATGGAGCTGGCCCGGCGGCTGGCACCGGGCGGGGCCGCCGCGCTGGTGGCGGCCGGCTGGCTGCCCGGGCCGCTGGTGCGCGAGGTCAGCCGGGCCGCGGTCGCGCTGCTGGACCTGGAGCCGCAGGACGCGCCGGCGCAGTCGGGGCCGGTGCCGTTCAGCGGGGCGCAGTGGGGTGCCGACGGCGCCGGCGGGGGCAGCGGCCCGAGCGGGTCCGGGGGCCTGGGCGGCGGGTTCGGATCACCGGCCGAGCCCTTCCCCACGCACGATCCGACCCGGCTGTCCCACCCGGGCGTACTGCCCTCGTGGCCCGCGACCGCCGGCGCGGCCCAGTCGGCCAGGACGTCGGGGGCGTTCGGACCGCCGCCGCGGACCGGGCCCTCCGGGATGCCCGGGCAACGCGCGTCCGACCCGCATTTCTCCGTCACCGTCAGCGCGGACTCCGGCCCGGCCCGGCCGGACGCGAACCGCGGCCGGCGGCTCAGCTGCACCGTCGCCCTCGCGGTGGCGGGCGCGCTCGCCGCGGTGACCGTGGGCAGCGCGTTCCTCTTCGACCTGCTGCCGGGCGGCGGCAGCCGGAACAGCGCCGAGCACGGCAACGTCGGCAGCAACCCGCCCGCCGCCACCGCGTCCGGCCGGCCGTCGCAGCCCGCGGACTCGGCGACCGCGAGCCCGGAGCAGATCGCCGAGCTGCCGAAGGAGTTCATCGGCACCTGGAAGGGCCCGGCCACCGAGAAGACCACCGGGGCGCCGCACGGCACCCTCACCGCCGTCTTCACCGCGGGGAAGAAGGGCACGGACGTGGTCAGGATGAACACCGAGATCAGCGGCCTCGGAACCACCGTCAGCTGCAACAGCGTCGCCAGCCTCACCTCCGGCACCGCCGAGGAGCTCACCCTCCACGAACGTGTCGACCCGGACCGCCCCAGCACCCCGGCCCTGTGCACCTCCACCACCACCGACGTCCACTTCACCCTGACCTCCGACGGCACCCTGAGTTTCCGGTCCGAGGAGCGGGGCGCGGGCCTGCCGTACGCCACGCTCACCAGGTCCGGCGGCTGACCCCGAGAGGGGCTGGCGTACGCTGAACCGGTCCGTAGATCCGTTGAAAAACCGCCGAAAGGTGACAGCCCGGTGACCGAGAAGGCCGACCTCCAGCCCATCCTCGACCGAGCCGCCGAGGGCGGTCGGATCTCCCCGGAGGAGGCGCTCGACCTCTACCGTTCGGCGCCGCTGCACGCGCTGGGTGCGGCCGCCGACGCCGTACGCCGACGCCGTTACGCCGGTACGGAGCACATCGCGACGTACATCATCGAGCGCAACATCAACTACACGAACGTCTGCGTCACGGCCTGCAAGTTCTGCGCCTTCTACGCCGCGCCGAAGGACACCGCCAAGGGCTGGACGCGCGACCTCGACGACATCCTGCGCCGCTGCGCGGAGACCGTCGAACTCGGCGGCACGCAGATCATGTTCCAGGGCGGGCACCACCCGGACTACGGCGTCGAGTACTACGAGGAGCACTTCTCCGCGATCAAGAAGGCGTTCCCGCAGCTGGTCATCCACTCGCTGGGCGCCTCCGAGATCGAGCACATGGCCCGGATCTCCAAGGTCTCCGTCGAGGAGGCCATCCAGCGCATCCACACCGCCGGTCTCGACTCCTTCGCGGGAGCCGGCGCCGAGCTGCTGCCGGCCCGGCCGCGCAAGGCGATCGCCCCGCTGAAGGAGTCCGGCGAGCGCTGGCTGGAGATCATGGAGGCGGCGCACCGCCTCGGTGTCGAGTCCACCTCCACCATGCTGATGGGCACCGGCGAGACCAACGCCGAGCGCATCGAGCACCTGCGGATGATCCGCGACGTACAGGACCGGACGGGCGGCTTCCGCGCGTTCATCCCGTACACGTACCAGCCGGAGAACAACAAGCTGAAGGGCCAGACGCAGGCCACGCTCTTCGAGTACCTGCGGATGATCGCCATCGCCCGGATCTTCCTGGACAACGTCGCCCACATCCAGGGCTCCTGGCTGACCACCGGCAAGGAGGTCGGCCAGCTGTCGCTGCACTACGGCGCCGACGACCTGGGCTCGATCATGCTGGAGGAGAACGTCGTCTCCTCGGCCGGTGCCAAGCACCGCTCCAACCGCCTGGAGATCATCGATCTGATCCGCAAGGCGGACCGGGTGCCGGCCCAGCGCGCCACCACCTACGAACACCTCGTCGTCCACGACGACCCGGCGAACGACCCGGTCGACGAGCGCGTGGTCTCGCACATCTCGTCCACGGCGATCGACGGCGGCACGGCCCACCCGGAGCTGAAGCTCCTCGGCGCCAACTGAGCCCGGCCGGTCCGAGGCAGCCTTGCTGACAGTTCACGCCGCCGACGCGGTCATCGGCGCCCCGGACGGGGCGGACTCCGTTGCCGTGGACGGCGGCGCGGTCGTCGCCATCGGCCGGTACGCGGAGCTGACCGCCGCCCGTCCGCAGGCCAGGGTCAGGCGCTGGTCCGGGCTGATCACCCCCGGGCTGCTGAACGCGGCGGCCCCGGCCCTGCTGGAGGCCGCCTACCACCCGGATCCGCGCGAGGCCGACGAGCACGGCACCGAACCGCTCACCGGCGACGCGCTCACCGCACTCGGCATGGACGACGCCCGCTGGGGCGCGAGTGCCCGGCGCGGGTTGCAACGGATGCTGCGGCACGGCACGACCGCCGTGCGGGGCCCGTTCACCCGCCCCGCCGTGCGTACCGCGGTCGCCCGCTCGGGGCTGCGGGTCCACGCCCCCGGCCCGGCGACGGATGCGGCGTCGCTCGACCCGCTGGCATCCCTGCCGGAGCCGGGCGACGCGTTCGCGGCGGCGCTGACCGTCGGCGGCCCCGCGGACCTGGCGGTGTTCGGCGTACCGGACCTGGCGGCCCTGCGCACCGAGGGCGCCGGGAGCTGCACGGCGACAGTGCTCGGCGGGCGGCTGGTCTTCCGCCGCAGCTGACGCGCGCGGTTGATACGTACGTGCGGCCGACAGGAATGCACAGTTGATACGTGCGCACGGTCGACAGGAATGCACAGTTGATACGTGCGCACGGTCGACACGTGCGCACCTGCGGCGGGCCGGCTCACGGGACCTGCGGGCCGCCCAGATAGCGGCCATCGGCGTCGTACGGCCAGGCGTTGGAGACGCATCCCTTCAGCCCGTATATCTGCTGCATCATCGCGGGGGCGGGGCGCCCCTTGCCCGGGCAGGTCTCGTGGCCGTGGCCCAGCCAGTGGCCGACCTCGTGATTGATGATCAGGGCCCGGTACTCGGCGAGCGGGCCGTGGAACTCGGGCGATCCCCGCTGCCAGCGCTTGAGGTTGACCATGACGTCGGTGCCGACCCGGCAGTTGACCTCGCCATGGGTGTCGAGGCCGCTCCTGCCGCAGATGGCGTCGGTGGTCCCCGGCGTGGCGATCCGGATGACGAGTCCGGCCGGCCCTTCGGAGACCCGGCGGAAGGTGTGCTCGCCGTGGTGCGACCAGCCGCGTGGCGCGGCCAGGATCCCGGCGATCTCGGCGGCGGCCCGGTCCGGGTCGACGCCCGATCCGTTCTCCACCTCGACCCGGTACGCCATGCCCTTGCTCCGGCCCGCGCCCTTGTCCTTCTTGTCCCCGCCCCGGTCCCCGCCGGCATCGGGAGCACCGGCGACGGTGAACGTGCCGGTGCCCGGCGAACTCGCGGACGCGGACGGCGTGGACGCCTTCCCCCCGTCGCCGGCGCTCTCCCGGGGCACCAGCACGGCGGCGGCACAGAGCAGCGCCACCGGGACGGCGACGGCGACGAGCAGGCGCCCCCGGCGGCGTTCCGGCTGCGACCTGACGCGTGCGTCTCGTACGGACATCTGGGTTCCCCCCTGGATCCCGGTGGCTCGGTGCCCCTTCAGTCTGACCGCCGGTGGAACGGATTGGTTCAGTCCACTCGGGTAACGACTTGCGACCGGCGCGGAGCGGCCGGGACCGGGCTGCTTGAATGGGTGGGTGACCCGAGCATCCCTGGACAAGCAGCCGCACGAAGTCGCCACGATGTTCGACGGCGTGGCGGCGAACTACGACCTCACCAACGACGTGCTGTCGCTCGGCCAGGCCCGGCTGTGGCGCAAGGAGGTCGCGAAGGCGGTGCACGCCCGGCCCGCGGAGAAGATCCTGGACCTGGCCGCGGGCACGGCGACGTCGTCACTGCCGTTCGCCGCGACGGGCGCGTACGTCGTGCCGTGCGACTTCTCCCTCGGGATGCTCCAGGAGGGCAAGAGGCGCAACTCCTGGCTGCCCTTCACCGCGGGCGACGCCACCAGGCTGCCGTTCCGCGACGGGACGTTCGACGCGGTGACGATCTCCTTCGGGCTGCGCAACGTCCAGGACACGGACGCGGCGCTGCGCGAGCTGTACCGGGTGACCAAGCCGGGTGGCCGGGTGGTGATCTGCGAGTTCTCTTCGCCGACCTGGGCGCCGTTCCGCACGGTCTACACCGAGTACCTGATGCGGGCGCTGCCGCCGGTCGCCCGCGCGGTGTCCTCCAACCCCGACGCGTACGTCTACCTCGCCGAATCCATCCGTGCCTGGCCCGACCAGCCCGGACTCGCGGCCGCGCTCCAGCGGGCCGGCTGGTCGAAGGTCGCCTGGCGCAACCTCACGGGCGGAGTGGTGGCGCTGCACCGGGGCGTACGCCCCTGAGCGCAGTCCCGCCGGCCCGCAGGCAACGCCCCTTGTAGTCGGCGCTTCCTGTAGGCACGCTTCGGCTGGGTAACGCTTCCTGTGGGCAACGCTTCGCAGGCAACGCTTCGGCTGGGCAACGCTTCGGCGAATTCCGGCGCGGGGAACCGGGTGGCGGGGTAGACGTGTCCGTTGAAACGCACATGTCTTCCCCGACGTCGTCCCCCTCCCCGTTCCTGCCGCCGGAGCCCGCATGCCGTTGTACTGCCCCTTCTGTGGAACACCGGCCCCGGGCGGGGCGCGCTTCTGTATGAAGTGCGGGCGCGAACGCCCGACGACCGCCGACGAGGCAGCGGCCGCCGCCCCGCCGGCGATGCCGGCCGCTCCGCCCCGGCCCGAGCCGCTCGGACCGCCGTCCCACCGGCCCCCGCCGCCCGGCCACACGCCGATGCCGGCCGCTCCACCGCCGCCGGGCCCGCCCGGCCAGGTGGTTCCGTCGCCCCTCGGCGCGTTCTTCGGCCGGACCTTCCGGGGCGACTGGGCGGGTTCGGCGAAGGCGGCCGCCTGGCCCACCGGACTGATCCTGGCCCTCGCGGTGGCGCTCGCCGTCCCCTCGTACGGGCAGGGCGACGACATCGTCGTCGGCTGGGGCGACCGGCTGCGGATCGCGCTGGCGATGCTGCTCCAGGCGTTCGGCGGCGGCTTCGAGCTGCGGTCCACCGGCCCGGTCGGCGGCGGTTTCGAGAGCGGCGGATACTACGGCGACGGCGACGCCGGCGGCATGTCGCAGGGCGGCGCCTCGCTGGCCGTGGTCCCGCTGACCGTCACCGTGCTGTGGGTGGGCGCGCTGATCCTCGGCGCCCGCCGGGTCCGTGCGCAGGGCGGCGGACCGGAGGCGGCGGTACGGATCGGCCTGGTGGCCTCCGCCGCCGTGCTGGTCCTCGGACTGTTCGCCCAGCCCGATGTCGCGGGCGTATCGGTCTCGTCCGCGCCGCTCCTCGCCACGTTCGGGGCGCTGGTCATCTCGCTGCTCGTCACCGGCGGAGTGCTCCGGCGCGACGCCGCGGCACAGTGGCTGGCAGCGCGCCCGGCGGCGCTCACCACGGTCCGGGCAGTGGGAACGGCCGTACGGGCCCTGGGCGCGGTGCTCCTGTTCTGCGGCCTGGCCGGGTACATCGTGTACGCCAACGCCGACGGCGTGGACGGCGAGGCCATGCTGATCGCGCTGCCGCTGCTGCCGAACATCGGCCTGGCGGTACTCGGGCTGAGCTGGGGCGCCCCCGTCGAGTACGACATGCGCGGACAGGTGAACCTCTTCGGCTCGGGCCTGGAGCACGGCTCCGTCGGGCTGCCCGAACTGGGCGAGGAAGTGAACGGCTGGGCGGTGACCGGAGCACTGGCCATCGGTCTGGTCTGTGCGCTGGCCGTGGGTCTCTGGGCCGCGCGCCGTTCGGCGGACCGCCGCGAACAGGCCACCGCGGGCGCGCTGTTCCTCGGGATGTTCCTGGTACTGAGCGGCATCGGCGGAGTGTCCGTCGAGCTGTCGGGCGGCTTCGGGGACATGGGTGGCCAGGGCACGGCGGAGCTGGCGACGAGCGTGCCGGACGCGCTGTTGTTCGGCCTGTTGTGGGTGGGCGGCGCGGTGCTCGTGGCACCGCATCTGCTGCGGCTGACGGGGCGGACGACTCAGGCCGCGCCACAGGCGCCGATGCCGATGCCGGGGTCGGGGCCGGGGCCGGGTTCGATGCCGGGGTCGGGGCCGACGTCGGGTTCGGCACCGGGCCCCGAGCCCATGCCTACGCCCATGCCGACGCCCATGCCGACGCCCATGCCGTCCACGTCCCCGCTGCCGCCGCTGCCGGGCACGGCGCCGGAGGCCCCGGCAACGGTGGTCCCGCCGACGCCGGCCCCGTACGACCCCGCTGCGGCGGACCCGACCGCGCCCCCGACCGCGGCGCCGACCCCGTACGACATGCGGACCGTCGCACTGCCCACCGATCCCGCATCCGATCCCGCATCCGATGCCGCATCCGATGCCGCATCCGATGCCGCATCCGCATCCGCGACCACCGCCCCGCCCGGCTCCCGCAAGCGCTCCGCCCTCGTCTGGACCGGCACCCTCGTCGCGGCGCTGCTCGTCGGTGGTGGAGCGACGGCCGGGGGCTGGCCCTGACGGACGGCGGAGGCGGGGCCGGAGCGGTCGAGGACGAGAGGCCCACCGCCGGGGCCCGGAACAGCCGGCCGCCCTCGGCCGAGCCGACGCCGCAACAGACCCCCTCCACCGGCCCGCCCGCCCCGAGCACCACCTCCACCGTCTCCGCCACCCCGTCCGCCCCCGCCGCCCCGACCGTCCCCGAGGGCTTCCGGCTCGTCTCCGACACCGCCGGCTTCTCCTTCGCGGTCCCCACCGTCTGGGACCGGCAGAGCGAGAAGAACCACCAGATCACCTACGCGGGTTCCACCGGACGGGCCGCGCTCAAGGTCGGCGTCATCCGCAACGCCCCGTACACCTCGTACGGCAACTTCGTGACGCTGGAGCGGACCGCCGACACCAACCAGAAGAACTACCGCCGCATCGGGCTGACGGCCAACACCTTCCAGGGGCGGCCCGGTGCGATCTGGGAGTACACGTACGAGGACCGGGAGAGCGGCGAGACGATCCACGCGATCGACCAGAGCTACATCGCGGACGACGGCACCGAGTACGCCGTCTACACCACCGAACGCGACACCGAATGGCCAGGTGCCCGGCGGATCTTCGACACCGCCCTGTCCACCTGGACGCTCAACGACACCGACTGAGGCCCGCGTTCAGGGCGTCGGAGTCACAGGACCAACCGAAAGCAGACCACTCCCCGGCCTGTCCCCGGCCTGTCCCCGGCCTGTCCCCGGCCTGTCCCCGGCCCGTCCCCGGCCCGTCTCCGGCCCGGGGTCACAGGGACAGGCGGAAGCAGACCACTTCCCGGCCCGTCCCCGGTGCCGGGAAGCTCTCCGCCCGCTCCATCCCCAGGCGCCGGGCCACGGCCAGGGACCGCTCGTTCTCCGCGTCGATCGTCGCCACCACCCGCTCCACCCCGGCGGTGCGCAGCCGCTCCAGCGTGAGGCGCGCGGCGGTGGTGGCGTAGCCCCGGCCCCAGGCCGACCGGGCCAGCCGCCACCCGATCTCGATCTCGCCGACCGGCCCGTGATCGGCCCGCGGCCACGGCTGGGCGCCCGTGAAGCCGGCCACCTCGCCGTCCGCGCCCAGCACCGTCCACAGGCAGTAGCCGAGTTCGGCGTCGAGTCTGCGCTGGCGGGCGGTCCACTCCTCGTACATCGAGAGCTCCTCCGACGCGCCGCCGAAGAACTCCATCACCTCGGGATCGTCGAACGCGCGATGCCAGGACAGCGCGTCCTCGTCGATCGGCACGCGCAGCTGTACGGAGGGTGCACCGGGAAGCACGGTCGACATCTGGGAGCCCTTCGGAATGTTGATCGGCGGACCCCCATAGACTGCACGGGACAGGTGCCGCGCGGCACGTGATTTCGAGTCTTCGGGAGATCCGACCGTGACCGAGCAGCCCCTCTCCGAACACAGCGCGGATGTGATCGTCGTCGGGGCAGGCCCGGCCGGTTCCACGACGGCGTACTACCTGGCCAAGGCCGGACTGGACGTCCTGCTCCTGGAGAAGACGGCCTTCCCCCGCGAGAAGGTCTGCGGCGACGGCCTCACCCCGCGCGCGACCAAGCAGCTGGTCTCCATGGGCATCGACATCTCCGAAGAGGCCGGCTGGCTGCGCAACAAGGGCCTGCGCATCATCGGCGGCGGCGTCCGCCTCCAGCTGGACTGGCCCGACCTCGCCTCGTACCCGGACTACGGACTGGTCCGCAAGCGCGACGACTTCGACGAGCAGCTGGCCCGTCAGGCGCAGAAGGCGGGCGCGCGGCTGTACGAGCGCTGCAACGTCGGCGCCCCGATCGTCGACGACCGCACCGGCCGCATCACCGGTGTCAACGCGAAGCTCGGCGAGGAGAAGCGCGAAGTCACCTTCCACGCACCTCTCGTCGTCGCCGCCGACGGCAACTCCACCCGGCTGTCGCTCGCCATGGGCCTGCACCGCCGCGAGGACCGCCCGATGGGCGTCGCCGTCCGTACGTACTTCACCTCGCCCCGTCACGACGACGACTACCTGGAGTCCTGGCTGGAGCTCTGGGACCGCCGCGGCCCCCAGGACCGGCTGCTGCCCGGCTACGGCTGGATCTTCGGCATGGGCGACGGCACGTCCAACGTCGGCCTCGGCATCCTCAACTCCTCCTCCGCGTTCAAGGAGCTGGACTGGCGCGAGGTCCTCAAGGCGTGGTGCGCCTCGATGCCGGAGGACTGGGGCTACACCCCCGAGAACATGACGATGCCGATCCGCGGCGCCGCCCTCCCGATGGCCTTCAACCGCCAGCCGCACTACACCAAGGGCCTGCTGCTCGTCGGTGACGCGGGCGGCATGGTCAACCCGTTCAACGGCGAGGGCATCGCGTACGCCATGGAGTCGGGCCAGATCGCCGCCGACGTCATCGTCCAGGCCCACGCCCGCGCGACCCCCGCCCAGCGCGAACTGGCCCTGAACAACTACCCGAAGGTGCTCAAGGAGACCTACGGCGGCTACTACACGATGGGCCGCGCCTTCGTGAAGCTGATCGGCAACCCGAAGGTCATGAAGGTCGCCACCCAGCGCGGCCTGACGCACCCGCTGCTGATGAAGTTCACCCTCAAGATGCTCGCCAACCTCACCGACCCCACGGGCGGCGACGCGATGGACCGCATCATCAACGGGCTGTCGAAGGTGGCCCCGCGGGCCTGAAGACTCAAGCAGTCCTGCGCCCGGTCGTGCTCCGCTGAGCCGACCAGCACCGACGTACTCGTGCCGGCGGAACAACAAGCGTTGTTCGGCCGGCACGTTGCGTTCGGGGGTGCCCCACTGCGTTGCTACGGCCTGTCGAGTCGTCGCACATGACCATCCCTGCACGGCTTCCGCAGGCCGACGAGCTCGCCGGCGCGCGAAGCGATGAGGTATTCGCCACGGCGATGCCGAGATGCAGCAACGCCGCTCGCACCAACCGGCTCTTCAAGCCAATTTCCATACCCGCCCCGGCCTTCGGCTCGCCTGATTCCTCGGCGACGCTCAACGCACCGGGCCAGAATCCGCAGAGTATCCGGCGATCGCTTCAGGCCGGTCCTCGCATCGTGCTCGGACACAGCGGGGCAGACACTCAGATTCAGGCCGATCCGACCAGCCTCGCGGACGCCACTGTCGCACTGTTCTCGTAACGTCTGTAGCGGCAGCCTCACGTAGCGCAACCGGCGGCTGCACAGGCTTTCCCGAGCCGGGCTCGGGACACGGGGAGGACGATCGCACATGGCATGGAACGAGTGGGAACGACTGAAAGCCGACGCGGCCCGGCGTCACACCACGAACATGCAGATCAACAGTGCGTCGCCCGATGGCGGCTATGTCGAAGCAACGGGCGGCCCTGCTGCCACTGGCGACCTCAAGTCCGAGAAGGCGGCCTGGGTTGCCGCCGCTGAAGGCGTCGCCGATCAGCGTAAGCGCTTGGGCAAAGCCCTCACCGCGCTGACTACCGGGCAGAAGGGGATCGGCGAGAACGAAGGCTGCATGACCGCTGCTGCCCAGAGCACTGTGCACACCTCCTGGCACACCTACGCCAAGACGCTGGACGAGAAGTGCCAGGACCTGCAACAGATCTTGGAGAAGACCGGCCACGAGTTCCATGCCACCGACGAGTCGGTCAAGGACGAGTTGAACAAGCTCAAGACCAAGTACCAGGACACACCCGCCGCGGGTGGTCAAGCAGAGGAACGGTGATCGGGCGCCATGAACTACGCGACTCTCAGCGCACTCAAGTTGTCCGAGTTCACGGAGGCCGCCGATGGCTACCGGTCGTTGAGCGACAGTGCCAGCACCTCGAAGGACGACATCGACAACCGTGTGGCCGCCGGCATGCGCAAGGCCCTTGAGGGAGAAGCTGCCGGCTCTGCGCAGGGCGCACTCAAGGCGTTGTCCGACAACTTCCACTATGTCCAGACGGAGTGCGGTCTGATCAGCACCGCGCTCAACGGATTCATCTACGACATCGAGGTGGCCAAGAAGAAACTGGACGCCGCAGTTGCTGATGCGGGGGCTGCGAAGTGCACGGTCAACCCGGACGGCTCGGTCAGCTACCCGGCCGGCGGAGCCGAAGTCGACGGCAAGGTCCCCGCGGGCGGTACTGCGAGTGGGCTGACGGATTCCAGTGCGAGGGGAGTGGGGCGCCAGGCCGCGAACCTCGACCCCAATCCTCATCACCGAGCCGCGCAGGAATGCGCGGACCGCATTGCCGCGGCACTCAAGGAAGCCACCGAGGCAGACGAGAAGTGGGCCCCTAAGCTGCGTGCGTTGAAAGCTGACGACGACCTGACGGTTTCGGCCCGCGATTGGGTCGACGCAAAGTCGGACATGGGCGGTGCGAGCAAGGCCGCTGAGAACTACTTCGGCAGCATCAAGCATCCGCCCGAGGAGGGAAATTCAGAGGACAACGCCCAATGGTGGAAGGACCTCAGTCCGCAGGAACGTGAAGCGTATCTCTCGCTCCACCCCGACGTAGTCGGTGCTCTCGACGGCCTTCCGGCAGAGGTGCGTGACGAGGCGAATCGTACGCTCTTCTCCGAGACCAGGGCCAAGTATCAAATGGATCTCGACTCCATCCCTGCTGAGCCGGCCAAGAAGTTCAAGACGATCAACACCATCAACGGCCCCTTCGAAGTGCACTCCGACGAGTGGAGGGCGTGGAACGAGAAATATGGTGATCGGAAGTCTGAACTGCAGGGCGTTATGCGGGGTATGACTGCCATCCAGGGGCGTTTCGACAGAACGGGCGAGAACGGGCTGCCCGAGGCCTACCTGCTCGGATTCGACCCTGTCGGCAAGGGAGACGGCAAGGTCATCCTGGCAAACGGGAATCCGGACACCGCTGACCACACAGGCGTTTACGTCCCCGGAACCGGCTCGAATCTTGAAAACATCGGCAAAGACCTCCACCGCGGCGACATTCTGTGGGCGACGAGTGACAAGCTCGCCCCCGGACAGAAGATTTCGACAATTACTTGGTTCGACTACGACGCCCCACGGTCCGCCTTCCCGGGCGACAAGGGCGACGCCATTCCTGAAGCGATGCACGATCAGTACGCCGAGAAAGCCGGGCCGACCTTGCGAGGATTCATGGACGGGAACCGCGTCGCGCACCAGGGTGAATCCGGAACAGGCACCCCCGGGCACACGACGCTGATCGGGCACAGCTACGGGAGCACCGTCATCGGTGACGCCGCCAAGTCCGGTACCTTTCACGACGGTCCCTTGGCTGCTGATGACGTGGTCGCCGTTGGTAGTCCGGGTATGCAAGCCGACCGCGCCGCGGATCTTGGCATCAAGCACGGCCACATGTGGGCGGAGCAGGGTGGCGGCAGCGACAACTTCGTGACGGGTGGAGGAAAAGTTATCGGACTCGGGGATAACTGGACTATTCCGACAGATCCCGATTTCGGTGCGAATATTATGCAATCGGACGCTGCTGACCATGGTGCGTACTGGAACGGCAGCGACGACGGCTCGAAGCCGTCGGTCAGCCTGAAGAATCAGGCACGTGTCATTGTCGGCGACTACGGAAGCGTGACCCTTGACTAACGCTCGATCGACGTCGCTGTCGCAGTTTCGACGGTTTCCTCTGCTCCTGTGTGCAGTTGCCCTAGCTCTCCCTCTGGCAGGTTGTTCATCCGTGAAGACTGACAACGAGAAGCTCGGATACGAGCCCCAGGTGCTGGACGTCGAGGCGGCGGAGCAGGAGGTGAACGACATTTCCAGCAGGCTGCTCGACGCGATGAACGTCAAGGGTAGGACCGAGGGGTCGGGAGCCATGATCGCTCAGTGCGAAGCCGTAGATCCCGACATGAAGAACTACTACACGGTGGCTCACCCCTGGTCGATCTACGACCTCAAGAAGGGGACGTTCGAAGAGGCTATGCAAAACCTGCGGGATGAACTTCCCAGAATGGGCTGGAAGATCACGAGGGACGGTGAGACGAAGTCGATCGCGAAGAATCCTGAGATTGTGGCTGTAGACACCAAGAGCCATCACACCGTGACGATCGAGTGGGCCAAGAACAGGTCCGGCGACCTGAAGCAGCTGATCAGTATCGATGTCGGCTCTCGCTGCTACAGAGCCCCCGAAGGAACCGACCTCTCCACCGCGCACTGATGCCTGCAAGGGACCGCGGTTCGACTCGAAACTGCGGCAGGCGGCTTTGGGCCTCGCCGCAGTGGGTGCCGAGTGAAGTACAGAGCCGAGGTGTTCGCGGTATCGCAGGAGACGCTTCGGCTGGGTATCCGCCTGAAGATGCTCGCCAACCTCACCGACCCCACGGGCGGCGACGCGATGGACCGCATCATCAACGGGCTGTCGAAGGTGGCCCCGCGGGCCTGATCCTTCTCCCCGGCCGCCCGGCCGCCCCGCCGCCCGGCCGCCCCGGGCCCGGTCGACCTTCCGTTCCCCTGATCGACGTCACCGGCGCGGTGGGGGTCCGTGATCCTGGTTGACTGAGTGGTCTTCGACCAGGACATGGGAAGGCCCGGGGCTGCAACGATGGTGTATCGGCATACGGAACGTACGAGGCGCAATGCCCAGGAGAAGGAGGAGGCGTTCCTGCGCGCGGCGCACGACCTGGTGGCCCGCCACGGCTTCGCCGGGGCGAAAGTGACCGCGGTGGCCGGTGCGTGCGGAGCGAGTGCGGGCTCCCTCTACTCGTACTTCGGCAGCCGGGACGAACTGCTCGCCCGGGTCTTCCGGCGTGCTGCCGACCGTGAACTGGCCGCTGTGCGCGCCGCGGTGTCCGAAGCCCCTGCCGCAGCGCCGGCGCGTCTGGACGCGCTCATCAGTACCTTCACGCAGCGAGCCCTGCTGGGGCGCCGGCTGGCCTGGTCATTGCTCTTCGAGCCGGTCTCCCCGTTGGTCGAGGCGGAACGGCTCCGCTACCGGCGGGAGTACGTCACGCTGGGGGAGAGCGTCATCGGCGAAGGTGTCGCGGCGAAGCTGTTCGCACAGCAGAACGCCTACGTCGCTGCCTCGGCGGCGATCGGTGCCATCGCCGAAGCGCTGATCGGGCGGCTCTCGCCGGTCGTCTCCGGCGGGACGGGGACGGATCTTCCGGATGTGCAGTTGGTGGCAGAAATTCGCAACTTCTGCTTCAGGGCGCTGGGTTACACGCCGGACGGACCGTCCGCACCTGCTGCGGAGGATCGTTGCCCGACTCCTGCATCGCCCGTACCATAAATTGAACAATGGTTCATGGCTTGATCTGGACGTGGGGGACAGATGCAACACGGGGAACAGGTAGACATGCTCAAGCGCCTTCTCGCGCTGCGCGAGACGCGCCGCGACGAGAAGATGCTCGATGAGGTCGTCAGACTTCCGGTCACCAAGTACACGGACGAGGGGCTCCTGGAGCAGGAGATCGCCTCGGCCTTCTCCCAGTACCCGCTGATCGCCGGTCACGCGTCGACGCTGGCCGAACCCGGGGCCTATCTGACCAGTGACTGGGACCAGTTCCCGTACTTCGTGGTCAGGGGTGAGGACGGCCGGGTCCGCGCCTTCTACAACCAGTGCCGTCATCGCGGTGCCCGGATAGCCGAGGCGCCCGCCGGCACGGTGAAGAACTTCGTCTGCCCCTTCCACGGCTGGGTCTACGGGCTCGACGGCGCCCTGAAGGGCATCACCCGGGCACACGACTTCCCGGGCGTGAACCCGTGCGACTACGGGCTGGTGGAGCTGCCGGCCACGGAGGCGGGAGGCCTGGTCTGGGTGGGCCGGACGCCCGGGGCGGAGCTCGACATCCCCGGCTTCCTGGGGACGTTCTTCGAGGACCTCGTGAACTTCGACGTGGCCTCGCTGATCCAGTACAAGAAGACGAAGGTCGTCAAGGAAGCCAACTGGAAGCTGCTGATCAAGACGTACCTGGAGGGCTACCACGTCCCCTACCTCCACCGGGAGACGCTCGCGGCCGCCTTCAAGAGGGGCGTGATCGCCCACGACAGCGACGGGCCGCACATCCGGCTGTCCGCGGCGCGCACCAACATCGGCGAGTGCGCCCTCAAGCCGGAGGAGGAGTGGCGCATCCTCGACTACGCCTCCGTGTACTACACGCTCTTCCCCAACACCTTCTTCATCCTGCATCCCGACTACGTGTCCATCAACACGTTCTGGCCGTTGAGCCCCGACCGGACGATCTGGACGCACGAGATGCTCTACCGGGCCGAGGACTTCGCCGGTTCCGCCGGGCAGAGTTCCCTGGAGAAGCGGTTCCGGTTCACCAACGACACCGTGTTCGACCAGGAGGACTTCGCCATCGCCGAGGACGTGCAGCGCCACCTCCTCCACGGCGGCAGCGATCACCACGTCCTGGGCCTCGCGGAGGGCCTGCTCTCGATATTCCAGAACAACATAGACGAGCGGCTCGCCGGTCCGGGCGAGACCGCCGGCACTTCGGCCACCACCCGCGCGACGACAGGACGGCACTCATGACCACGGACCTCAGCGACTTCGCGCACGGCATCTTCAAGGCCCAGCCCTTCAGCATGTTCCTGGGCGCCGAACTCACCTCGGTGGGGCCCGGCTCGGCCGAGATCCGCATCGCCAACCGGCCCGAGATCCAGCAGCAGCACGGCTTCGTGCACGGAGGCGTCCTCAGCTACCTGGCGGACAACGCGCTGACGTTCGCGGGAGGGCTCGCCCTGGGAGGCGATGCGCTCACCGCCGAGTACAAGATCAACTACATCAAGCCGGCGGTCGGTGACACCGTCATCGCCCGCGCGCAGGCAACGGCCACCACCCGGCGGCAGGCCGTGTGCCAGTGCTCCATCTACGTCGCGTCCCCGGAGGGGGACGAGCGCCTGGTCGCCGTGGCGCAAGGGACGATCGTGACGGCGGGCGAGCGCCCGGCGCAGGAGGACTGACGGAGGCGGGGGGACGGCTGCCCACCGCCGCCCCCGGCGCAGGCGGACCGACCGTGATGGCGGACGGTTGCCCACCGCCGCCGCCTCCCGGCGCAGGGCGACCGACGACCGACGGTTGCCCACCGTCGTCCCCCGGCCCCTGGCGAGAAGACACCCGTCCTCGCGTCAGGGGCCGCCCCCTGTTCGCCCGTGTGGGTCAGCGCTCACCCGGCAGCGCCTGCTCACGCAGGACGTGCTTCATCACCTTGCCGGAGGGAGTACGGGGAAGGGACGGCAGCACCACCAGTTCCCGGGGGATCTTGTACTTGGCCAGTGTCGTGGCGAGGAACCGGCGCAACTCCTCAAGCGTCACGGCCGCGTTCGCCTCCACGACGGCCACGACGGTCTCTCCCCACTCCTCGTGCGGCCGGCCGATGACGGCGCAATCCTGGACCGCTGGATGCTGGCGCAGTGCCTCCTCCACCTCGGGGGAGAAGACGTTCTCGCCACCGGTGATGACGACATCCTTGAGCCGGTCGACGATGAACAGGTAACCGTCCTCGTCGACGCGTGCCAGATCCCCGGACCTGTACCAGTCGCCGTCGAACGCGCGCTCCGTCGCCGACGGGTCGTCAAGGTAGCCGATCATCCGCGTGCCCGAGCGCAGCCACAGCTCCCCGGTCTGGCCGGCGCGGGCGTCGGAGCCGTCGGCCCCGACCACACGGATGTCCACGCCGGGCATTCCCCCCGCACCGATCGACCCGGCCTTGGTGACCTGCTCCTCGGGGTAGAGGGCGGAGCCGACCGGGCCCATCTCGGTCATCCCGTACACCTGGTAGAAGCGGTCGGATCCGTAGGCGTCCTGGAGCATCCGTACGGTCCGCGCTCCCAGCGGCGCACCGCCGTAGGCCCACAGCCGCACGCTCGACAGATCGAAGCCGGACAGGTCGCGTCCCGCCGCCTCCAGTGTCTTCAGCGGGGCGAGGTAGGCGATGGGGGCGCCGAAGAACGCCGTGGCCCGGTGCTTCTGGACGGCTTCGAGGAAGGCGACGGGCTGGTACTCCTTGAGCAGGACCACGGTGCCGCCCAGGTAGATCATGGACAGGAACCAGTTGTTCAGGGGCGCCGCGTGCCAGATCGGCATCGCGATGAGGAACCGGTCGTCCCGGCGCAGCCCCGTGGCCGCGGTGGTGTACGCGGGCACACTGGACAGGCCGCGGTGCGAGTGGAGACACCCCTTGGGCGCACTGGTCGTTCCGGAGGTGTAGAGCACCTGTGCGACGTCGTCGGGCCCGACCTCCACGCCGTGCCACTCCTGTGCCTGCGCGACACACAGGTCGAACTCGCCGCCGCCGGTGTCGTTCGTGGTGAGAGCGACCACATCGGGGGACGCCTCGCCCACGCGTCCGGCCAGTTCCTCCGCCACGATCGTCAGGCGCAGCCTCGCGTGCCCGACGACGTACGCCACCTCGTGCGCGGTGAGCTTGTGGTTGATGGGCACCAGCGCCGCACCGGCCCGCCAGATGCCGAACGCAGCCACGGCGAAGGCGGGAGTGTTGTACATCATCACGCCCACCCGGTCGCCCGGCCGCACACCCCGGTCACGCAGTACGCCAGCCGCGCGCTTCGAGGCCGAGAGCAGCTCGGCGTAGGTCATCGAGCCCAGGTCGGAGACCACGGCGGGCTTCGCGCCGGAGGTGCGAGCCGACTTCTCCAGCATCCACGTCAGGTTCACTGCAGGACTCTCCATATTCCGTCGCGGCCGTGGCGCGACGAAGCGCGGCCCTGCCGCGACTCCTGGGTGGCGCTCCAACCGACTCAGCAAGGATTGAATCATTGTTCAATATTCTGCGGAAGCCTCAACAACCCCTGGTGTGAGGGCCGATGAACACGATGCCCCCGTCAGCGGCGCCCCGTGGCCGTGACGGGTAGGTACGGATACTCAGGGCCCGTGTGGGTGACCGTACGGACGTGGCGCCGGGCGCCTCGTCGTAGCCTCTGTGGCGACCACCTCCGGCGAGTACAGCAGACACGGCCGGAGATTTCACCCGGGCGGTGGCCCGGGTCGCGGGGGAAGGCGTGTGCATGGCGTGGGACGAGTGGGAACAGGCGAAGGCTCAGGTGGCCGAGCGGCACACCGCTCGATTACAGCTCAACAGCCTTCCGGGGGAGGGCGGCCACGCCGATCCGTCCGGTGGCGGCGGCGGTGGCGGTGCCGGAACGCTCAGGCACAAGGGCGGCCCGTGGACGAAGGCGGCCGGCACGGCGGATGGCCTCCAGACCGGCACGATCACTGCGAAGGCCGAGCTGCGCAAGGCTCATGACGGCACTTCCGGCGGTCTGGCCGGGCTGTCCAGCCTCGGGGCACTCAAGTCCGTTCTCACCTCGTGGGACGAACGCCTCGGTCGTGTCCGTGCGGAGTGCGGTTCTCTGGAGCCGAAGCTGCGGCAAGAGCGTGATGTTCACGAACGATGCCGAGGCGGGAGCCCCTGACTACAACGCGTTCATGGCGGGGATCTCCGCAACGCACGAGGGCGGCGACCCGCACGTCACCGCCATTGGACACTCCTACGGATCCCTCACGGTCGGGCTCGCTGCTCAGGAGAAAGGTGGCATTCCCGGCGCCGATGACATCATCCTGGTCGGAAGCCCCGGCACCGGCGCGGACAACGCTCAGGACCTCAACGTGGGTAAGGGTCACGTGTTCGTGGGCGCAGCCGAAAATGACATTGTCACCAAACTCCCGAACCGCGCGGAAGCCTCAGGAATGGCTTCCGGAGTGGTCGGCGGAGGGTCGACAGGATTTGTTCTGGGAGCCGGCATGGCCGGCCCGCCGGGAGCGCTCATCGGTGGCGGTGCCGGAGCCATCGTCGGAGGTATCGCCGGCTACAACGCCCAAGATGCACAATCCGATCCTAGCGAACGTTGGTTCGGCACCGACCCTGCAAGTGAGGATTTCGGTGCAACACGGTTTGTGGTGAAGGATGGGGAAACCGTCTTGGAGGACCACTTTAAAATGTCGGCGCATTCGAATTATTTTAACCGTGCGAAAGATCAGATCTCGGCTGACAATATTGCCAATATCGTAGTTGGTAATCCTGACAGGATCACCTTGGAGACGCCTCGATGAGAATTTCGGGAGCCGCGGTGCTGGCCGCTGGAGTGCTGCTCCTGACCGGATGCGGAAAATCAGGAGACTCGACTGGACGGGAGACGAAGATGGACATGCAGGAGGCGGCGATGCGTGCGGATGAAATCCTCGACGGTACATTCGCTGCAATCAAGCCGGCAGTGCACTGGACGCATGATGAGTCGATCGAGGGGGGGTGTGACGTACAAAGGAGCCGGGCGGTCATGACGATTGTCTCTGAGGAACGTCGGGGGAGCTTCCTGGGTGTGATCGAGCGCTACTGGAAGAGTCAGGGATACGAGCAGCTTGCCGTGAATAAATCGAAGAGTCCGGCGATGTACTACAGAACGCCGGACGGATTCAATGTGCGCGTTCTCATTGGCGGCAACGGGCAAGCTTTCTTTGAAGTTGCGACACCCTGCGTAAATGCTTCGAAGGTGTCTCCGCCGAAGACGGAGACAGTCGGACCGAACTATGCCGGAAGGGATATTCCTTTCCCTGACGTCAAGTCGGATTTCTGGTCCGCGAAGAGCGCTCCCTCTTCCCGGACGTGACCCGCCGCCAGGTCGTCCCTCCCGCCGACAACCCTCAGCGGCGCCCCGCCCGCCCATAGCACCGCGCCAGCGCGTGGAAGGCCTGCTTCGGCTCCCAGTGCCAGTCGGACCGCGGGTCGTCGAACCGGTCCTTGATCGGCTTCACGACCGCGTAGCTCGCCATGTCCAGGTCGTAGCGCGGGACGGGGGAGTGCGGGGCGTCGGCGGTGACGAACTCGAAGGCCATCGCGGCGTACAGGCCCATCTCCTCGAAGACGCCGAGGAGTTCGGTGAGATAGGCGGCCTGGGTCCGCTCGCTGCGGACCAGGTCGCCCTTGATCTCCGGCGGTTGCTTGGTGTAGTCGATGGTGTCCCACCCCATGCCGCCCTGCTCGGGCGCCCCCGCGTACGTGCACGTGCCGAACTCGGTGATCGCCAGCGGCTTGCCCCAGCGCAGGTACGAGCGCAGCTCGCGCACATAGTCCGCGCGGTCGGGGAAGTACGAGTAGTAGTCGATGCCCACGATGTCGAAGAGGTTCCAGTCGACCTCGTCGTCCTGGGCGGCCGCGTACGACAGGTTGCCGCCGAAGACCGACCGTCCGACCGCGGCGGCCCGTGCCGTGAACGCGGACAGGCGGCGCATCATCTGCTCCGGGTCGAAGTTGCCCTCCATCAGGTTGCGGATCCGCTCCTGGGCGTCGGCGCCGGGCACGATGCCCGGCACGAACAGCCAGAACTCGCACCCCACGCTCAGGTCGGCCCGCGCGCCCTGGCGGCGGAGCCGCTCCAGGTGCCGCCCGGTCTCCGCGAGGTGGTCGAGGATCTCCGACGGGGGGCGGTCGCCCAGGGTCGGCTGGAGCCAGATGTGCAGACCGAGCTCGGCGGCCTCGGACGCGGTGGCGTTGAGGCGGTCGACGCCGTCGCCCGTCACCTCGATCGACGTGGCGTGCATGTCGTTCTTGATGGCGCGGAGGTCCTTGCGCATCCGGGCGGTGCTCCACGCGGTGCCGGGGGTCTCGCCCGCGCTGATCGTGTAGCAGACCCCTCGGTGCGTCAGCCCCTTGTGGTTCCCGCGCCCGCCCCGCCGGCCGGCCGTGGCCGCCGAGGCGGGGGCGCCGGTCAGCAGCGGTCCGGCGGCCGCCGCGGCCCCGATCGCCCCCGCCCCGGCCAGGAACCTCGCCCGGCTGATTCCCTCACTGCGTACGTCACGATGCACTCTGACTCCCCGGATGGTCGGCGGTTCACGTGTCGCCGCCAGTCTGCCGAGCGGGTGCGGTTGCGGGCGTCCGCCGAAAGTCTCCGGGCGCGCGACCAAGGGATGAACCGCGCGTCCGGAACAGCGACTTAGGTCGACGGGCCGGGCTCGCGTCCGGAACAGCGACTCAGGTCGACGGACCGGGCTCGCGCCCTGTCCACCGCGGGAGTCCCGGGTGCGTCACTGGCCCACTCGTCCGTCGACGCACTCGCGAAGCAGGTCGGCGTGGCCGCAGTGGCGGGCGTACTCCTCGACCCGGTGCACCATCAGCTCCCGGACCGAGGTCCGGTCCTTCCCGAGACGCGTGCCCAGGTCCGGGTGCTCGGCCAGCGCGGCGTCGGTCGCCGCCTGCTCGCGCTCCAGGTCGGCGTACGCGGCATCGACCAGGGCCTGATCGGCGACTGCTCCGTCGAAGTCCGCGTCACGCCTGCCGTACAGCCTCGGCAGCGGCTCGTCCTCGCTGATCCAGTTGCGCCAGTCCCGTTCCACCATGGCGAGGTGCCGGACCAGGCCGAGCAGCGACATCGTCGACGGCGGGACCGAACGACGGGCCAGTTGCTCCGCGTCCAGGCCCTCGCACTTCATCCGCAGGGTCAGGCGGTAGTCCGTCAGGAAGCCCTGGAGCGTCGCGAGCTCACCGTCCGGACCGGTTCCCTCACTGTTGCGGGGGTCGTCGGCCGGGTCGGCCCACATGTCGGGGTAGACAGTGGCCCGGGTCCATCGTGCGGGTTGGTCATTCATGCGCCCCATGCTCGCCGCCGAGTGCCCCGCCCGCCAGGGGGTTTCGCCCACCCGGCCAACCCGTCACCCGGCCAACCCGTCACCCGGTCACCCCGTCACCCGGTCACCCCGTCACCCGGTCACCCCGTCACCCGGTCACCCCGTCACCCGGTCACCCCGTCACCCGGTCACCCGGTCACCCGGTCGGTACCCGGCGTTCCTCGTCGGCCTCGGCGCGCCTGCCGCCGGAGGCGACCACCCGGCCCCCGGACCGGCGCGGCAGCAGACGGCGGGTGAGGCCGGACGCGTAGCGGGGCTGGAGCAGCAGGACCAGGCCCACCGCGCAGACGAACGCGACGCCGAAGAGCATCCAGGACTTGGCGCCCCGAGCCGAATAGGCCACGATCCCGAACGAGAACAGCGCCGACCAGAAGTACATGAGGAGCACGGCCCGGCGGTGCGAGTGGCCGAGCTGGAGCAGACGGTGGTGGAGGTGGCCCTTGTCGGCGGCGAAGGGGGACATTCCGTTCCAGGTACGCCTGATGACGGCCAGGACCAGGTCCGCGACCGGCAGCGCGATGACGGACAGCGGCAGCAGCAGCGGAATGTAGACCGGCACCATCGCGGCCGAACCGGACCTGCCGTCCATCGACTGGTTGAGGAGGCTCGGGTCGACCTCGCCCGTCACCGAGACCGCGCACCCGGCGATGAGCAGACCGAGCAGCATCGAGCCCGAGTCACCCATGAAGATCCGGGCCGGGTGGGAGTTGTGGACCAGGAAACCCAGGCACATGCCCGCCAGGATCGCCGAGATCAGCGTGGTGGACGCGGCGGCCTCGATCCCGTAGCCGTACCAGAGCCGGTACGCGTACAGGAAGAACGCCGACGCCGCGATGCCCACCGTGCCGGCGGCCAGCCCGTCGAGCCCGTCGACGAAGTTGACCGCGTTGATGGAGACGACGATCAGTCCCACGGTCAGCAGCGTGCCCTGCCAGTCGGAGAGGTAGATCCCGTCGGTGCCCGGCACCGGGAGCCAGAGGATCGTCAGCCCCTGGAACACCATCACCCCGGCGGCGAGCACCTGCCCGCCGAGCTTGACCAGCGCGTCGACGCCCCATTTGTCGTCGAGCACACCGAGCAGACAGATCAGTGCCGCGCCGGACAGCAACGCCCGTGGCGTCGAGCTCTCGGTGAAGATCTCTTCCAGGTGCGGCAGATGGGAGGCGACCAGCAGCCCGGCCAGCAGCCCACCGAACATGGCCATGCCGCCCAGACGCGGAGTGGGCTCGCGGTGGACGTCGCGCGCCCGGACCTCGGGGACCACCCCGATGGTGATGGCGAACTTCCGTACGGGGCCGGTCAGGACATGGGTCACGGCCGCCGTGACGAACAGCATGAGCAAGTAGTCCCGCACGGGCGGCCTCACATTCCGGCCCAGCGGGCCGATACCTGAGCCCGATCGATGCCCTCGCTGTGCCCCGGCGAGCCTAACTCATGCGGATTTCTGTGCGACGGGGCGTGGCCCGGGGCGGTGGTGGGCGCGGATGAGCTCGCGCGGTGTGAGGCCGTGGAGACGGTCGCCCGAAGCTGTACGCGGATAGCTGTACGCGGATGGCGGGGACGGTCGCCCGGAGCTGTACGCGGATGGGGGCCTCCTGGGGCGTGGCCGAGGCGGAGGGCCTCGAAGCCGAAGCGGAGGCCTCGAACCGGTGGCCGCGCTCGACGGCCCGGTGCAGAAGTCACCTTGTTCGGGTCACGGTGAGCCGGCCGACGAACCGTGTGTGACGTGCGGCGAAGTGAACCCGGCAACCGGGCCGTACGACGTGCAGGTGCCGGACGGACGGTGGTTCCGGCCTCCGGGGTGCTCGGGTGGGTGCGGCAGAGCCTCGCTGTGCCGGCGGTGCCGGAGGCGTTCGGGGTTCTCGGGATCGTGCCGACCCCGGTCGGCACCGGCCTGGTGATCGGGGGGCGCTCCTATGCGTTTGGTCAAGCTGTGTGGCGCACAATGCGGGCATGGATGACGAGGGAGGGGACTCGGTGTCGGTGTGGCGGGTGGGTGGGTCGGCTCGCGTGGCGGGCTTTGCGATCCCGGCCGTTGTCGGGGCGACGGCGCTCTTCCGCTGGGCCGGGTGGGTCGCCTCTCCGGGAGCGGAGACGGCACGGCCGGCCGGGCTGTGGACGGGGCTGGCAGTCGGCGTCGGGCTGTTCTTCTGGTGGGCGATCCTCAGGGTCCGGCTTGAGGTCGGCCCTGACGGGATCGTGGCGGTCAACCCGTGGGGGACCGACCGCCTGGGGCTGGACGAGGTGGCCTCGGTGCGGCTTGGCTCGTGGGGCGCGGAGTTCTATCACGCAGACGGCTTCAAGACCACGGCCTATGCGCTGAGCGAGCTGGCCGCGGGAACCTCGCAGGACCGGCGCTTCGCGGAGCTGCAGGCTGTGCTGGAAGCGGGCCCCGACACCTCGTCGCAGTGACGCCTGACCGGGACAGCGGTCAGGAGCCGGCCGGCCGCGGTTCGTAGAAGGTTCCGTCGCGGGGCATCGCCCCGGTCCTGACACCGGCGCCCGGCATCGGTGCCAGGACCTTCGGAAGAGGGTGGCCCTCCAGCGGTTCCCCGATCCGCCCGGCCGGCAGCTTGCGCCGGTCAAGCACGGCGCCGGCGGGGCAGCCAGGCCCGGGACGGTCGGGGCGGCCGCCTCGGTGCCGGCCAACACCAACCGGGTGTCACCGGGTGCCGACCGGGTGGAGTCCCGGACCGCGCAGCCGATCCCGGGCGCGAAGCCGAACCGCTGCATCACCTTCGCGGTGGACGCAGCCGCCGTGAGTTGCGACCAGGCGAATCCGTCGTCGGAGTGCTCGACCCGTCTGCGGGCAACGTCTGCGTCAACGAGCAGGTCCTGTCCGGCGGATCATGGTCGGAGCCGTAGTCGGATCGCGGCCGCGCTGACTGTGCCGTGGAAGACATCGGCTCTCCTGATCCCCGCGACGCAGGACCGGGCCAACGAGCGATCAATCAGAAGGCCACATGATCTGCGGACAGAACCTGGCTCCCCTACCTTGCGAGCGTGTCCAGGACGTCCGCAACCGGGGTGGGATCCAGAGGGCCGACGTGTGACGCCCCGGGGAAGTCGTGCACGCGGAAGCTGTTGCCGGGTGTGGACGCGTCGGCCTCCGCGATCATTCTGTCCTGGAGCGCGGTGGCGATCGTACGGTCCCTGCCGAAACGCAGGTACGTGCGGGGAATGCGTCCCCAGTTGCCGGCCCGGCCGACCGCTCGGCCCGCATAGGCGGCGACGGGCTCGTCGGTCTGCATGCCGGCCAGTATCCGGCGGAAGTCGGCGTCGGGGTAGTCCGCGCAGATCATCTCCTTCAGGAGGGCCAACTCGGCGCTGACACCCGTACGGAAGTTCAGCCGCAATACCCCGAGCCGGTCCGGGTCACCCACCGTCAGCTCCACCGGGCTGACGGCGTTCGCGTTCTCGGGTGCCGCCGTGCAGGCGTCCGCCGTGGGCAGGACGCGGCTGGGACAGAAGGCCGCCATGTAGCAGATGTGGTGAAGCAGGTGCGGGACGGCTTCGCCGACACGGCTGACCGACACGCCGCCCAGGCTGTGCCCGACCAGCACCACCGGGCCGTTGCGTGCGGCCTGCCGCACGATGCCCGTGACGCGCGCCTCGTAGTCGTCCAGCCCGAGGCCCTTCAGCGGGGAGGGCTCGACCGCCATCGCTGTGAGGTCCTGCCACTGGTACGACTCCGCCACGAAGGCCTCCGCTCCGTGCCGCGGCTGGTCCACCATGACGACGCGGTGGCCGCGCAGCACCAGCTCCCGCGCGATCGGCATCCAGAACGCGCCGGCGCTGTGGGTACCGTGCACCAGTACGTAGGTCGCGAGCCCGCGACGCGGGGCCGCCGCGGCCGGCGAGGTTCCGAGCCCGGTGGCCAGGGCCATGCCCCCCACCGCGAGTCCCAGCCCACGCAGCGCCGTCCGCCGGGTGGCATATTTTCGTTCTTCGTTCCTGTCATCCCTCATGAACACCACGCTATGAACGGCCTGTTCGGCCCACCAGCGGTCCAGCACCCCCGCAGGGGTGGACCCAGAACCCCCTGCTGCGCGTCTCGCGGGGCCCGACCCGCGCGCCGTGAGCGACCGGGACCGCCCGGACTTCCCGAACCGCTTCTGAGCGTTCCCGCCGCGACCGCGGTTACCTGCGAAGACGCCGGATCAAGCACACGATCCCGGAGCCGAGGGACCAGCGGGCCAACGGCCGGCGCAGAGGCAGCGCGGGCGGCAGGCCCACCGGGTTCGACCAGGAGCACTCCGGCGCCGAACGAAGTCGAGCGGACCACCGGCCGGCTCAAGAACTCCCGGGAGATCGCCACCCGTTGCGGCAGGAGAGCCTATGCGGTCAGCAGGGTGTCCGGGTCGCTCGGCACAGAACGATCCTGGGCGCCCTGCCCGCGTGCCGGACACACCATCAGCAGAAGCCCGTTCAGAGGCGGGTGGCGAGAAGCGGTTCCACATCGAACGGGCGGGGCCCGGAATTTCCGATGGAACGATCGCGCACCAGCGGTAGCGCCGCGCGGAGGTCTGCGCCGAGGTGATGCAGGGAGTTGAAACCGCGTGACTCCCAGATGGGGAACTCCCCGTCCCTGTTGCGTGACGCGCTGTTCCACAACAGGGCATCACCGTTCTCGCTCCACGCGAAGACCTCCAGGGTGGCAGCCAGGGACCAGTTGCCGTCCGGTTCCACCATCCAGTCGAATGCTTCGCTCTCTCCGTCCAGATAGCTCGCGCGAAAACGCCTCGTGAGCTGGGCGCCCCGACCGTGCAGGCCATCGGCGTATCCCGGGCGGACCGGCGGGTAGACCAACCACAGCCCGAAGGTACGTCCCCACCCCGCGTGGCGAACGAACGCACGATAGGAAGCGGGGAATCCCTCACCATCGGTGAAGCGGTATCCATCGAGGGACTCGAAGTCGATGTGCTCGATCGTCGGTGAATCCCGAAGACGCAGCTCGGCTATTGCATCACTGATCATGTCGTGGATGCTAGCGATCGCACGGAACCGGAGCAGTGGTTGCCGGACACTTCCTCAGCTCGGCGGACCAAGTCAAGACAACGGATGACTGCCGCAAAGCAAGTGATGACCGCAGGAGCGCCAGGCCATACGCCGGCATTGGGAATACCTCGTCCAGAAGTCACGCCGGCGTGCCTGACTCATGTGGATTTCTGTGCGACGGGGCGTGCGGCGGGGCGGTGGTGGGCGCGGGCGTCGAGTGATACGTACGTCAGCGGGCGGATGTGCCACTCGATGTGCCGGCCACCCCGCAGCAGGAGGGTGAACCCGCAGGGTTCGCCGCGTCGGAGCGCCCCCAGGGCCTGCACCCAGCCGCCCTGGTCCGCCCAGTGGTGGGCGCGGATCAGTTCGCGCGGGGTGAGGCCGAAGAGATGGTTCGTCCGGAGCTGTACGCGGACGGCGCGGACGGCCTCCTGGGGCGTGGCCACGATGCGCAGGTCGACCGGCTCGGGGACGAAGCCGGTGGCGGGGCCGTAGCGGAGGGCCTCGAACCGGTAGCCGTGTTCGACGGCTGGTCGTAAGGGGGTGAGGGACGTACGCATCGACTACCGTCCGATCGCGAGCGGGCGCGCCAAATGGCGTGCGGGCAGGGGTGGTTGGGGCGCGGAGCGGCGGGTGGAGTCGGTTGCCCTCCGCAGCGCGGCGACGCACGGCGACGGTAGCGTTACGGAAGCGTGGGGCGCAACCATGCCCCGGGGCATGGTTGCGCCCAGATAGCAGGAGAGCCCCCGTCCGGCACGGACGGAGGCTCTCCTGCGGCAGGCGGGACGGCGCTACTGGACGAAGTGGTCGAAATCGCCCGCCTTGACACCCTGAATGAAGGCAGCGAACTTGGCGCGGCTCGTCCTGGTCACCGTGCGCGGGTCGTCGCTCTCGCGCACCAGGATCTCCTCGCCCTGCCACGCCACCTCGACGCACTGTTCTCCGCCGCCGGAGAACGACGACTTCTGCCATTCGATGTCTGCGCTCATGCTGCGGATTATCACAGGTCTCGCGCGAGGTGGTGAACGAAGCTCCGCGACTCCTCGGGCCCGAGGCCGACCTGCTGGGCGAAGTCGAGCTGCATGCGGTACCGGTTCAGATCGGCCGCAGCGTCCAGGTAGGCCCCTCTGAACGGGGTGTCGATGTGGACGGTGTCCAGCTGTGGCGCCACACCGCCCGCGTACAGCACGGTCTGTGTCACCTCGACGAACCTCTCGCTGGCGAACGGGATCACGCGCACGGTCACGTTGGGCCGGTCGGCTGCCTCCAGGAGGCGCACCAGCTGGCCGTGTGCGACCTCGCGTCCGCCGACCCGCATGCGGAGGCCGGCCTCGTGGACGATGACGTCGAACTTCGGTGGCCTGTCGCGGTCGAGTACGGCCTGCCTGCGCATGCGGTGCTCGACTCTCGCCTCCACCTCGTCCTCGGGCAGCTTGGGCAGCACTCCCTCGAACAGCGCCCGTGCGTACTGCGGCGTCTGGATCAATCCCGGCAGTGTCACGGACTGGAGGCAGCGCATATGGCTCGCGTGGTGCTCCAGCTCCGCGATGTCGAGGAAGCCGGGTGCCAGTACGCCGCGGTACTCGTCCCACCAGAACTGGCCCCGGTGCTCCCGGGATATGGCGCACAGTGCCTCGATCAATACGGTGTCGTCGCATGCGTAGAAGCTGGCAAGGCGGCGGATTCGCGCCTCGCTGATGCCGATGCGGCCCGCTTCCATGTGGCTGATCTTCGACTGATCGGTCGAGATGAGTCCGGCGGCTTCGCGAGCCGTTCGGCCGGCCTGCTCCCGCAGCTTCCTCAGTTCGCAGCCCAGGCGTGCCTGGCGTGCGGTCGGATTGTCCCTCGGTGGCATGTCACCATCCTTCGTCCCCGCGCAGTCTTGCGCGGTGCGGCTGCCCCGGTCCACCCGATCGCGTGAAGCGGAAGGGGCAACCTTGCTACGGAGCATTCTGGCGCCCTATGGTCCCAGTGGGCGACGCTCAAGGCGACATCGTCCGAAGTGCAGCCACCCGCAAGCGAGTTGAGCGCCCCCGGGGTCGGCCAATGCCACGGACCGCGCCCAACGCACGACGCCCCGGAGACCGCCTCACGCAGGGAGACCGCGCCATGACCCCCGTAACCGCTCCTCCGTCACCAGCCCCCTACCTCCCCCAGCGCGGCGAGCGCTACCGGCTCGTCGCACCGAACGCCCCCACCGCACCCAGGATCGTGCGGGACTTCGTGGCGACGGTGCTGTGGGCCGCCGGGCATGCCCCACTCGTCGACGACGCCCGGCTCTGCGTGAGCGAGGTCGTCTCCAACACGTACTGCCATACGGACTCGCCGCAGGTCCGGGTGGAGGTCACCGTCAATCGCCGGCAGGTGACGGTGTACGTGACGGACGACGAGCCCGGTCGTCTGCCCGTGCCCCCGCCCCGGTGCCTGTCCCGGTCCCCGCGCGCCCCCGGCGCGGACGAGGGCGGGCGGGGGCTGTTCCTCGTCGACGCGCTCGCCGCCCGGTGGGGGACCACCGCGTACGGGGCGCGGTCGCCGCACTCGAAGACGGTGTGGTTCACCCTCTCCGCCGCCGGTGCCGGTCACCCCTCCATTTGATTTGGACGACCGTCCAGGACTATCGTCCAAACAGGCGACCGACTCCGCCACGTACACGTATCGGAGAGTGTGATGAACCAATCCTTGCTGGCGACCGTGATCGCGGCACTCCTGGTCTGGGAGGCGCTCCTGCTGATTCCCATGGTTCCCGGGAAGCTGATCGACACGAGGGACTTCTCGCCGCTTCCGCGGTGGCAGTACAACAGCTTCAACGTGTATCTGACCTCTCTCGGGCTCGCCAGCTTCGTGGTGGCCGGGTTCGCCATGGCCGGCCAGCACTGGGCCTTCGTGGCGGCACTGGTGCTGAGCCTCGGCTACATCGCGGTGTTCGCGGCCGACCTCGGCGCGGTCTTCCCGGTCGTGCCCGACCCCCTGCCGGTGCAGCTGCTCGTCCTCGAAGCGATCGCGCTGGCCTCGGCCGGTGTGATCGCCGTGCTCGCGATCCAGGGGATGCGGCTGTGATGAGCGAGTCGACGGGCCCCTCGCGCCGGACGGACACGCGCGAGAAGATCATCGAAGCCGCGGCCTCCCTCATTCCCGAGCTGGGCTGGGGCGATGTGAGCAGTCGGCGGGTGGCGGAGCGCGCGGGTGTGAACACCGGAGTGATCCACTACCACGTGGGGAGCATCGGCGAACTCCGGCGCATCGCCGCGGTACGGAAGATCCGGACGTTCTTCCTCGACCGGATCGGCGAGGCCCTGGCGCAGGAGGATCCGGCCGCAGCCGTGGAAACCATGCTCCGCGCGCTGTCCGCCAACGACCCCCGTGATCCGGAGCTGCTGTTGCTGTACGAGTCCCTCGTCGCCGCGAGCCGGGACGACCAGCTGCGTGCCGAGATCGCCGGATTGCTGGCCGAGTTGCGGCAGCGGCTGTGCGAGTGGTTCGCGGAGCGGGGGGTCGCGCGTCCGCTCACCGTCGCGGTGACGCTCACGGCGGCGATCGACGGATACCTGCTCCAGCGGTCGCTCGACCCGTCCGTCGAGCCAGGCCCCCTCATCGAGGGACTGGTCGGCCTGGTCCGGCAGCAGCTCGCGGCCGGCGGCTCATGAGATGCAGAGGCGCGGGAACCACCTGACGAGGGGGAGCCACCCCACGTACGGGGCGCGCGGCCGCCGTACGCGGGGTGGCTCCCACGCCGTACGAGGTGTGGCTCCCCCTCGTCAGCCGCCCTGCCGGGAGAGAACCCGGGCACCTCGGCGCACCGCCGGCTGAACGGGCACGGTGCGAATGCCCGGCGTGACAGCGGCTTTCCGGGTGCTCCTCTCGCGTACGACGAGCAGTCCGGCCACCACCAGCGTCACGCAGAGCACCGGACCGAGCGGGTTTCCGGGAGAAATGAAACCCTGGGCGGCGAGTCCGAGGAGACCACCGGCGGAAAGCACCGCCGCGAGAACGACCTTGCCGAGGCTCATTTCCGATGCCGCACCGGAACGGCGACCGAATTCGAACCGGCCGAAAATTCGGGTGAAGCACACCAGGAAGAATCCCGAAACGCCGACCCACAGCGGTGCCACCGCGAACCACAGGGGGCTACCGGGCGTCGGTGTCGCGAATCCGAGTCCGACCGTGGCGATTCCCGCCGTCATCACGAGTGCGGGCATGTGCCAGAGATACAGCGTCATGAAGCGGGCCCCGCACCACTGAAGTACGGCGGTGGCCATGGGGCGTTCCGCGAATCGCGTGATCACCGGCTTGAGCGTCAGCCAGAGTCCGAGCTGGCCGACGGTCAGCGACAGCATCAGCGCGGTCGGCGGGCTCATGTTGGAGACCGGGGCCCCGGGCATTCCGATCATGGACGCCGGGTAGGGGCCGAAGAACACGGCGGCCGCGGTGAGTCCGAAGCCGACCGCGGCCACACCCGCCGAAACCCACCCGCTCCGCATGCGCAGGCCGCCGTCGGCGTAGTGGAAGCCGAACTGGTGGGCCGCCAGCCAGACGAACAGGGCGTTCAGGAAACCGATCGCGGGGCTGAACTCGAAGCGCAGCACGTCGACGGCCAGGGCACAGACGGCGAGCACGCCGATCACCCGCCAGCCGAACCGGCGGTAGAGCGTGAACATCACCGGCGTGAGCGCGACCACGAGCACATAGACAGCGAGGAACCAGAGCAGCTGCCCGGCGATCTTGCCCGCCATCAGCACCGGCTGCTCGGGCACCCCCGCGCCGATCAACGCATGGGGCAACAGCAGCCACACGGCCGCCAGGGGCACGACCGGCACCAGGAGACGCGCGATTCTGCTCCGGAGCCAGGTATTCACCGATTTCATGGATCGGAACGAGAAGAAATTGGCGGCCCCACCGGCGAAGAACACCATGGGCATGACCTGAGTCAGCCATGTGACAATCCACCAGCCGGGGCTCGCGAGCGCATTCCCGGTGCTCAAATGCCCATTGTCATAGGCCAGTACGGGCATGAGCCAGTGCTGGGATATCACGGCCAGCACGCACAGCGCTCTGATGACGTCTATGAACGAATCGCGACCGCGACCGGGCGAATGAGCGGGGGTTTGCAGCATATGAACATCGTGGCGTCAGCAGGCGATACGCACAGTAAAGCGGGCCCCCGAATCCACCGGGGTGCCAGCACCGCACGCGGTGGTGGGGTTCTCCCCACCACGTACGGGGCACGCCCTCCACTTGAGGACGGTGCGGTTCATCGCCGCTCCCCGGCACCGAGGTCTCCGGAGCGAGGTCCCGCCACGGCCACCGCCACAACCACCAGAGCCGCGACCGCGCCGCCGAGCACCATCACCGCCGACACGGACATGTGGTCGAGGACGGCTCCGCCCGACAGGGCGCCGAGGGCGAAGGTCGCCTGGAAGGACGCGGTGAACAGGACGGAAGCCGCTTCGGGTGCGTCGGGGGCGGCCCTGGCGAACCAGGTCTGCGAGCAGACCGGCACCGCGCCGTAGGCGACACCCCAGACGATCAGCAGCGCTACGGCTCCGGCCTCCCACCTGCCCAGGACCGGGAGCAGCGCGGTCGCGGTGGCGATGAGGCCCGCGGCGAGACAGACCGCCGCGCGCGGGCGGCGCGTCACGAGTGCGCCGGCGGTGAAGTTGCCGACGATCCCGGCGGCACCGTAGAGCAGCAGGAACACCGTGATCAGCGCCGGACCGGCGTGCGTGACCCGTTCCAGGAAGGGCGTGACATAGGTGTACGTCGCGAAATGTGACAGAACGACGAGAAAGGTGATCAGCAGGGCGAACCGGGTGCCGGGCTGGGCGAGCACGGTGCGCAGCAGGCTCGCGCGGGTGACCCGGGCCGGCGGCAGCGGCGGAACCACGACGAGCATCAGGGCCAGTACACCCACGCTCAGCGCCCCCATGACCACGAACGCCGTCCGCCAGCCGGCCAGGCCGCCGATGAGCGTACCGGCGGGGACACCGAGCACGGAGCCCAGCGGGACGGCCGAGAAGATCACCGCTGTCGCCCGGGCGGCCGATGCCGGGCGGACCAGCCGGCCGGCCAGTCCGGCCCCGACGGACCAGAAGCCGCCGATGGTGATCCCGACCAGCACGCGGGAGACCAGGACGAGGCGGTAGTCGGTCGCTGCGGCGAGGAGGAAGTCGGCCAGGGCCAGCAGGAGCATGAAGGCACCGAGCATCAGGCGCCGGTCGACGCGTGCCGTCGCCACCGTGACCAGGGGTGCGGAGACCGCGGCGAGGAGTCCGGGCACGGTCATCATCAGGCCCGCCGTGCCGTCCGAGACGGCGAAGTCGGACCCGATCGATGTGAGCAGGCCGATGGGCAGGATCTCGGTGGTGACGATCGAGAAGATGCCCAGCATGACGGAGAGGACGGCGAGCCGGCCGCGTAAAGGCGTGCGGGCCGGGAGGGCGGCGGGTGCGGAGGGGGTGGTGGCCGCGGTGGAGGTCATGGCGGATGCCGTCCTGTGCTCGGTGACGCGAGGGCTGTTCGCCCCAGTTCACAAGCGACGGTGGACGGTGTCCGGCAGGTTCGCGACGTCGACGCCGAAGACCGGGTTCGACGTCGGTTTTTCGCCGGAGGCCGGACACTTCTCGCCGGAGGACCGGAAACGGTGAAGGGCCGTCGCTCCCGAGCGGGGGAGTGACGGCCCTTCACCGCGCGCCGGAAAGGCGCTTGTGAATCCGTGAACCCGGAGGGTCGCGACGAATCAGAGAACGCGGACCGCGCCCGACGGCGGGTCGTAGGACAGCGGACGCTGCACCACACCGGTGCTGGAGTTCTGCGCGCCGACGAACTGGCCGTTGCCCACGTAGATCCCGACGTGGTACGCGCTGCCCGCGCCGCCCCAGTACAGGATGTCGCCCGGCTGGAGGTTGCTCAGCGAGACCTGGGTGCCGGCGGTGGACTGGGACTGCGAGACGCGCGGCAGGTCGATGTTGACCGAACGGAACGCGGCCTGGACGAGACCGGAGCAGTCCCACGAGTTGGGGCCGGTGCCGCCGGGCACGTACGCGTCGCCGACCTGGGCCTGCGCGAAGGCGATGACCGCGGCGGCGGAGCCGGTCGCGTTCGACGAGAAGGAGGAGGAAGAAGAGGAGGAGGACGTGGACGCGGCGGTACCGGTGCTGGAGCCGGAGGTCGCGCTGAGCGTCGTGCGGACGGTGGAGCGGGAGGCGCGCTCGGCGGCCTCCGCCTTGGCCTTGGCGGCCGCCTCCGCCTTCTTCTTGGCCTCTGCCTTGCGGACCGCCTCGGCCTTGGCCTTCTTGGCGGCCTTGGCCGCGGTGGCGGCTGCGGCGTCCTCCTGGGCCTGCGTCTGCAGGTCCTGGGCGACCTGCTGCGTGGCCTGGGCGGACGCGGCGACGGCGGTGGAGAGCCCGGAGGTGATGGTGGGCATCTCGATGGTCTGGGTCACCGGCTCGGCCTGGGCCGGACCGGCGGCGCCTGCGACCGCGATGGTGCTGAGGACGCCACCGGCAACTCCGGCCCGCAGCGCCGTCTTCGAGGCGTTTCGGCGGGGCTTCCGGTGGCTGGGTATGTGAGCGGTGTGGGACATGAGTACTAGCGCTATCAGGGCCTCGGGGCTCCCATCAAGAAACGTGTGTTGCGACACAGTTACGTACGGAATCTGTGAATCCGCTTTCCGGTGGCCCTTATTGACGCCGTAACGGGCAAAGCGGGCATGGCTGATCATGGCTGTGATCACGTGCTTTCGGTAATACGCCCGAATTGCCCGCCACTTACCATCCGTTCACACCGATGGCCAAGCCCGCTTTTACCGGGGCCTTGACGGAGTGACGCAGGTCACAGGGTGGTCGCGGAGCGAGGGGCGGATATGCGCCACGCGCCCAAGGCGGCACCGGGTGAAGGGAGATGTCCCGTTCGCTCCGAAGATCAGAAATGGCACCATGCGTCCATTTTGATCCCCTCGACTCCCCCTCCCGGGTGAGGTTCGGGCGACCCGGAGGGTGCGGGCCCGTCGGGGAGGGGTGGGATCCGCGCGGAGCCGGCCGGGAGGGATCAAGATCAGGTGGATTCCTCTATCACCCCGTGTCGTCCATCGCCAATTTGCTTGGCACGACCAACCCTTGATAGAGCGGCAGCCGTTTGACCAGCGGTAACAGCATCAGATGTCACGTCTCGTGATCACTCGGCCGCTTCGCGTGTGAAGATCACCGCTCATCCGACTTCATGATCCTTCGTCAGGTGGTGGAGATCACAAAGGCGTTGTCGTACCCCGTGTCGCAGATCACAGGATGGCGGGCATAGGATGCGGGGCAGTCGGGCTTGTGAACTGCCTCACATGTGCACGATCTTGGTGAGGCGGTGAGCCGGTCGCCCGATGCGGTCCAACGGTCAAGGACGACTGGAAGGAGCGAGGAGCGTGAATGCCTACGCGCCCATCCTCGTGCTCGGCGCCCTCGGGGCAGGGTTTGCGATCTTCTCCGTGGTCATGGCCACGCTTATCGGCCCCAAGCGCTACAACCGGGCAAAGCTCGAAGCGTACGAGTGCGGTATCGAACCCACACCCACGCCGGCCGGAGGCGGCCGCTTCCCCATCAAGTACTACCTGACGGCGATGCTCTTCATCGTCTTCGACATCGAGATCGTCTTCCTCTATCCCTGGGCGGTCACCTTCGACGCCCTGGGGATCTTCGGGCTCGTGGAGATGCTGCTCTTCGTGCTCACCGTCTTCGTCGCCTACGCGTATGTGTGGCGTCGCGGCGGCCTGGAATGGGACTGAGGGGCTGAGGGGCACACCATGGGACTCGAAGAGAAGCTGCCCAGCGGCTTCGTGCTGACCACTGTCGAGCAGGCCGCCGGCTGGGTACGGAAGTCCTCCGTCTTCCCCGCCACCTTCGGCCTCGCCTGTTGCGCCATCGAAATGATGACGACCGGGGCCGGGCGTTACGACCTGGCCCGTTTCGGCATGGAGGTCTTCCGCGGATCGCCGCGACAGGCCGATCTGATGATCGTCGCAGGACGGGTCAGCCAGAAGATGGCTCCCGTCCTGCGTCAGGTCTACGACCAGATGCCCAATCCCAAGTGGGTGATCTCCATGGGGGTTTGCGCATCATCGGGCGGAATGTTCAACAATTACGCCATTGTGCAGGGTGTTGATCATATTGTTCCGGTTGACATCTATTTGCCCGGCTGTCCGCCGCGGCCCGAGATGCTGATGGACGCGATCCTCAAGCTCCACCAGAAGATCCAGGGCTCCAAGCTCGGGGTCAACGCGGAGGAGGCCGCCCGCGAGGCGGAGGACGCGGCACTCAAGGCGCTGCCCCTGATCGAGATGAAGGGGCTGCTGCGATGAGCGGGAACGACAACCACGACGAACAGAGCAACAACAACGGTGTGCCCGCCCCGCGCGCGGACACCGGCGAGGTCGTCGGCGTACGCAAGGGCATGTTCGGCGCCAACAACGGCGGCGACACCTCCGGCTACGGCGGCCTCGTCCGCACCGTGACCCTGCCGGGCGCCACCTCCCGCCCGTACGGCGGCTGGTTCGACGAAGTCGCCGACGAGCTCGAAGGGGCCCTGGAGGAGCAGGACCTGCTTCCCGGGAACGCCATCGAGAAGACCGTCGTCGACCGCGGCGAGCTCACCTTCCACATCGCCCGCGAACACCTCGTCCTGGTCGCCCGGACCCTGCGCGACGACCCGGCGCTGCGCTTCGAGCTCTGCACGGGGGTGAGCGGCGTCCACTTCCTCGGCGACAAGGGCCGCGAGCTGCACGCCGTCTACCACCTGCGCTCGATCACGCACGGCCGGCTCATCCGGCTTGAGGTGTCGGCCCCGGACAGCGATCCGCACATCCCGTCCCTCGTCGAGGTCTACCCGACCAACGACTGGCACGAGCGCGAGACCTACGACTTCTTCGGGCTCGTCTTCGACGGGCACCCCGCCCTCACCCGGATCATGATGCCGGACGACTGGCAGGGCTTCCCGCAGCGCAAGGACTACCCGCTCGGCGGCATCGCCGTCGAGTACAAGGGCGCCCAGATCCCGGCTCCGGACCAGCGGAGGTCGTACTCCTGATGTCTACTCCCCATGCAACGCCCCGGGCCACGACCGAGGGGACTGTATATACAGTCACCGGCGGCGACTGGGACGAGGTCGTCGAGTCCGCGGTCAAGTCCGACGACGAACGCATCATCGTCAACATGGGCCCCCAGCACCCGTCCACGCACGGCGTGCTGCGGCTGATCCTGGAGATCGACGGCGAGACCGTCACCGAGGCCCGCTGCGGCATCGGCTACCTCCACACCGGCATCGAGAAGAACCTCGAATACCGGAACTGGACGCAGGGCACCACCTTCGTCACGCGCATGGACTACCTGACGCCGTTCTTCAACGAGGCGGCGTACTGCCTGGGCGTCGAGAAGCTTCTCGGCATCGAGGACCAGATCCCCGACCGGGCGACCATCCTGCGCGTGCTCCTGATGGAGCTCAACCGGCTCTCCTCGCACCTGGTGTGCATCGCCACCGGCGGCATGGAGCTCGGCGCCACCACGATCATGATCTACGGCTTCCGCGATCGTGAACTCGTTCTCGACCTCTTCGAGCTGATCACCGGCCTGCGCATGAACCACGCGTTCATCCGCCCCGGCGGACTCGCCCAGGACCTGCCGCCCGGCGCGATCGACCAGCTCCGCGAGTTCGTGAAGACCATGAAGAAGAACCTGCCGGAGTACGACAAGCTCGCCACCGGCAACCCCATCTTCAAGGCCCGCATGCAGGACGTCGGCTATCTCGACCTGACCGGCTGCATGGCGCTCGGCGTCACCGGACCGATGCTGCGCTCCGCCGGACTCCCGCACGACCTGCGCAAGACCGACCCCTACTGCGGGTACGAGACCTACGAGTTCGACGTCCCCACCGCCGACAGCTGCGACGCCTACGGCCGCTTCCTCGTCCGCCTGGAGGAGATGCGCCAGTCGCTGCGGATCGTCGAGCAGTGCATCGACCGGCTCGCCCCCGGTCCCGTGATGGTCGCCGACAAGAAGATCGCCTGGCCGGCCCAGCTCGCGCTCGGCCCGGACGGACTCGGCAACTCGCTCGACCACATCAAGAAGATCATGGGCACCTCCATGGAGGCCCTGATCCACCACTTCAAGTTGGTGACCGAGGGCTTCCGGGTCCCGGCCGGGCAGGCGTACACCGCCGTCGAATCGCCCAAGGGCGAACTCGGCGTGCACGTCGTCTCGGACGGCGGCACCCGCCCCTACCGGGTCCACTTCCGTGACCCGTCCTTCACCAACCTCCAGGCCATGGCGGCGATGTGCGAGGGCGGCCAGGTCGCCGACGTCATCGTCGCCGTCGCGTCCATCGACCCCGTGATGGGAGGCGTCGACCGGTGACCGAAGCACGTCAGGAAGTCAGTCTGGGGATGCCGCAGCTCCCCGCCCCCGCCTACCCGGCCGAGGTGCGCGCCAGGCTCGAAGCGGACGCGAAGGAGGTGATCGCCCGCTACCCCGGCAGCCGCTCCGCCCTGCTTCCGCTGCTGCACCTGGTGCAGTCCGAAGAGGGCTACGTGTCCCGTACGGGCATGGCGTTCTGCGCCGAGCTGCTCGGCCTCACCACCGCCGAGGTCACCGCGGTCGCCACCTTCTACACGATGTACCGGCGCAAGCCGAGCGGTGACTACCAGGTCGGCGTCTGCACCAACACGCTCTGCGCGGTGATGGGCGGCGACGCGATCTTCGACCGGCTCAAGGAGCACCTCGGCGTCGGCAACGACGAGACGACCGAGGACGGCAAGGTCACCCTCGAACACATCGAGTGCAACGCGGCCTGCGACTTCGCCCCCGTGGTGATGGTCAACTGGGAGTTCTTCGACAACCAGACGCCCGAGAGCGCGACCCGCCTGGTCGACGACCTGATCGCCGGGCGCACCGTCGAACCCACCCGCGGCGCCCCGATCTGCTCGTACAAGGAGACCGCCCGGATCCTGGCCGGCTTCCCCGACGAGCGCCCCGGCGCCGTCGAGGCGTCCGGTGGCGCGGGCCCCGCCTCGCTGATCGGCCTCCGCCTCGCCAAGGGCGAGGAGCCGCACCCGCGCGTCGTCGCCCCGCGCGGCGAGCGCCCCGGCGGCGCCCAGCCCCACGACCCGTCGCCGTCCGAGCACCTCAGCTCGCACGACGCACCGCAGCAGACCTCGGCCTCCGACCCGGACCACCCGGCCGGCCCGACAGCCGAGGAGGGGGAGTGATGACGTTGGCGACCGAGATCAACGACAACGGAGGCGGCAACGGGAACGGGGGCAGCCCCGAGAAGCTGCTCGCCCCCGTCCTCTCCGCCTTCTGGGACGAGCCGGAATCCTGGACCCTGGACACCTACCACCGCCACGACGGATACGAGGGCCTGCGCAAGGCCCTCGCCATGGCGCCGGACGACCTCATCGCCTACGTCAAGGACTCCGGCCTCCGCGGCCGCGGAGGCGCGGGCTTCCCGACCGGGATGAAGTGGCAGTTCATCCCGCAGGGCGACGGCAAACCGCACTATCTAGTTGTCAACGCCGACGAATCGGAACCGGGCACCTGCAAGGACATCCCGCTCCTGTTCGCCAACCCGCACAGCCTCATCGAGGGCATCGTGATCGCCTGTTACGCGATCCGTTCGTCGCACGCGTTCATCTACTTGCGCGGTGAGGTCGTCCCCGTGCTGCGACGTCTGCACGAGGCTGTACGAGAGGCGTACGAGGCGGGCTATCTGGGGACGAACATCCTGGGCTCGGGGCTCGATCTGGAACTCACGGTGCACGCCGGTGCCGGCGCGTACATCTGTGGTGAGGAAACCGCGCTGCTCGACTCTCTCGAAGGACGGCGTGGCCAGCCCCGGCTGCGACCTCCCTTCCCCGCGGTCGCCGGTCTGTACGCCTGCCCCACTGTGGTGAACAACGTCGAGTCCATCGCCTCGGTTCCCGCGATCCTGAACCGGGGCAAGGACTGGTTCAAGTCGATGGGCAGCGAGAAGTCCCCGGGCTTCACGCTGTACTCGCTCAGCGGGCACGTCGCGGGCCCCGGCCAGTACGAGGCCCCGCTCGGCATCACCCTGCGCCAGCTGCTCGACATGAGCGGCGGCATGCGCCCCGGCCACCGGCTGAAGTTCTGGACCCCGGGCGGCTCGTCGACCCCGATGTTCACCGAAGAGCACCTCGACGTACCGCTCGACTACGAGGGTGTCGGCGCCGCCGGATCCATGCTCGGGACCAAGGCGCTCCAGTGCTTCGACGAGACCACCTGCGTGGTGCGGGCCGTCACCCGCTGGACCGAGTTCTACGCCCACGAGTCCTGCGGCAAGTGCACACCCTGCCGCGAAGGCACCTACTGGCTCGTCCAGTTGCTCCGCGACATCGAGGCCGGCAAGGGGCAGATGGCCGACCTCGACAAGCTGAACGACATCGCCGACAACATCAACGGCAAGTCCTTCTGTGCCCTCGGCGACGGCGCCGCCTCGCCGATCTTCTCCTCGCTGAAGTACTTCCGCGAGGAGTACGAGCAGCACATCACGGGCAAGGGCTGCCCCTTCGATCCCGCCAGGTCGACCGTCTGGGCCGACGACAAGAACGCATCCCAGGGGGTGAACGCATGACAGTCACCACGAGTGCGCCCTCCGGGGGCGGCGAGGCGGCCATCCCGCCCGAGGACCTGGTCACGCTGACCATCGACGGCATCGAGATCAGCGTGCCCAAGGGCACCCTGGTCATCCGGGCCGCCGAACTCCTCGGCATCGAGATCCCGCGCTTCTGCGACCACCCGCTCCTCGACCCGGCCGGCGCCTGCCGCCAGTGCATCGTCGAGGTCGAGGGCCAGCGCAAGCCGATGGCGTCCTGCACCATCACCTGCACCGACGGCATGGTCGTCAGGTCGCAGCTCACCTCACCGGTCGCCGAGAAGGCCCAGAAGGGTGTGATGGAGCTGCTGCTCATCAACCACCCGCTGGACTGCCCGGTCTGCGACAAGGGCGGCGAGTGCCCGCTGCAGAACCAGGCGATGTCGCACGGCGACGCGGACTCGCGCTTCGACGGCAAGAAGCGGACGTACGAGAAGCCCGTCCCGATCTCCACCCAGGTGCTGCTGGACCGTGAGCGCTGCGTGCTCTGCGCGCGCTGCACCCGGTTCTCCAACCAGGTGGCGGGCGACCCGATGATCGAGCTGATCGAGCGCGGCGCGCTCCAGCAGGTCGGCACCGGCGAGGGCGACCCGTTCGAGTCGTACTTCTCCGGGAACACCATCCAGATCTGCCCGGTCGGGGCGCTGACCTCGGCGGCGTACCGATTCCGCTCCCGCCCCTTCGACCTGGTCTCCTCGCCGTCGGTCTGCGAGCACTGCGCGGGCGGCTGCGCGACCCGCACCGACCACCGGCGCGGAAAGGTCATGCGGCGGCTCGCCGCCGACGACCCCGAGGTCAACGAGGAGTGGGTCTGCGACAAGGGCCGCTTCGGCTTCCGCTACGCGCAGCAGCGGGACCGGCTCACCACTCCGCTGGTACGCAACGCGGACGGCGTCCTGGAGCCCGCGGGCTGGCCCGAGGCGCTGGCCGCCGCGGCCGCCGGCCTCTTGGCCGCCCGCGGCCGGACCGGGGTGCTCACCGGCGGCCGGCTGACCGTCGAGGACGCCTACGCGTACAGCAAGTTCGCCCGGATCGCGCTGGACACCAACGACATCGACTTCCGGGCCCGGGTCCACAGCAGCGAGGAGGCCGACTTCCTGGCCGCCCGCGTGGCCGGGCGCGGGCGCGACCTGGACGGCAGCGGGATCACGTACACCTCGCTGGAGAAGGCCCCGACGGTACTGCTGGTCGGGTTCGAGTCGGAGGAGGAGGCGCCCGGCGTCTTCCTGCGGCTGCGCAAGGCCAACCGCAAGCACGGACAGCGCACCTTCGCCGTCGCCTCGCACGCCACCCGCGGTCTCGACAAGGCGGGCGGCACGCTGCTGCCCGCCGCCCCCGGCACCGAGACCGAGTGGCTGGACGCGATCGCGGGCGGTGTCGGCCTCGACGGCGACGGAGCCGTGGCGGCCGAGGCGCTGCGGGCCGAGGGCGCCGTGATCGTGGTCGGTGAGCGGCTGGCCGCGGTGCCGGGCGGGCTCACCGCCGCGGTGCGCACGGCCACCGCGACCGGGGCCGCGCTGGTGTGGATCCCGCGCCGGGCCGGCGAGCGCGGCGCGGTGGAGGCGGGCGCGCTCCCGTCGCTGCTGCCCGGCGGCCGTCCGGCGACCGACCCGCGGGCCAGGGAAGAGGTGGCGGCCGTCTGGGGCGTCGCCGAACTCCCGTCCCGCTTCGGCCGCGACACCGACCAGATCGTCGAGGCCGCGGCCACCGGCGAACTGGCCGCGCTGGTCGTCGCCGGAGTCCAGACCGTGGACCTGCCGGACCCGGCACGGGCCCTGGAGGCCCTGGACCAGGTCGGCTTCCTGGTCTCGCTGGAGCAGCGGCCCAACGAGGTCACCGACCGCGCCGACGTGGTGTTCCCGGTCGCCGCGGTGGCCGAGAAGTCCGGCACCTTCCTCAACTGGGAGGGCAGGGCGCGGATGTTCGAGGCCGCGCTGAAGCCCGAGCAGATGACGCGCGCGCTCGCGCCGGGCGACGCCCGGGTGCTGCACATGCTGGCCGACGCCCTCGACGTCCACTTCGCGCTGCCGGACCTGAAGTCCGTACGACGCGAACTGGACCGGCTCGGCGGCTGGACCGGCACACACGCCGGCGACCCGAACGAGCCGGCGCAGCCGCTGCCCAGGCCCGGCGACGGCGAGGCGGTCCTCGCGGGCCACCGGATGCTGCTCGACCTGGGCCGGCTCCAGGAGGGCGACGAGGCGCTGGCCGGTACCCGGCACGCCGCGGTCGCCCGGCTCTCCGCGGCCACCGCCGCCGAGACGGGCGTGAAGGACGGCGATCTGCTGGCCGTCACCGGCCCGGCGGGCAGTGTCGCGTTCCCGCTGAAGGTCACCGACATGCCGGACCGGGTGGTCTGGGTGCCGCTGAACTCCGCCGGGCGGGGCGTTCCGGCCGACACCGGTGCCCGGCCCGGCGGTCTGGTCCGGATCGGCCCCGCCGCACCGGGTACTCCCGACGTCACACCGGAGGTGGGGGCGTGAGTGCCTTCGCTCAACTGGCCGCGGCACCGCACAGTGCCGTACTCGCCGCCGAGGATCTGTCGATGTTCGGCACCGACCCGTGGTGGCTCGTCGTCATCAAGGCGGTGTTCTGCTTCGCGTTCCTGATGGTGACCGTGCTTTTCTCCATCGTGTGGGAGCGCAAGGTCGTCGCCTGGATGCAGCTGCGCATCGGCCCCAACCGGCACGGTCCCTGGGGCATGCTCCAGTCGCTCGCCGACGGCATCAAGCTGATGCTGAAGGAAGACGTCATCGTCAAGCGGGCCGACAAGGTCGTGTACGTGCTCGCGCCGATCGTCGCGGCCATCCCGGCGTTCATGGCGATCGCCGTGATCCCGTTCGGCCCGTCCGGCAACGAGGTCTCGATCTTCGGCCACCGCACCACGATGCAGCTCACCGACCTGCCGATCGCGATGCTCTACATCCTCGCGGTCGCCTCGGTCGGGATCTACGGCATCGTGCTGGCCGGCTGGTCGTCCGGATCGACGTACCCGCTCCTGGGCGGTCTGCGCTCCTGCGCGCAGATGATCAGCTACGAGATCGCGATGGGCGCCGCGTTCGCCTCGGTCTTCCTCTACTCCGGGTCGATGTCGACCTCGAAGATCGTGGAGGCGCAGCAGGACCGCTGGTTCATCCTGCTGCTGCCGGTCTCGTTCATCATCTACATCGTCACGATGGTCGGCGAGACCAACCGCGCCCCGTTCGACATGCCCGAGTCCGAGGGCGACCTGGTCGGCGGCTTCAACACCGAGTACTCCTCGATCAAGTTCGCGATGTTCATGCTCGCCGAGTACGTCAACATGGTCACCGTCTCCGCGGTCGCCACGACCCTGTTCCTGGGCGGCTGGCGGGCCCCGTGGCCGATCAGCACCTTCTGGGAGGGCGCGAACCACGGCTGGTGGCCGATGCTCTGGTTCGTCGTCAAGGTCCAGCTGCTGCTGTTCTTCTTCATCTGGCTGCGCGGCACGCTGCCCCGGGTCCGCTACGACCAGCTGATGAAGCTCGGCTGGAAGGTCCTGATCCCGGTCTCCGTCGTCTGGCTGATGCTCGTCGCGACGGTGCGGGCGCTGCGCAACGAGGGCTACGACTTCTCGAAGATCGTGCTGTACGTGGCCGGGGCCGTGATCGCGATCCTGCTGATCTCCTTCGTCGTCGACATCTTCCGCGACAAGAAGGGCCGGGCCGCCGAGGCGGAGACCGGACCGGAGCCGGCGTTCGACCCGATGGCGGGCGGATTCCCGGTGCCGCCGCTGCCCGGACAGACCCTGCCGCCGGTACCGCGCCGCAGGCCGCGGGGAGAGCGGGAGCTCGTTGTCAGTGGCGGGCCGGATACTCAGAGTGACGGAAATTCGAGTGACGGAAAGGAGGCCGACGGTGTCTGAGTCACCAGAGTCCTCGGGGACTTCGGGAGCCTCGGGTTCCTCGGGGTCCTCGGAGGAGAAGTTCCAGAACCCCGTCGCCGGCTTCGGCGTGACCTTCAAGGCCATGTTCAAGAAGCGGCTGACCGAGCAGTATCCGGAAACGCCGAAGGTGACGGCGCCGCGCTTCCACGGCCGGCACCAGCTCAACCGTCACCCGGACGGTCTGGAGAAGTGCGTCGGCTGCGAGCTGTGCGCCTGGGCCTGCCCGGCGGACGCGATCTACGTGGAGGGCGCGGACAACACCGAGGAGGAGCGCTACTCCCCGGGTGAGCGCTACGGCCGCGTCTACCAGATCAACTACGCGCGCTGCATTCTCTGCGGACTGTGCATCGAGGCCTGCCCGACCCGGGCGCTGACGATGACCAATGAGTTCGAGCTCGCCAACACCACCCGCGAGAGCCTCATCTACACCAAGGACGAGCTGCTCGCGGGCCTGGAGGAGGGCATGGTCGACACCCCGCACGCGATCTTCCCCGGAATGGACGAACAGGACTACTACCGGGGCCTCGTCACCGAGGCGGCGCCCGGTACGGAGCCCCAGGTCGCCGTCTCCAAGGGCGAGAAGCCGGCCGACGGGCACAGCGAGAACAACGGCTCGGCGCAGGAGGTGGGCGCATGACCGGCCTGGCCGCCGCGGCCTCCCAGACCTCGACCGGCGAGGCCGTCCAGTTCTGGCTGCTCGGCATCGTCGCCGTCCTCGGCGCGCTGTCGACCGTACTGATGAAGAAGGCCGTGCACAGCGCGCTGAGCCTCGCCGGGACCATGATCGTCCTGGCGGTGTTCTACCTCGCCAACGGCGCCTACTTCCTCGGCATCGTCCAGATCGTCGTCTACACCGGCGCGATCATGATGCTGTTCCTCTTCGTGGTCATGCTCGTCGGCGTCACCGCGGCCGACTCGCTGAAGGAGACCCTGAAGGGCCAGCGCTGGCTGGCCGCGGGCTGCGGGCTCGGCTTCGGTGTCCTGCTGATCGCGGGCATCGGCAACGCCTCGCTGAACAGCTTCAACGGACTCGGCACCGCCAACACCGAGCACGGCGGAAACGTGGAGGGGCTGGCCAGCCTCATCTTCACCAAGTACGTCTTCGCCTTCGAGATCACCGGCGCCCTGCTGATCACGGCGACGGTCGGCGCGATGGTGCTCACCCACCGGGAGCGCACCGAACGCGCCAAGAACCAGCGGGAGATGTCCGAGGAGCGCGTACGCGGCAAGCAGCTCCCGCCGCTGCCCGCCCCCGGTGTCTACGCCCGGCACAACGCCGTGGACATCCCGGGCCTGCTCCCGGACGGCACGCCCTCCGAGCTCACCGTCATGCAGACGCTGCGCAACCGCGGCCAGATCCGCGACGTCTCGAACGAGTCGCTGGACCAGCTCAAGGCGCTGGAGCAGCGCTCCGGGGAACGGCTCGGCCGTGACAACGAAGAAGAGGAGGTCGCCAAGTGAACCCGGTCAACTACCTCTATCTCGCAGCCCTGCTGTTCACCATCGGTGCGGCCGGGGTGCTGATCCGGCGGAACGCGATCGTGGTGTTCATGTGCGTGGAGCTGATGCTCAACGCCTGCAACCTCGCGTTCGTGACCTTCTCCCGGATGCACGGCAATCTCGACGGCCAGATCATCGCCTTCTTCACGATGGTCGTCGCCGCCGCCGAGGTCGTGGTCGGGCTCGCGATCATCGTGTCGGTGTTCCGTTCCCGCCACTCGGCCTCGGTCGACGACGCCAGCCTGATGAAGCTGTAAGGGGACGTTGAATCGTGGAGAACCTGATCGCGCTGCTCGTCGCGGCGCCCCTGCTCGGAGCGGCGGTCCTGCTCTGCGGCGGCCGACGGCTGGACCGCGCCGGACACTGGATCGGCACCCTGCTCGCCGCCGCGTCGTTCGTCGTCGGTGTCGTGCTCTTCCTCGACATGCTGGGGAAGGGCGCGGAGGACCGGGCGCTGCACCAGAAGCTGTTCAGCTGGATCCCGGTCGAGGGCTTCCAGGCCGATGTGGCCTTCCAGCTCGACCAGTTGTCGATGACGTTCGTGCTGCTGATCACCGGTGTGGGCACCCTGATCCACATCTACTCGATCGGCTACATGGAGCACGACGAGCGCCGGCGCCGCTTCTTCGGCTATCTGAACCTGTTCCTCGCGGCGATGCTGATCCTGGTCATCGCCGACAACTACCTGCTGCTGTACGTCGGGTGGGAGGGCGTCGGTCTGGCGTCGTACCTGCTCATCGGCTTCTGGCAGCACAAGCCCAGCGCGGCCACCGCCGCCAAGAAGGCGTTCCTGGTCAACCGCGTCGGCGACATGGGCCTGTCGATCGCGATCATGCTGATGTTCACCACCTTCGGCACCTTCGCCTTCGGCCCCGTCCTCGAAGCGACCGGGGAGACGAGCGAGGGCAAGCTGACGGCGATCGGCCTGATGCTGCTGCTCGCGGCCTGCGGCAAGTCGGCCCAGGTGCCGCTGCAGTCCTGGCTCGGTGACGCGATGGAGGGCCCGACCCCGGTCTCCGCCCTCATCCACGCCGCGACCATGGTCACCGCCGGTGTCTATCTGATCGTCCGCTCCGGTGCGATCTTCAACGCAGCGCCGGACGCACAACTGGTCGTCGTGGTCGTCGGAGCGGTCACGCTGCTCTTCGGTGCGATCGTCGGTTGCGCGAAGGACGACATCAAGAAGGCTCTCGCCGGGTCGACGATGTCGCAGATCGGCTACATGATCCTGGCCGCCGGGCTCGGCCCGATCGGTTACGTCTTCGCGATCATGCACCTGGTGACCCACGGCTTCTTCAAGGCCGGGCTCTTCCTCGGCGCCGGATCGGTCATGCACGGCATGAACGACGAGGTCGACATGCGGAAGTTCGGCGGCCTGCGGAAGTACATGCCGGTCACCTTCATCACCTTCGGCCTCGGCTACCTCGCGATTATCGGCTTCCCCGGCCTGTCCGGCTTCTTCTCCAAGGACAAGATCATCGAGGCGGCCTTCGCCAAGGGCGGCACCGAGGGCTGGATCCTCGGCTCGGTGGCCCTGCTGGGCGCCGCGATCACCGCGTTCTACATGACGCGCGTGATGCTGCTGACGTTCTTCGGCGAGAAGCGCTGGCAGCCCGACGCGGAGGGCCACGAGCCGCATCCGCACGAGTCGCCGAAGTCGATGACCATCCCCATGATCGTCCTGGCGTTCGGCTCGGTCTTCGCCGGAGGCTTCTTCTCCATCGGCGACCGCTTCCTGAACTGGCTGGAGCCGGTCACCGGCCACAGCCACGGCCACGCCCCGGTCAGCGCCACGACCGTCACCGCCGCCACCATGGTGGTGCTCGTCATCGGCGTCGCCATCGCCTGGGCGATGTACGGACGCAAGCCCGTACCGGTCGTCGCCCCGCGCGGCTCGCTGCTCACCCGGGCCGCCCGCCGCGACCTCCTCCAGGACGACTTCAACCATGTGGTCCTGGTCCGCGGCGGCGAGCACCTCACCCGCTCCCTGGTGTACGTCGACCACACCCTGGTCGACGGCGTCGTCAACGGCACGGCGGCCTCGATGGGCGGGCTCTCCGGCCGGCTGCGCAAGCTGCAGAACGGCTACGCCCGCACCTACGCGGTCTCGATGTTCGGCGGTACGGCGGTTCTCATCGCCGCGACCCTGCTGATGAGGGCGGTCTGATCACCATGTCCTTTCCCCTCCTGACAGCGACGGCGGCGCTCCCGGCGATCGGCGCGGTCGCCACCGCCGCCGTCCCGGCCGCCCGGCGCACCACCGCCAAATGGCTGGCACTGGTCTTCTCGCTGGCCACCCTCGTCCTGGCGGGCATCGCGCTCGCCCGCTTCGAGCCCGGCGGCGACCGCTACCAGCTCACCGAATCGCACGCCTGGATCAAGGACTTCGGCGTCCGGTACGAACTGGGCGTGGACGGCATCGGGGTGGCGCTCATGGCGCTCACCGCCCTGCTGATCCCCTTCGTCATCCTGGCGGGCTGGCACGACGCCGACCCCCTGGAGACCAAGTCCTCGCGCTGGCGCCCCACCCAGGGCTTCTTCGCCCTGATCCTGATGGTCGAAGCGATGGTGATCCTCTCCTTCGAGGCCACCGACGTCTTCCTCTTCTACATCCTCTTCGAAGCCATGCTCATCCCGATGTACTTCCTCATCGGCGGCTTCGGGGACCGGGCGCACACCGGCAGCGACGAGAACGCGGCGGCGCAACGCTCCTACGCCGCGGTGAAGTTCCTGCTCTACAACCTGGTCGGCGGCCTCATCATGCTGGCCGCCGTGATCGGGCTCTATGTGGTCGCGGGGACGTTCTCGCTCTCCGAGATCGCCGAGGCCCGCGCCAACGGCTCGCTCTCCATGGCGACCGGAACCGAACGCTGGCTCTTCCTCGGGTTCTTCTTCGCCTTCGCGGTGAAGGCCCCGCTGTGGCCGCTGCACACCTGGCTGCCCAACGCGATGGGTGAGGCGACCTCCCCGGTCGCCGTCCTGATCACCGCGGTCGTCGACAAGGTCGGCACCTTCGCGATGCTCCGCTTCTGCCTCCAGCTCTTCCCGGAGGCCAGCAAGTGGGCGACGCCGGTGATCATCGTCCTCGCGCTGATCAGCATCGTGTACGGGGCGCTGCTCGCCGTCGGCCAGCGCGACATCAAGCGCCTGATCGCCTACGCGTCGATCTCGCACTTCGGCTTCATCATCCTGGGCATCTTCGCGATGACCAGCCAGGGCCAGTCCGGCGCCACGCTCTACATGGTCAACCACGGGATCTCGACCGCCGCGCTGATGCTGGTGGCGGGCTTCCTGATCACCCGGCGCGGTTCGCGGCTCATCGCCGACTACGGCGGGGTGCAGAAGGTGGCGCCGATTCTCGCCGGCACCTTCCTGATCGGTGGGCTGGCCACCCTGTCGCTGCCCGGACTCGCCCCGTTCGTCAGTGAGTTCCTGGTCCTGGTCGGCGCGTTCAGTGCCTACCCGGCGGCGGGCATCGTCGCCACGACCGGCATCGTGCTCGCCGCGCTCTACGTCCTCGTCCTCTACCAGCGGACGATGACCGGCCCGGTGAAGGCCGAGGTCCAGGGCATGGCGGACCTCAAGGTCCGGGAGCTGGTGGTGGTCCTGCCGCTGATCGCGCTGCTGCTCTTCCTGGGTGTCTATCCGAAGCCGCTGACGGAGATCGTCAACCCGGCGGTGCAGCACACCATGTCGGACGTCCAGAAGAAGGACCCCCAGCCTGAGGTGGAGGCCGCCAAGTGAGCGCAACAGCTGTCCACAGCCTGTGGACGACGGCGGGCGGGGTGACATCGGCCGCCCCGGTCGAGAAGTTCAAGGCCCCGGTCATCGAGTACACCCAGCTGACCCCGGTCCTCATTGTGATCGGTGTCGCCGTCGTGGGCGTACTCGTCGAGGCCTTCGTGCCGCGCCGGGCCCGCTATTACACGCAGGTCTTCCTCGCGGTCGTCGCCCTGGCCGCCGCGTTCGCCGCGGTCGTCGGACTGGCGGCCGGCGGGTACGGCACGACGAAGGCGCACATCGCCGCGATGGGCGCCATCGCGATCGACGGGCCGACGCTCTTCCTGCAGGGCACCATCCTGCTGACCTCGCTGGTCGCCGTCTTCACCTTCGCCGAGCGGCGGCTCGACCCCGCCGCGCACGGCAACCACGTGGACTCCTTCGCCGCCCAGGCCGCCTCGGTCCCCGGCAGCGACAGCGAGAAGGCCGCGGTCAAGGCCGGATTCACCACCACCGAGGTCTTCCCGCTGGTCCTCTTCTCGGTGGCCGGGATGCTGGTCTTCCCCGCGGCCAACGATCTGCTGACGCTCTTCGTGGCCCTGGAGGTCTTCTCCCTCCCGCTCTACCTCCTGTGCGCCGTCGCCCGCCGCAAGCGGCTGATGTCGCAGGAGGCCGCGGTGAAGTACTTCCTGCTCGGCGCGTTCTCCTCGGCGTTCCTGCTCTTCGGGATCGCCCTGCTCTACGGGTACGCGGGCTCCGTCTCGTACGCGGCCATCGCCGACGTGGTCGACGGCGCCGTCACCAAGATCGACCCCGCGCTCGCCGACACCATGGGCAACGACGCGCTGCTGCTGATCGGCGGCGCGATGATCCTGACCGGGCTGCTCTTCAAGGTCGGCGCCGTCCCGTTCCACATGTGGACCCCGGACGTCTACCAGGGCGCCCCGACCCCGGTCACCGGCTTCATGGCCGCGGCCACCAAGGTCGCCGCGTTCGGCGCGCTGCTGCGCCTGCTGTACGTGGTGCTGCCGGGCCTCGCCTGGGACTGGCGTCCGGTCATGTGGGCCGTCGCGATCGTCACGATGCTGGGCGGTGCGATCGTCGCCATCACCCAGACCGACATCAAGCGGCTGCTGGCCTACTCCTCGATCGCCCACGCCGGATTCATCCTCGCCGGTGTGATCGCCACGACCCCGGACGGCATCTCGTCGGTCCTCTTCTACCTCGGCGCGTACTCCTTCGTGACGGTCGGCGCGTTCGCCGTCGTCACCCTGGTCCGCGACGCGGGCGGCGAGGCGACGCACCTGTCGAAGTGGGCCGGGCTCGGCCGGCGCTCTCCGCTGGTCGCCGCGGTCTTCGCGGTGTTCCTGCTGGCCTTCGCCGGCATCCCGCTCACCTCCGGGTTCTCCGGAAAGTTCGCCGTGTTCAAGGCGGCGGCGGACGGCGGCGCGGGCGGACTGGTCGTGGTCGGTGTGATCTCCTCGGCGATCGCCGCGTTCTTCTACATCCGGGTCATCGTGCTGATGTTCTTCAGCGAGCCGAAGGCGGACGGCCCCACGGTCGCCGTCCCGTCCCCGCTGACGATGACGACGATCGCGGTGGGAGTCGCGGTCACGCTGGTGCTGGGCCTGGCCCCGCAGTACTTCCTGGACCTGGCGAGCCAGGCGGGAGTCTTCGTGAGGTAGCGCACTCCCGCACAACAGCGACCGCCGCCGGACGGGCTTGAGAAGTCAAGCCCGTCCGGCGTTGTCGTACGCGGCGCCTATCGTGGCAGGGGACGGCGGCAACACGGACGACCGAGCGGGACGGACCCGGGGGACAGAGCGATGGGCACGACGGGCGGGACCATGGATGTGACCGAGAGCGACGCACGGCGGACGCTGCACAAGGTATTCGGGTACGACGCGTTCCGCGGCGAGCAGGAAGCGATCGTCGACCATGTGGTGGCCGGCGGCGACGCCGTCGTGCTCATGCCGACCGGCGGTGGCAAGTCCCTCTGCTACCAGATCCCCGCCCTGGTCAGAGCGGGTACGGGCATCGTCGTCTCGCCTCTGATCGCCCTGATGCAGGACCAGGTGGACGCGCTGCGGGCGCTCGGTGTGCGGGCCGGCTTCATCAACTCCACGCAGGACTTCGACGAGCGCCGCTCGATGGAGGCCCAGTTCGTCGCCGGTGAGCTCGACCTGCTCTACCTGGCCCCGGAGCGGCTCCGCCTGGACTCCACGCTCGCGCTGCTCTCGCGCGGCGAGATCTCCGTCTTCGCGATCGACGAGGCGCACTGTGTCGCCCAGTGGGGTCACGACTTCCGCCCGGACTATCTGACCCTCTCCGTCCTCGGCGAGCGCTGGCCCGAGGTGCCGCGCATCGCCCTGACGGCGACCGCGACCGACGCCACGCACCAGGAGATCACCCAGCGTCTGGGCATGCCCGACGCCAAGCACTTCGTCGCCAGCTTCGACCGGCCCAACATCCAGTACCGGATCGTGCCGAAGGCCGACCCGAAGAAGCAGCTGCTCTCCTTCCTCAAGGACGAGCACGCCGGGGACGCGGGCATCGTCTACTGCCTCTCGCGCAATTCGACCGAGAAGACCGCCGAGTACCTCTGCCGCAACGGCATCGAGGCCGTCCCGTACCACGCGGGGCTCGACGCGGGCACGCGAGCCGTCCACCAGTCCCGGTTCCTGCGCGAGGAGGGCCTGGTCGTCGTCGCGACCATCGCCTTCGGCATGGGCATCGACAAGCCCGACGTGCGCTTCGTCGCCCACCTCGACCTGCCGAAGTCCGTCGAGGGCTACTACCAGGAGACCGGCCGCGCCGGCCGTGACGGACAGCCGTCCACGGCCTGGATGGCGTACGGCCTCCAGGACGTCGTCCAGCAGCGCAAGCTGATCCAGGGCGGCGAGGGCGACGAGGCGTTCCGCCGCCGCGCCGCCTCCCACCTGGACTCGATGCTCGCCCTGTGCGAGACGGTGCGCTGCCGCCGCGCCCAGCTCCTGACGTACTTCGGCCAGGAGCCCACCACCGCGGACTGCGGCAACTGCGACACCTGCCTCACCCCGCCCGAGAGCTGGGACGGCACGGTGGTCGCGCAGAAGCTGCTGTCGACCGTGGTGCGGCTGAAGCGGGAGCGCGGGCAGAAGTTCGGCGCGGGCCAGATCATCGACATCCTGCTCGGCCGCAAGACGGCCAAGGTCATCCAGTTCGACCACGACCAGCTCTCGGTCTTCGGCATCGGCGAGGAGCTGGCCGAGGCCGAATGGCGTGGCGTCGTACGGCAGTTGCTGGCCCAGGGACTGATCGCGGTCGAGGGCGAGTACGGCACGCTGGTGCTCACCGAGGAGAGCGGCTCCGTGCTCGGCCGGCAGCGCGAGGTGCTGCTGCGCAAGGAGGCGCCGAAGCCCGCCTCGCGTTCCACGAAGGCCGACCGCAAGTCGAAGTCGCAGGCGGCCGCCGCCGAGCTGGCTCCCGAGGCCGTCCCGGTCTTCGAGGCGCTGCGGGCCTGGCGGGGCGCCCAGGCGAAGGAGCAGGGCGTCCCGGCGTACGTCATCTTCCACGACGCGACCCTGCGCGAGATCGCGACGGCGCGGCCGGACTCGGTGTCCGCGCTGGGCGGGATCAGCGGCCTGGGCGAGAAGAAGCTGGCGACGTACGGGGAGGGAGTACTGGAGGTGCTGGCTTCGCTCGGCGAGACGGGAGCCCCGGCCCCGACCCCGGCCCCGACCCCGCCGGCCCCGACCCGGGCCCTGAAAGTCGTACCGGCTCCGGTGGCCCCCGAAGCCGACCCCGAGTTCGGCTGGGACGAGGAGCCGCCCGAGTACGAGTGAGCGCGGACCGGGCGGCCGGACCTACTGCGGGTCCGCCGCCCGGCGGCGCGCGGTGATCGCGGCGAGGTCGAGATCGACCGGGAAGGGGACGGAGACCTTCATCCGGTCGTGGAAGATCCCGGTGGAGGTGTAGGCCCCGGTCGACGGCTCCAGCTCGAAGACGTAGACCACCGCCCGGCCGTCGTGGTTCTCCACCCGCCAGTAGTGCGGGATCCTCGCCCGCGCGTACTTCACGGGCTTGGTCTCCCGGTCCCGGGTGAGGGATTCCGGGGAGACGACCTCGATGGCCAGCTGTACGGACGCGGCGGGGAAGCGGGTCTGGCTCGCGTCCTGGATGATCTCGCCGTCCACGACGATCACATCGGGCTCGGGCCGGTTGTAGCGGTCGATGTCGATGGTGAACTCGCGCACGACTTCGAGTTCGCGCGGTGCCAGCGACTGCAACTGCCATTCGAAGAAGCTGACCGCCCGTGAATGGAAGAGGGTCTGCGGACTCACGAAAACAAGGCTCCCGTCGATCAGCTCCGTGTGCGGAGGCAGATTCGGGAGTGTGTCCAGGTCATCGGCGGTCCAGCCGCCCACGGGCGGAACCGCCCACCGCGGCTCGGGGGCCTCGGGTTCGACGCTCATCAGTGCTCCCATGACGCAGAGTCTCGTGGGACTTTTCAGCGTATCCGCCGGGAACGGGAGAGGGCTCCCCCGAACGTGTGAACGCCCCTGCGAAGCTGACCCGCTCCCCTCAGTCGCCCCCGGAACTCCCGCCTCCGCTGCTGTATCGCATCCTGCGGTTCCGGTTCGCCCGGTCCCGGCGGACGTTCCGGTGCACCGCTTCCGCGGCCCAGTCCTGGTCCACCAGGCCGCGCATCGCCCAGCGGTCCCGCAGGCCGCCCCGGGACACCGTGCCCGACAGGCCGATCGCCGAGACCAGGGCGGCCAGGGCGCGGCTGCGCGGATCCGGGAAGCCGGCGGCCTCGGCGGCCGTGAAGCGGTCGCGGACGGCGAGCGTCAGGGCCGGGTCCGCCGCCGGGTGGCGGTGGTAGGGGAGCAGGCCGAGCAGGCGGTGGGTCTCCCTGCGCAGGACCGAGCGGCGCACCAGGTGCTCCAGGCACAACTCCTCGACGTGCGGGGCGGTCCGGCGTATCCAGTGCGTCGTGTCGACGCCACCCGCGAAGCCGCCCACGCCCGGGTCCGACAGGCTTCCCAGGACCTGGGCGAGGAACGGGTCCGATGGCGCGGGCGGGCCGACCACCCGGGTCCGGCCGCCCTGTCCGGTGACCCGGCCCTGGAACTCCAGCTCCCTCAGGGTCGCACCCGCCGTCCCGTACTCCAGGTATCGGCCGGCGCAGTGCGGCTTGCCGCGCAGCGGATCCAGCGCGAGCAGCAGCAGCTCCTCGGGGAGCGTGAGTTCCGGGGCGGGCGCGGTCATGACGCGGGCACGATCCGTCCGGTGACCTCGCCGAGGCCGACCCGGGTGCCGTCCGGCCCCGGCGCCCAGGCGGTCATCGTCACCGTGTCGCCGTCCTCCAGGAAGGTGCGCTTGCCGTCCGGGAGGTCCAGCGGGTCGCGGCCGTTCCAGGTCAGCTCCAGGAGGGAGCCGCGCTGTCCGGGCCCGGCGCCGCTGACCGTGCCGGAGCCGTACAGATCGCCGGTGCGCAGCGAAGCGCCGTTCACCGTCATCTGGGCCAGCATCTGGGCCGCCGTCCAGTACATGGTGGCGAACGGCGGCTCGGCGACCACCTCTCCGTTGATCGCTACGGAGATCCGCAGGTCGAGGCCGCCGGCCTCGTCCTCGTCGGCGTCCTCCAGATAGGGGAGCAGCGGGAAGTCGCGGGCCGGGGGCGCGACGCGGGCCGACTCCAGGGCCTCCAGCGGTGTCACCCAGGCCGACACGGAGGTGGCGAAGGACTTGCCGAGGAACGGGCCGAGCGGCACGTACTCCCAGGCCTGGATGTCCCGCGCCGACCAGTCGTTGAGCAGGCAGAGCCCGAAGACGTGGTCGCGGAAGCCGGTGAGCGGGACCGGGCGGCCCTGCTCGGAGCCCACGCCGACGACGAAGCCGACCTCGGCCTCGATGTCCAGCTTCACGGACGGGCCGAAGACCGGGGCCGCGTCGGCCGGCGCCTTGCGCTGCCCGGACGGGCGCACCACGTCCGTGCCCGAGACCACGACGGTGCCGGACCGGCCGTGGTAACCGATCGGGAGGTGCTTCCAGTTGGGCGTCAGCGCCTCGCCGTCCGGACGGAAGATCTTCCCGACGTTCGAGGCGTGGTTCTCGCTCGCGTAGAAGTCGACGTAGTCCGCGACCGCGTACGGCAGATGGAGCGTCACGGCGTCGACCGGGTGCAGCAGGGGTTCGATGTCCGCGCGGTGGCCCGGGACCGTCACCCACGCGGTGAGCGCCCGCCGGACGTCCCGCCAGGCGGTGCGGCCAGCCGACAGCAGCGCGGTGAGGTCCGGCTGCGCGAGGAGCTGCGCGTAGGGCGAACCGAGCGCGTGCGCCGCGGCTCCGGCGTCCAGTACGTGGTTGCCGATGCGGACGCCGACCCGGCGGTCCTCGGGGTGATCGGGGGTGGAGAACACTCCGTAGGGAAGGTTGTGCGGACCGAAGGGGTCGCCCTCGGCCAGATCGAGCGGGCTGCTCTGCTCGGGCATGTGTTGCTGCCTCGCTTTCCAGGTCGCTTGGGGGACACGTTACGTCGGCACCGCCTGCTCGCGGGAGAGCCCCAACTGCCCGTGATGCCCGGAAAGTTCCGCCGTGCCCCGGTGGCCGGGGCACGGCGGTGGGCGCGGAAGGGGCGCTGTCAGCCCGCCGTGCGCGGGATCCGCTTCTCCCAGGTGCGGTGGAAGACGACCTCGCCGCCCTCCTTGCAGACCACCTCGTTGGAGGTGATGAAGTCGGTGTCGTCCGCACCGATCTCCGAGCGGGTCTCCACCCGTACGTCCCACGCCAGCTCCGGCCGGTGCAGCCGGATCGCCCAGTCGGAGCGGGTGCGTGCGGAGAGCGGGTCGTCCTCCTGGATCGTGTACGTCTCCAGGGCGTCCTCGGTGAATTCGAGGCCGTCCGGGTAGACGCGGGTGCCGCCGTAGCGCGGGTCGACCTCCAGCCGCCACTCGCCCCTGGCGACATCGCGGACCACCAGCCGCTCCGGGCGCTGTTCGTCGAGCGTCACCGGGTACACGACGCCGAGCGGCTCCGACTGCTCCGGCTCCTCGAACCGGATCGCCGGATCCTCGACGGGCCGGCGCACCGGCAGTTCGACGAGGCTGCCGTCGGCGTCCAGGGTGAAGCCGACCGAACCGGCCTGCGGCCAGATCCACGGCCAGTACGAGGAGGAGACCGCGAGCCTGATCCGGTGGCCGGGCGGGAAGGTGTGCCCGATGCCGTTCAGCTCGAAGGTCACGTCCTCGGTGGCGCCCACCGGCCAGTCCTCCGCGCGGTCGCGGCCGCCCCGGGCGGACAGGTTGAGCGCGCCCCGGGTCACCAGGGTGGAGGAACCGTCCGGCGCGACGTCGCAGAGCCGGGCGATCGCCTGGCCGCGCGGCACGTCCATCCGGATCCGCAGCCTCACCCGGGGGCGGCCCAGGATCTCGATCGGGGCGCCCTCGACCGGGAACTCGAAGCAGACCGACTTGGCGTCCTCGTCGCGCTGGTCGGGCGGCAGGTCGGCGTCGTTGCCGAACGGGAAGAACCGCCCGGCGTCCAGCCCGGTCTGCTGCGGCGAGTCGACGATCTGCGGGCCGCCGCCGAGGGCGTACGCGACCGGCTCGACGTTCGGGGACGGCCAGCTGTTCTCGCCGGCCCAGCGGCCCGGCAGCGTCTCGTACACCGTCGCTGGACGGTGCGACCCGCTGATCCAGGCCCGCAGCAGCGGCTCGGCCATGACCCCGGTGTCCTCGTCCTTCAGGTGCTGGTCCCACCAGCGCAGGGTCTCCTGGAGGAAGCCGATCGACGGCCCGGGCGGCAGACCCCGGTCAGGGTACTGGTGCGACCACGGCCCGATCAGTCCGCGTACCTTTCCGGGGTCCAGGTGCTCGACCAGCCGCAGGACGGTGTCGCGGTACGGGTCGTGCCAGCCGCCCACCGCGAGGACGTTCGCCCGGATCGCGGAGTAGTCCTCGCAGACGCTGCCGTGCTTCCAGTAGTCGTCGCGGGTCTGGTGCGCCAGCCAGGTGTGGATGAAGGGGTCCACGGCCTCCAGCCGCTCCAGCCACATGTCCTTCCAGCCGTCGCCGACCTGCGCCGGGTCCGGCGGCCGGGAGACGAAGGCGAGCATGGTGGCCGCCCAGGCGTGCATGTCGACGCCGAGCACCGAGCCGCCCATGTAGTGGACGTCGTTGTCGTAGCGGTCGTCGGTCGAGCAGACGGTGACGACCGCCTTCAGCGGCTCCGGGGCCAGCGCGGCGATCTGGAGCGAGTTGAAGCCGCCCCAGGAGATGCCGAACATGCCGACCCGGCCGGAACACCACTCCTGCTGGGCCAGCCAGTGGACGACGGCGACGCCGTCCGCCAGCTCCGTCGCGTCGTACTCGTCACCCGGAAGGCCCTCGCTGTTGCCGTGTCCGCGCACGTCCACCCGGACGGAGGCATAGCCGTGGCCCGCGTACCAGGGGTGGCGCTGCCAGTCCCGCGGCGCCGTCCAGTCGCTCAGCCGGTAGGGCAGGTATTCGAGGAGCGCGGGCACCTGCTCCTCGGTGACGGGCCGCCAGATCCGGGCGTACAGCCGGGTGCCGTCCGGCAGCGGGATGCGGACGTCCTCATGGGTGGTTTCGTACGGGAATGCGGTGCGGATGTGCATGGGGGTACCTCAGTGGACGGGGTGCATGGTGCGCTTGAGCCAGGGTGCGGCGGCGATGACAGCCACACCGGCCACCACCGCGATCGCGCCATTGACACCGAAGTAGGCGGGGTTGGAGACCTCGCCGTACAGCTTCACGACCTGGGCCTGGATGCCGTTGGCGAGGGCCAGCGAGAGGAACCAGAGCGCCATCGTCTGGCTGGCGAACGCCTTCGGGGCGAGCTTGGTGGTCGCGGACATGCCGGAGGTCTCCAGCAGGATGTCGCCGAGACCGAGCAGCAGGTACGAGCCGACGATCCACCAGGCGGCCATCTTGTAGGTGTCGCCGGAGTGCCCGGAGGTCGGCAGCACCATCAGCAGGAAGGACAGACCGCCGAGGATCACCCCGATCGCGATCTTGTTGGAGGCGTGCGGCTGGCGCGGGCCCATCCGGGCCCAGACGGTGGCGACCACCGGGGCGAGCGCGACCTCGAAGGCGCCGAGCGCGGAGGCGTACCAGCTCGCCGGGAAGTGGAAGCCGAAGATCTCGGTACGGGCGTTGGTCGACGCGAGCAGCATCATCGTCGAGTACGCCTGGAAGAGGATGAAGTTGAAGACGACGGAGGCCAGGAACAGCACCACGTACGGGCGCAGCCTGCCGCGTTCCTCCGAGGTGACCCGGGGGCTGCGGAACATCACCACGAAGTAGACGACCGGAGCGATCACCGAGATCAGGGTGAGCAGGTCGACGAAGCGGTCCATGGTCAGCCAGCCCGCCAGGGCCAGCGCGGTGGCCACGGCGGCGACCACGACGGCGCCGGCGGCGATCAGCCGGACGGCGCGGCGCATGGGTGCGGGCGCGAGGGCGAATTCGGCGCTGTGCTTTCGCCCGGCCAGGTGACGCCGGCCCAGTACGTACTGGATCAGACCGAGCGTCATGCCGAAGGCGGCGGCCGAGAAACCCCAGTGCCAGCTCGCGTGGTCGCCGAGCCAGCCGGTGACCAGCGGGCCGAGGAACGCGCCGATGTTGATGCCCATGTAGTACAGGGCGAAGCCGGCGTCGCGGCGCTCGTCGTCGGTGCGGTAGAGCTTGCCGACCATGGTGGCCACATTGGGCTTGAGCAGACCGGTTCCGGCGCTGATCAGACCGAGGCCGACCCACGTCATGGTGTCGGTGGGCACCGCCATGGCGTAGTGCCCGCAGGCGATGAGGATTCCGCCGTACAGGACGGCGCGGTAGGAGCCGAGGATCCGGTCGGCCAGCCAGCCGCCCGCGACGGAGACCAGGTAGACCAGGGTGCCGTAGGCGGCGGAGACGGAGGCCGCGGTGCCCGGCTCCATGCCCATGCCGCCGTGCGCGACGGTGTCGGCGAAGTAGAGGACCAGGATCGCCTGCATGCCGAGGAACGAGAACCGTTCCCAGACCTCCAGGCCGGACAGGGTCATCAGCCCCCGCGGCTGGCCGAAAAACGCATGGTCGTCTTCGGGTGGCGGCTGACTCGGTTCGGTGTCGGTGGCCGTGTGGGACAAAGGGAGAACTCCTGATCGTATGAGCTGATCCCGAACATACCGGCGGTGGCGGGAAGGCGCCCACGGTGATCCAAAGGGGACCGGATACGCTGACTTGAGTGATGACAGCGACACATCGACATTCCGTGTGATCGTCAGCAGACAGGAGATCCCCTCGTGACCGTCGTCGAGCCGTTCGGGCTGAGCGCACGGGACCAGGCACTTGAGGCCGATGTCCAGGCCGGGTTGGCTGCTGTCGAGTCCGGGCTGCTCGACGCGACCAAGAGCGGCGTGCCCTTCATCACGGAGGCCGCGCAGCATCTCGTACGCGCCGGGGGCAAGCGATTCCGGCCGCTGCTGGCGATGCTGGCCGCCCAGTTCGGCGACCCGGACGCGCCGGGCGTCGTGCCCGCGGCCGTCGTCGTCGAGCTGACGCACCTCGCGACGCTCTACCACGACGACGTGATGGACGAGGCGGACGTACGCCGCGGCGTGGACAGCGCCAACAGCCGCTGGGGCAACTCGGTGGCCGTGCTGACCGGCGACTTCGTCTTCGCCCGCGCCTCGCACATACTGGCCGACCTCGGCCCGGAGGCCGTGCGCATCCAGGCGGAGGCGTTCGAGCGGCTGGTCACCGGTCAGATCCTGGAGACCGCGGGGCCGGCCGAGGGCGTCGCCCCGGTCGAGCACTACCTGGAGGTGCTCCGCGGCAAGACCGGCTCGCTGGTCGCGGTGGCCTGCCGGTTCGGCGCGATGATGGCCGGCGCCGACGAGACCGCGGTCGACATCCTCACCCAGTACGGGGAGCGGCTCGGCGTCGCCTTCCAGCTCGCCGACGACGTGCTCGACATCGCCTCCGACTCCCACGAGTCCGGCAAGACCCCGGGCACCGACCTGCGCGAGGGCATCCCGACGCTCCCCGTGCTCCACCTGCGGGCGCAGGCACTGGCCGAGGGGAAGCCGGACGACCTGGAGCTCGTCGCACTGCTCGACGGCGACCTGAGCGACGACGCCCGGCACGCCGAGGCGCTGCGCAGGCTGCGCGCCCACCCGGCGCTGGAGCAGGCCAAGCGGGACACCGTGCGCTACGCGGAGGAGGCGCGCGCCACGCTGACACCGCTGCCCGAGGGCTACGCCAAGTCCGCGCTGTGCGAGCTGTGCGACGCGGTGGTGCACCGCGCGGGCTGAGCCCCGTAGTGGCACCCCCTGATGAACGGGGTGGGGCCGGTACCTCGGTGTCATACCGAAGAGGTACGCGGAGTTGCTCCCGAGGGCTGACGCTTCCGAGCCACCGGTTTGGTCAGATGGAGAACAACCACTCCTGACCAAACCGGGTGAGAATGGCGGCACGGAGTGGACGAGTGCAACCTGACGGAAGCCGCCGACCACGGAGGTAGGGCACAGATGGCACCGAACGACAGCGCAGAGACCAACGGCGGGACCAGGGGCACCGCCGCCGGCCGCCGCAAGGCGGCGCGCTACATCGTCCCGGTCGCGGTGGCGGGTGTGGCGGCCGCGACGATCGGGCTCGTCCCGGCGCTCGCGAGCAGCGGCGACCCCGATCTGCCGAAGATCAGCGCACAGCAACTCATCGAGAAGATCGCCGCTTCGGACACCGAACAGCTCTCCGGCACGGTGAAGATCAGCACGGACCTCGGCATCCCGTCGCTCGGCGGTCTGGCCGAATCCTTCGCCCCGGGCGGCACGGGCGGCAAGGGCGGCGCCGGCGCCGACCCGCAGGAGCGGATGACGGAGCTGGCGTCCGGCACCCACACCCTCCGGGTGGCCACCGACGGCCCCGACAAGCAGCGCGTCTCGATCCTGGACGACACGTCCGAGTACAGCCTGATCCACAACGGCGACCAGGTCTGGGCGTACGACAGCAAGTCCGACCAGGCGTACCACGCCACCGGGGACCGGGCGGGCGAGGACGCCGGGAAGAAGCCCGGGCACCCCGTTCCCGACGGCGTGCCCACCACCCCGAAGGCACTTGCCGAGCAGGTGCTGAAGGCCGCAGGCCCCACCACGTCGGTGACGGTCGACGGCACCGCGCAGGTCGCCGGACGCGATGCGTACAAGCTGGTCGTCAAGCCGAAGCAGAGCGGCTCCACGATCGGTTCGGTCGTGGTCGCGGTCGACGCGGAGAACGGTGTGCCGCTGAAGTTCACGATGCTGCCGAGCAGCGGCGGCAAGGCCATCGTCGACGCCGGATTCACCAAGGTGGACTTCTCGAAGCCGGACGCCTCCTCGTTCACGTTCACCCCGCCCAAGGGCACCGAGGTGACCGAGGCGGACGACGCGAAGGCGGAGCACGGGGCCGGCAAGGGCCTCGGCGACCTGATCCCGGGAGCCGACGCCGCACAGCTGGGCGCCGGCGGGAAGAGCGCCGGGAACACGAAGATCATCGGCGAGGGCTGGAGCACGATCGCCGAGATCACCACCCCGGGCGGCACCGGAATCCCGTCGAAGGCCTCGGACGACGTCCCGGCCGAGGCCCAGCAGTTCCTGGACGCGCTGGGCGACAAGGTCACCGGAAAGTTCGGCTCGGGCACGGTCTTCAAGACCCGCCTGGTCAACGCCCTGATGACGGACGACGGCAAGGTGTACGTCGGCGCGGTCACCAAGGACGCGCTGGTCAAGGCGGCGAACAGCGCCTCCTGACACCGGGGCGCGCCGCGCTCTCCCGCACCGCCGGGCCGCCCCGCCGTACGCTCCGTACGGCGGGGCGGCCCGCCAACGGGCCCGGCCCCGGTCCGCCGGACGGGCCCTGCCCGACCCATGGGGAGTACGCATGACAGAGTCCGGGACCATGACCGGGCCGCGGGTGGTCACCGAGCCCGGGGCCGTGATCGAGACACGGGGCCTCACCAAGCGGTACCGCGGCGGCCAGCTCGCCGTCGACGGCCTCGACCTCAGCGTCCCCGGCGGCAGCGTCTTCGGCTTCCTCGGCCCCAACGGCTCGGGCAAGACCACCACCATCCGGATGCTGATGGGCCTGATCGACCCGACGTCCGGCACCGCCCGGCTCCTGGGCCACCCCGTGCCGGGCGCCGCACGCACCGTGCTCCCGCAGGTCGGCGCGCTGATCGAGGGACCGGCGCTGTACGGGTTCCTGAGCGGCCGGGACAATCTGCTGCGCTACGACTCCGCCGACCCGACCGCCGATCCGCGCACCCGCCGGGCCCGGGTGGGGCAGGCACTGGACCGGGTCGGGCTGGCCGCGGCGGCCGGAAAGAAGGCCCGGGCGTACTCACTGGGCATGAAGCAGCGCCTCGGTCTCGCCGCCGCCCTGCTCCAGCCGCGCCGGCTGCTCGTACTCGACGAACCGACCAACGGCCTGGACCCGCAGGGCATGCGGGAGATCCGCACCCTGGTCAGGGAGCTGGCGGCGGACGGCACCACCGTCTTCCTCTCCTCGCACCTCCTCGACGAGATCGAGCAGGTCTGCACGCACGCCGCGGTGATGGCCAGGGGCCGGCTGATCATCCAGGGCCCGGTCGCGGAACTGGCGGCGGGTGCCCGCGGCCGGCTGGCCGTCACCACCCCCGACCCCGGCGACGCCGCCCGGGTCCTCAAGGAACTGGGCGTCACCGGAATCACGGCCGACGGCGACCGGGTGAGCGCCGAGGCCCCGCCCGGTGACGTCGAACTCGCCGACCTCAGCGCGGCGCTGGTGCACGCCGGCGTGCGTCTGAGGTCCTTCGGCGTCGAACGTGCCTCGCTGGAGGACGCCTTTGTCGCACTCACCGGAGAGGGTTTCGATGTCGCAGGCTGAAATCGCGCCCACGGCGGCGCCCCGTGCACGCAACCCGCTGTGGACCTTCGGGATCCTCCGCTCCGAACTGACCACCACGCTGCGCCGCTGGCGCACCCTCGCGCTGCTCGGCGTGCTGGCCGCCGTGCCCGTACTGATCGGCATCGCGGTGCGGATCGAGACGGGCGACGGCTCCTCGCCCGGACCGGGCGGCGGCGGGGGAGGCCCGGCGTTCCTCTCCCAGGTCACCAACAACGGACTCTTCCTGGTCTTCGCCGCCCTGGCGGTGACGCTCCCGGTCTTCCTGCCGATGGCCGTCGGCGTCGTCGCGGGCGACTCCGTCGCAGGCGAGGCGAACGCGGGCACCCTGCGCTACCTGCTGGTCGCCCCGGCCGGACGGACCAGGCTGCTGCTGACGAAGTACGCCTCGGTGCTGGTGTTCTGCCTGGTGGCGACCCTGGTCGTCGCGCTGTCCGCGCTCGTGGTGGGCTCCCTGCTCTTCCCGGTCGGAGAGGTCACCACCATCTCCGGGACCAGGATCGGCTTCGGCGAGGGGCTGCTGCGGGCCGGGCTGATCGCGGTGGTCGTCGCGGCGTCGCTGACCGGGTTCGCGGCGATCGGCCTGTTCGTCTCGACCCTCACCGGCAGCGGCATCGCGGCCATGGCCGCCACCGTCGGACTGCTGATCACCGTTCAGATCGTGGACACGATCCCGCAGCTGAGCGGGGCGCATCCCTATCTCTTCCCGCACTACTGGATGTCGTACGCGGACCTGCTGCGCGCCCCCGTCTACTGGGACGAAGTGGTGAAGAACCTGGGGCTTCAGGGCCTGTACGCGGCGGTGTTCGGCTCGGCGGCCTGGGCCCGTTTCACCACGAAGGACATCACCGCCTGACGCGGGGACACCCCGGTGCACGGGGTGCAACGCCCGCCCGCGCCGTCGGCCGGGCGAGCCGTCCCCCGATCGGCTCGTCGCGGCACGAACGGCACGGAACGGTGCGAATTGACGGAACGACACGACACGGCACGTTCCGTTTCCGCCTGGGTATTGTTCGACCTCTGGCGACAGGCTGTCAACAAGGGCCGGTTCGAACGCGCTTATGCTCACCGAATGATCACATCGCCGAGTTCACTGCGCCGCAGCGAGAGATCACGGAGAGCGACCCTGGAGGCCGCTCTCGCACTGTGCACGGAGAAGGGGTACGGCCGCGTCACCATCGAGGCCATCGCGGCCCGAGCGGGTGTCAGCAAGAAGACCATCTACCGCTGGTGGCCGTCGAAGAGCGCGGTGATCCTCGAAGCGTTCACCGACGCGCTGGTCGGCACGACGCCGTTCGACGACACCGGTGACATCGCCGCCGATCTGCGGGCCAATCTGAGCGGCGCGGTGAAGCTCATCTCCACGCCGCCGTTCGGCCCCGCGTACGCCGGGATCCTCTCCGAGATGCACCACGACGACGCGCTCGCGCAAACCGTCCGGGCCAAGCTCGTCGACCCCCGCTTCGACGAGGCCGTCGCCCGTCTGCGCCGGGCCCAGGAGCAGGGGCAGATCCCGCCGGACGCGAATCTTCCGCTGGCCGTGGAGATGCTGTACGGCCCGATGTACTACCGGCACGTCCTGCGCAAGCCGATCCAGGACGAGGAGGAGATCGCGGCCCTGGTCGCGCATGTGCTGCGGGCGATCGGGGTGCCGCCGGAGCCGTGAGACCGGGGCGGCTGTCAGAGGCGCGTGCGAGCATGCGGCACATGGGAAATCTGTACGACTACTTCAGCGCACCGGACGACCCCGCGGCCCTGGCGGCCTTCGGCCCGGGGGTCGAGGAGGCCAGCCTCCCGCTGCTCCCGGTCAAGGGGATCGACCCGTACGTGCAGTTGGGCCAGGCCGAGAGCATGCTCACCGGCACGCCGTACGACGACGTCACCTCGCTCCCGCGCTTCAACCGGCTGCTCAGCTCACCCGAGGACGAATCCCGCTGGCTGGTCACGCTCACCGACGAGCTGCGCGACGCACTCGTGGCGGCGATACCCGGCGGATTCGCCGAGGTGGCCGAGACCTGGTCGCGCATCGAGGAGTTCGGCGGCGACTGCCCGCCCGGCGAACTGGCCGGCTTCCTCGCGCGGCTGGCGGAGCTGGCCGAGGAGGCGCGGAACCACCCCGAGCCGCACCGGCTCTACTGTCTGATGTCGCTCTGAACGGCCTGCCGCCGTACGGAGCGGCCCGGTCCGGCCCCGAACACCCGCTCCAGCACCGCCGCGACCCCGTCGTCCTCGTTCGACGCCGTCACCTCGTCCGCCGCCGCCCGTAGCTCCGGGTGGGCGTCGGCCATGGCCACGCCGTACCCGGCGGCGCGGAACATCGGCAGGTCGTTGGGCATGTCCCCGAAGGCGATCGCGGAGTCCGCGGACACCCCGAGGTACTCGGCGGCCAGCGCGAGACCGGTCCCCTTGTCGACGCCGTACGGCTGGAGTTCGACCGTGCCGGGGCCGGAGTGCGTGACGGTGGCGAGATCGCCGACGGCCCCGCGGGCCGCCTCGGCCAGCGCGTCGTCGGTCAGCTCCGGGTGCCGGACGAGCACCTTGACCACCGGCGCGGCCCACAACTCGTGGCGGTGCCGGGTCCGTTGGGCGGGCAACGTCGGATGGGGCATCGCATAGCCCGGCTCGATCAGGGTCCGGCCGTCGGCCCCGTCCTGGTCCACGGCCGCGAAGACCGGCCCCACCTGGGCCTCGATCTTGCCGAGCGCGGCGTCGGCCGCCTCCCGGTCCAGGGTGAGCGCCCGCACCAGCCGCCCGGACCCGGCGTCGTACAGCTGGGTGCCCTGTCCGCACACCGCCGGTCCCCGGTAGCCCAGCCCGGCGAGCAGCCCGCGTATCCGGGGGACGGGCCGCCCGGTGACCACGAGATGCCGGGCCCCGGCGCGGGCGGCCAGGGCGAGCGCGGCGCGGGTGCGGGGGCTCACGGTGTCGTCGCGGCGCAGCAGGGTGCCGTCCAGGTCGGTGGCGACGAGGGCGTATGCGGGTGGGATGGGCATGGCACCAGACTAGGAGCGTCCGCGGTGCGGGCGGGCGCGCGTTGACAGGCCCCCGCCGGGGTGCGTGTAATGAACCCGGTGTCGCGTGACGCCGGCCAAAGAGCAGTGGGCCGGCCGGTGCTCGGGCGAACACCCTTCACCGAGGGGCCCGTCATGAGTTCACACTCCGCGCCCTGCGTCTGACGCTTCGGCGACCCCTGGTCGCACTCTTCCGTTCCGCGTGCCCCGGCACCGTGCACCGTCACGGGCCCGCGCATCGCGCCCACCCGTTCCCACGGAGACACAGCACGCATGCCCACACCTTTCAATGAATCCGTCATCGAGGAGTTCCGCGCCAACGGCGGCGAGGTCGGCGGCCCCTTCGAGGGCGGCGACCTCCTTCTGCTGACCACCACCGGCGCGAGATCGGGGAAGGAGACCACGACACCCCTCGGCTACGTACGCCACGGCGAGACGCTGCTGGTCATCGGCTCCAACCTCGGCGCCCCGCACCACCCCGCCTGGTACTACAACCTGCTCGCCCACCCCGTGGTGCGGGTGGAGCTCGGCACTCGTACGTTCCAGGCCCTCGCCGTCCCCGCGCAGGGGGCGCGGCGCGAGGAACTGTTCGCGCACGCCGTGCGGGCGGCGCCCGGTTACGCCGACTACCAGGCCCGTACGGCCCGGCTCCTCCCGGTCGTGGTGCTGGAGCGCGCCGAGCCCGAGGGCTGGGAGCCGCCCCGCGACGTCACCACCCTCGCGGACAAGGTGATGGAGGTCCACACCTGGCTGCGGGACCAGTTGCGCCAGGTGAAGGCGGAGGTGGACGCCCACTTCGCCGCACTGGCCGCCCACCGGGGCCCCGGCGCCCCGCCTCCTTTGGGCCTCGGGCTCCAGATCAGGCAGCGCTGCCTGGCGTTCTGCCAGGCCCTGGAGTTCCACCACGTCAGCGAGGACGACCACCTGTTCCCCGGCATCGCGCGGTACCACCCGCACCTGACGGACACCTTCGCCCGGCTCGCCCGCGAACACCGCACGGTCGCCCGCATCCAGGGCGAGCTGGTGGCGCTGCTGGCGGACATCGGCATCACCGATCCCGAGCGCTTCCGCGCCGAGCTGGACAGGATGTCCACGGAGCTGAACGCGCACCTCGACCACGAGGAGGAAGAGATCCTGCCCCTGCTGGCCGGTGTCCCGTGGCCACCGGCCGCGCCCCCGGCCCGACCGTCCGCCCCGACCGACTGAAAGGCTGTGCAGTGCAAGCGAGAGTGAAAGTGAAGGACTTCGACCACCTGGTGCTCAATGTGCAGGACGTCGAACGGTCCCTGGAGTTCTACTGCGGTCCGCTCGGACTGGAACCGATCAAGGTGGACGAGTGGCGGGCGGGGAAGTTCCCGTTCCCCTCGGTGCGGGTCAGCCCGAGCATGATCATCGACCTGCTGGGCCGGCCGCGCCACGAGTCGAACGTCGACCACATCTGCCTGGTCGTCGAGCCGCTGGACTGGCAGGAGGTCATCGACGCGGGCACCTTCACGGTGCTGGAGGGCCCGGTCTCCCGCTCCGGCGCCCGGGGCGAGGCGCAGTCGGTGTACGTCCGCGACCCGGACGGCAACACCGTCGAACTGCGCTGGTACCCGCAGGACGCGGTGGGGGGCTGACCTACCGGTGGGGCCGCTCGTGCCGCCCACCCGGGTGAGCGGCACGACCGACCGGATGGAAGCGGCCGGCGGATCCGGTCCCGGTCGTGACCGGGCCCCGCGGCGATCGTTGCCAGGCCATGAAGAAGATCTTGGCTGCCGCCGCGCTCGCCGTCCTGGGCATCACCGCCGCCGCCCCCACCCACGCCGCCACACCCTCGGTGGCGAAGCCCCTGCACGCGACTTCCGCCCTCACCCCGGCAGCGGGGGCGGAAGTCCCCGAGTCGACCAGGTACGTGATCCACAACGTGGGCTCCCCCGTGGGGACGGGCCTGGGGATCGGACCCGTCCCGCTGATCTACCCGCCGATCGACGTCCCCGTGCGGAACCTCTCCGGCCCCTCCGTCGAGCGGTGGGTGGTGAAGCCGGCCGGGAACGGCCTGTACACGATCATCTCCGGACAGGGACGGCCCGCCGAACCGGGACGCCCCGGTGACTACGCCCTCGTCGAGCGGGGCGACGACGTCTTCGTCTCGGCGACGCAGCAGCCCGGCCAGTGGACGATCCAGCCGGCCGGTGGCGGCAAGTGGACCATCGGGGTTCCCAACGAGGACAGGGTCGTCACCCTCAACGAGGGCGGCGAGTTCCCGCCGGTCGGCCTGGCGCCGAGGAACGGGTCGGTCGCCCAGCTGTGGGACTCGGTACCCGTCCCGGGCCTCGACTGAGGGCTGTCCCGCCAGGAATTGCGGGACAGCCCTTAGGGTCATCCCGCCCGTGGCACCGGGGCTCCGGGAGCCGGGTGCGGGGCAGTGCGACCCGAGAAGCCCCGCCGTGCTCCCGATCCGGGTGCGTGGCGGGGCTTTCGCGGCGAACGCGGAAGGTGAGCCGTACGCCCCTCGGTGCGCACGGCCCACCTCCGCGTTCGCCCGACGCCCGGGTCACTGCACGCAGAACTCATTGCCCTCGGGGTCTGCGAGCACCGTCCACCTGCCGCCCTGCTCCGCCACCTCGCGGAGCACCGTCGCACCCAGCCCCACCAGGCGCCGCACCTCGGCCTCGCGGCGGTCCGGGCCCGCGTGCACGTCCAGGTGGAGCCGGTTCTTCGCCGTCCTGGCCTCCGGGACGCGCTGGAACAGGAGCCTGCGCCCGAGGCCCGCCCCGCTGTCCTTGTCGTACGGGTCGTCGGGGTGCCGGACCCCCGCGAGGTCGCGCCAGGCGCGGCGGTCGTGGGCGATGAGGGTGACGTCCTCGGGCACCGCGCCGAAGCCGAGCAGTCGCTCGATCAGCACGCTGTGGTCCTCGACGAGGTAGCCGAGGGCCTCTCCCCAGAAGGCGGCCTGGGCGTGCGGGTCGGTCGAGTCGATGACGACTTTCCAGTCCAGAGTCATGGAAACCGTTTATAGTGGTTACATGAGTGAGTCGTCAACGGGCGCTCCGGGGCTGCTCCTTCACACACGGGAGGGCCGCCCCTACCGCTTCGATCCCGGCGCCCTGTGCCTGGAGCTGCTGCCCACCGGCGGGCACCCGCGGTACACGCGGTACGAGGTGCTGCACACGCCCGGGGACCTGGTGCGCTGGGCGGGGGAGAGCCGGCTGCCGGGCGGTCTGTCGCCGACGGTGAGCGCGCAAGAGCTGGCGCGGGCACACGAGTTGCGTGCCGCGCTGTGGAGCCTGACCGCCGGCCGGGCGCACGGCCGTGCGCCCGGCCGGTCCGATCTCGCCGTGGTGAACGCCGTGGCGGCCGAACCGCCGCTCGTCCCCCGTATCGACCCCGGCAGCGGGGCCCTCGCCATGGCCCCGGACGCCACCGGAACGGCTCTGCTCTCGACGGTCGCCCGTGACGCGGTGGAGCTCCTCACCGGCCCGTACGCCGACCGCATCCGCGAATGCGGCTCCGACAGCTGCAAGTTGCTCTTCGTCGACACCTCGCGGCCGGGCAGGCGGCGCTGGTGCGCGATGGAGCACTGCGGAAACCTCCACAAGGTGCGGGCGCACCGTGCCCGGCACGCCCCGAAGGAGGCGTGATCCCTGCGGGGCCGACGCGGAGCCGCGCGCCCGGCCGGAGCCCGCGCGGCGCCCGGACCCGCAGGGGCACCCCGCCGTCAGGCCGTACCGGCCAGGCGGTCGAGGTATTCGCCGATCGCCCCGGGCTCCGTGGCCGGGGCGATCAGGGCCACGTGGTTGTCGGGGCGGACCAGGACGAGGAGGCCGGTGGCGGGGGTGACCCCGTACGCCGTGCGGGCGTGGCCCGCGTCGTCGGTCAGGTCGCGGGGGGCGCCGGCGTCCACGCCGTACGCCCGCACGGTGTCGCCGTACGCCGCTTCCGTCGCCCGTAGTGTCCCGGCCGTGTCCGGGCCGAAGCCCAGGAGGGTGAAGTGCGGGCCCGCGAACGCCTCGAAGAGGCGGGTCGGCGCGCCCGTCGCGGTGTCGCGGCAGGGGGCGTCGGGGGCCCGGTCGCCGGTCCGCAGGCGGGAGGTGGAGCCGGGAGCGGAAAGGGAACTCCAGGGGTGGCCGAGGCCCAGGCCGGTCGTGTCGGCGGACATCGCCGAGTCCAGGCCGCCGCCCGGCCGCCGGATCGCGTCCAGGGTCTCGCGCAGCCGCTCGGCGGTGATGCCCAGGGTCCAGGAGGCCACGGGCAGCCGCTCCTCCTCGTAGGTGTCCAGCAGGCCGGGGCCCGAGCGGCCGTCGACGACCCGGGCGAGCTTCCAGCCCAGGTTGTACGCGTCCTGGATGCCGGTGTTCATGCCCAGCCCGCCCGCGATGGAATGCACGTGCGCGGCGTCCCCGGCCAGGAACACGCGGCCCACCCGGTAGCGGTCGGCCATGCGCTCGTTGACCCGGTACGTCGACAGCAGCGTGGCCCGCGTCAGCAGCTCGGCCGGCAGCCGGGTGTGCTTGGCGAACAGCCGCCGGAAGCTCTCCGGGGAGGGCGGTACGAGGGCCCCCGCCGCGTCGCGCTCCGGCCCCGCCTGGAACCACCAGCCCGAAGCCGTCCCCGGGATCGGGCACATCATCACGGCGCCGTCCTCGTCGAACCACTGGTGCCAGATCCCGCGGTCGAGGCCGTCCGCCTCCACGTCCCCGCAGACCATCGACTGCTCCTCGGCGGTCTTCCCCTCGAACGGGACGCCGAGCATCTTGCGTACCGGGCTGTGGCCGCCGTCGCAGCCCACCACGTACCGCGCCTCGATGTTCCGGCCGTCGGCGAGCGCGACGGTCACGGAGCCGGGGCCCTCCGACAGGGCGACCGCCTCGGAGCCGAGCTCCACCCGCACGCCGTACTCCGCGAGGCGGTCCCGCAGGATCTCCTCCAGCCGCCACTGGGCGATCAGCCGGCCGTGGGCGTACGGGGTGTCCGGCGTCGGGTGCGAGGACCGGGACGGGTCGGCGTCGGCGACCGGCTCCCCGTTGCGGTACTTGCGCATCGGCAGCGGTCCCGATCCGGCGGCCAGCACCCGGTCGACGACGCCCAGGTCCTCCAGCACCTCCAGGGAGCGGGGGTTGGGGCCCTTCGCCCGTGAGCTGCGCGGGAAGTCGGCGGACCTGTCGATGATCCGTACGCCGATGGAGCGGCGCGCCAGATCGCAGGCGAGCGTCAGGCCGGTCGGGCCCGAGCCGACGATCAGTACGGGCGTGGTGGCAGGTGGGGTCGCAGGCATGCGGGCTCCTCGGTCGTGGTCCGTTGACGCCCAGGAAAACGCAACCGAGTCAAAAAGGCAACCAGGTAACTAAATCTGGGCCTGTGGGGCGGGTTCGTCGGCCGACGGGTTCGGGCGCGGTGCCTGTTGCCGCGCCGCCCGGCGGGCCTCGCGCACCTGGACGCTCGACCGCCGTGCCGTCCGCAGCGCGTCCCACGTCAGCAGCGTGAGCGCCAGCCACACCAGCGCGAAACCGGCCCACCGTTCCGGCGGCATCGCCTCGTGGAAGTAGACGATGCCGAGGGCGAACTGGAAGACCGGCGCCAGATACTGCAGCAGGCCCAGGGTGGAGAGCGGCACCCGGATCGCCGCCGCGCCGAACAGCACGAGCGGCACGGCCGTGACGAGGCCCGTCGAGGCGAGCAGCGCCGCGTGGCCGGCGCCGTCGGAGGTGAACGTCGACTCGCCCCGGACACCCAGCCACAGCAGATAGCCGAGCGCGGGCAGGAACTGCACCGCGGTCTCGGCGGTGAGCGACTCCAGGCCGCTCATGTTGACCTTCTTCTTCATCAGCCCGTACGTCGCGAAGGAGAACGCCAGGATCAGCGAGATCCACGGCGGCCGTCCGTAACCGATCGCCAGCACCAGTACCGCCGCCAGGCCGGTGCCGACCGCCACCCACTGCACGGGGCGCAGCCGTTCGCCCAGGAGCAGGACGCCCATGGCGATGGTGACCAGCGGGTTGATGAAGTAGCCGAGCGACGCCTCGACGACGTGACCGTTGTTCACGGACCAGATGTACAGGCCCCAGTTGACCGTGATCGTGGCCGCGGCCACCGATATCAGACCGAGCTTCCTCGGCTGCCGGATCAGCTCGCCGATCCAGGACCAGCGGCGCAGTGCCAGCAGCGCGATGGCGACGACCACCAGGGACCAGGCCATGCGGTGCGCGAGGATCTCGATCGCGCCGGCGGGCTTCAGCAGGGGCCAGAAGAGCGGGACCAGTCCCCACAGTCCGTATGCGCCGATGCCGGACAGAAGTCCCGCCCGCTGTTCGTCGATCCCCTTCACGGGCCCTCCAGGCATGTCTGTGTCAACTGCATGAAGGTAGCTCCGGGAGGGGCCCCGTGTCATGCCCGTATCGGGATACGGTCATGACACGGGGCCCCTGGGGTGCGAGGGAACGGTGTTACGCCGTGGCCACCGCGGCGGCCACCGTCTCGGCGAGCGGCGTCGTCGGGCGGCCGATCAGCCGGGCCAGATCGCCACTCGTGGTGGCGAGCAGGCCGCGCTCGATCGCCTTGTCGACGTCGACGAGGATGTCCGCGAAGAACTCGGGCACACCGGCGCCGACCAGGATCTCCTGGTGCGTGGCGGCGGGCACGTTCCGGTACGCGATCTCCTTGCCGGTGGCCCTGGAGATCTCCGCCGCGTACTCCGCCAGCGACCAGGCGACATCGCCGCTCAGCTCGTAGGCCGCGCCGAGGTGGCCCTCGCCGGTCAGTACGGCGGCGGCCGCGGCGGCGTAGTCGGCGCGGGTGGCGGAGGCGACCCGGCCGTCGCCCGCGTTGGCGACGACGGCGCCGTGCGCCAGGACCGGGGCGAGGTTGGCCGTGTAGTTCTCCGTGTACCAGCCGTTGCGCAGGAAGGTGTGGGGCAGCCCGGAGTCGAGGATCAGCTGCTCGGTGGCCTTGTGCTCCTCGGCCAGCCGGAAGTCGGCCTCGGGGCCGCCCAGGATGCCGGTGTAGGCGAGCTGGGCGACACCCGCCGCCTTCGCCGCGCCGATGACCGCGGTGTGCTGCGGCACGCGCCGGCCGACCTCGCTGCCGGAGATGAGCAGGACCCGGTCGCCGGCCCGGAAGACGTCCTTGAGGGACTCCGGCCGGTTGTAGTCCGCGACGCGGAGCTCGATGCCGCGGGCGGCGAGCGGGGCCGCCTTCTCCGCGTCGCGCACGACGGCGGCGATCCCGTTCGCGGGCACGGTGGTCAGCAGCTGCTCGACGACCAGACGGCCGAGCTCTCCGGTGGCTCCGGTGACGACGATGCTCATGGGGGGTTTCTCCTCTTCGGTGGCGCTTGTCCTTGTTCGGGCTCGCAGTACTCACCGTAAGGGGTGCACTTACCAATGGAAAGTACCCACTTTGAAGTAAGGTACTGGTGTGAACGTAAGCGACCGGGGCCGGTGGCCCGACATGAACGGGCAGATGTGCCCCTCCCGGCTGGTGCTCGAACACGTCACCAGCCGCTGGGGCGTCCTGGTCCTGGCCGTGCTGCTGGAGCGCCCGTACCGCTTCAGCGAACTGCGCCGCGAGGTGGGCGGCGTCAGCGAGAAGATGCTGACCCAGACCCTCCGGACACTGGAGCGCGACGGCATCGTGCACCGGGAGGCGAAGCCGGTGATCCCGCCCCGGGTCGACTACTCGCTCACCGAGCTGGGCCGGGAGGCCGCCGAGCAGGTGTGTGCACTGGGCCGCTGGACCGAGCACCGGCTGAGCGCGGTGCAGGCGGCGCGCGAGGCGTACGACGAGCGCAGCACGCACGCCTCCCAGGACCCGCGCGGTCAGTCCGGCTGAGGCGCGCGCCCCTCCTCCAGCGCACGCAGCGCACGCGACACGTCGAACGGCAGGATGGTCACCGCCACGTGCGGCAGCGCCGCCAGCGTCTTCGCCATCTGTTCGCCCGTGCCCCGGTGCAGCAGCTTGCCGAGCACATTGGAGTACGTCCGCCGCGGCACCAGCACCGTCAGCGAGGTCCTGCCGTCCTCGGTGGTGCGGGCGGCCAGCTCCTTCATCGCATGGCGCAGCCGCCGGTCCGGGCACTCCACCAGCTCCAGGGACACGGACGTGGCGGCCGTCGCCTCCCACCGGGCGGCCAGCCGCCTGCCGTACGCCTCGTCGATCGCGAAGTGCACGGCCCGGATCTCGTCCGGGCGCAGCTCGTGCGCGTACCGCAGCGCCTTGATCGTCGCCAGGTCCAGCGTCTCGACGAGGACGAAGACCCGATGGCGCAGGTCCCGGGGCCGGTCGGCCCCCGGCGCCTGGAGGCTCTGCAGCGCCGCCGCCTCGCGGCGGTACTCGCGGTTGATCCGGATCAGCGCCCACACCCCGAGCGGGAAGACCACCACGACCAGCCAGGCACCCTCGGTGAACTTGGTGACCGCGAAGATCAGCACGACGGCGGCCGAGATCACCGCGGCGAGCCCGTTGACCGCGATCTTCACCCGGCGGTACGGCTCGCGGCGCCGCAGGTGGTACGCGGTGAGACCGGCCCCGGCCATGGTGAAGGCGGTGAACACGCCGATCGCGTACAGCGCCACCAGCTTGTCCACGCTGGCCCCGGTGACCAGCAGCAGCGCCAGCGAGACGACCATCAGCGCGATGATGCCGTTGGAGAACGCCAGCCGGTGCCCGCGCCGGGTCAGCAGCCGCGGCAGGAACCGGTCCTCGGCGACGAAGCTGGCGAGGAACGGGAAGCCGGTGAACGGCGTGTTGGCCCCGGTGTAGAGGACCAGCGCGGTCGCCAGCTGTACGAAGACCAGTCCGGCCGTCCCGACCGGCCCGCCGCCGAAGGCGATGTGGGCCTCCTGCGCGATGACCGTCGGGGTGCCGTCGATGTAGGGGACGGCATGGGTGAAGTGCGCCAGCGTGGAGACGCCGAGCACCAGCACGCCGAGCACACAGCTCATCGCGATCAGGGTGCGGCGGGCGTTGCGGCCCTGCGGCTCGCGGAACGCGGAGATGCCGTTGGAGATCGCTTCGAGCCCGGTGAGGGACGAGCCGCCGTTGGCGAACGAGCGCAGCACGATGAAGAGCGAGGCGCCGTAGAGCCAGCCGTCGCCCGGGGTGCCGAGCGGTACGACCCCGGCGGCGTGCAGGTCGGCGTGCGGCAGCTCGCCGGTGAGCCCGCGCACCGCGGCGGCGAGAAGGACGAGACCGACGGCGGCCATGAAGAGGTAGGCGGGCAGCGCGAAGGCCCGGCCCGCCTCGCGGATCCCGCGCAGATTCCCGTACGCGAGCAGCACGATGACCCCGACGGAGACCGGGATCTGGAGGTGGTCGAGGCCGGTGAAGTCGCCGCCGACCAGATGGGCCAGTGAGATCAGGGCGTTGGTCCCCGCCGAGACCTGGACGGCGACGGTGACGATGTAGTCGACGAGCAGCGCCACGGCGGCGATCTGCGCGATGTCCGGACCGAAGTTCTCCCGCGCGACCACGTAGGAGCCGCCCGCCCGGGTGTAGATCATGACGACATCGCTGTAACAGAGCGTCAGAAGCAGCAGCACCAGCAGGATCGCGCCGGTCACCGGCATCAGCAGGGTGAAGGCGGCGGCCCCGACGACCGGCACGAGGACCCGGAGCATCTCCTCGGAGCCGTACGCGGACGAACTGATGCAGTCGGAGGCGAGCACCCCGAGCGCCGTCCGGTTGTTCAGCTTCTCCTCGCTGATGCGCTCGGTGGTGAGCGGCTTGCCGAGCAGACGCTTCTTGATGCGGTACGCGGGACGGTCCAGGGTCATGGGCACATCGTGCGTGGCGGCCGGCCGCCCACCCGGGACGCGAGCGCCGGACAGGCCGAAATTCAGCCCGTCCGGCGCTTCCGATCCGGCTTCGATCCGCAGGCGTACGGCCTAGTCGGCGACGGTCCAGGTGTCGTTGCCGGTGAGGAGTGCGGCGAGGTCGCCCTTGCCGTGTTGTTCGACGGCGGTGTCGAGTTGTTCGGCCATGAGGGTGTCGTAGACGGGGCGGTCGATGTCGCGGAGTACGCCGATGGGGGTCTGGTGGAGGGTGTCGGGGTCGGCGAGGCGGGAGAGGGCGAAGGCGGTGGTGGGTGAGGGGTTGTGGGCGTCGTGGACGAGGACGCTTGAGCGGTTGTCGTCGGTGACGGTGACGACCTGGAGGTCGCCGGTGGCGGGGTCGCGGACGACGCCCTTGGTGTGGTCGGTGCCGAAGAGGATGGGCTGTCCGTGTTCGAGGCGGATGACCGCGTCCTGGGCGCGTTCCTTGTCCTTGAGGGCTTCGAAGGCGCCGTCGTTGAAGATGTTGCAGTTCTGGTAGATCTCCACGAGCGCGGTGCCGGGGTGGTCGGCGGCGGCGCGGAGCACGCCGGTGAGGTGTTTGCGGTCGGAGTCGATGGTGCGGGCGACGAAGGAGGCTTCGGCGCCGATGGCCAGGGAGACCGGGTTGAAGGGTGCGTCGAGGGAGCCCATCGGGGTCGACTTGGTGATCTTGCCGACTTCGGAGGTGGGGGAGTACTGGCCCTTGGTGAGGCCGTAGATCCGGTTGTTGAACAGGAGGATCTTGAGGTTCACGTTGCGGCGCAGGGCGTGGATGAGGTGGTTGCCGCCGATGGAGAGGGCGTCGCCGTCGCCGGTGACGACCCAGACGGACAGGTCGCGGCGGGAGGAGGCGAGTCCGGTGGCGATGGCGGGGGCGCGGCCGTGGATGGAGTGCATCCCGTAGGTGTTCATGTAGTACGGGAAGCGGGAGGAGCAGCCGATCCCGGAGACGAAGACGATGTTCTCCTTCGCCAGGCCGAGTTCGGGCATGAAACCCTGCACGGCCGCGAGCACGGCGTAGTCACCGCAGCCAGGACACCAGCGGACTTCCTGGTCGGACTTGAAGTCCTTCATGGACTGCGCGGCCTCGGCCTTGGGCACCAGGTGCAGGAGTTCATTGGTGTCAGGCATCGATGGCCTCCTTGAGTGCCGTCGCGAGCTGTTCGGCCTTGAACGGCATGCCGTTGACCTGGTTGTAGCTGTGGGCGTCCACCAGGTACCTGGCCCGGATCAGGGTGGCGAGCTGCCCGAGGTTCATCTCCGGGACGACGACCTTGTCGTAGTGCTCCAGGACTTCGCCGAGGTTCTTCGGGAAGGGGTTGAGGTTGCGCAGGTGGGCCTGGGCGATGGGCTGTCCGGCGGCGCGGAGCCGGCGGACGGCTGCGGTGATGGGGCCGTAGGTGGAGCCCCAGCCCAGGACGAGGGTGCGCGCGTCGGCCGGGTCGTCGACTTCGAGGTCGGGGACCTCGATGCCGTCGATCTTGGCCTGGCGGGTGCGGACCATGAGGTCGTGGTTGACGGGGTCGTAGGAGATGTTGCCGCTGCCGTCCTGCTTCTCGATACCGCCGATACGGTGTTCGAGACCGGGCGTGCCGGGGACCGCCCAGGGGCGTGCCAGGGTCTGCGGGTCGCGTTTGTAGGGCCAGAACACGGCGGTGCCGTCGGCGAGTTCGTGGTTGGGGCCGGTGGCGAACCGGACCCGCAGGTCGGGCAGTTCCCCGGCCTGGGGGATCTTCCAGGGCTCGGAGCCGTTGGCGAGGTAGCCGTCGGAGAGCAGGAAGACGGGGGTGCGGTAGGTCAGTGCGATCCGTGCCGCGTCGAGTGCGGCGTCGAAGCAGTCCGCCGGGGTGCGGGGGGCCACGACCGGGACCGGGGCCTCGCCGTTGCGCCCGTACATCGCCTGGAGGAGATCGGCCTGCTCGGTCTTGGTCGGCAGGCCCGTGGACGGGCCGCCGCGCTGGATGTCGATCACCAGGAGCGGGAGCTCCAGGGAGACGGCCAGGCCGATCGTCTCCGACTTCAGCGCCACCCCCGGCCCCGACGTCGTCGTGACCGCGAGGGAACCCCCGAACGCGGCGCCCAGCGCCGCCCCGATCCCCGCGATCTCGTCCTCGGCCTGGAACGTGCGTACCCCGAAGTTCTTGTGCTTGCTGAGCTCGTGCAGGATGTCGGAGGCCGGAGTGATCGGGTACGAGCCCAGATACAGCGGCAGGTCCGCCTGCCG